>JALSJZ010000092.1 GCA_026989135.1 Sedimenticola sp. | reverse complement strand
TGCTGTCATAGCGGTTGGGATCATCATCTCGTGCGGCACCAAAGAGTGCGGAGCCGGCGACAAAGGTATCGGCCCCGGCCTCTCTGATCTCACGGATGTTATCAACCTTTACGCCACCATCGATCTCCAGCCGGATCTTCCGCCCGGATGCGTCAATCATCCTGCGCACCTGACGCAACTTATCCAGCGTGGCAGGGATGAAGCTCTGCCCGCCAAAACCGGGGTTCACGGACATCAGCAGAATCATATCCACCTTCTCCATCACATATTCCAGGTATGACAAGGGGGTAGCCGGGTTGAACACCAGACCGGATTTACAACCCTCGTTGTGGATCAGCTGCAAGGTGCGGTCGATGTGCTCTGAACCCTCCGGATGGAAGGTGATGTAGCTGGCACCCGCCTGGGCAAAATCGGGGATGATTCGATCCACCGGCTTGACCATCAGGTGCACATCAATGGGCGCGGTCACCCCATGTTTGCGCAGCGCCTCACAGACCAGCGGGCCGATGGTGAGGTTGGGTACATAGTGGTTATCCATCACATCGAAGTGCACTATATCGGCCCCCGCTGCCAGGATGTTATCCACCTCTTCACCCAACTTGGCAAAATCGGCAGCAAGGATGGAGGGGGCAATCAGATTTTTGGACATGTTCTCTCTCAAATTCAAGGGGATTACCATCCGCGAGTCTCTTTCACCTTTTCGTAGGCCTTGCGGATATCATGGGTCTTGCGTGTGGCCATCTTCATCATCTCCTCCGGCAGCCCTTTGGCCACCAGCTTGTCTGGATGATGCTGGCTGAGCAGGCGGCGGTAGGCCTTTTTCACTTCACTGTCACTGGTATCCGGCGAGACATTGAGGATGGCATAGGCATCTTTCAGCGACAGCCCCTGAGGCTGTGCGGGCGGTGCGCCACGCTGCCGTCTTCCACCGCCATTGAACCCCCGCTCGGCAGCAATCATCTGCTCCAGGCGGCGGTAGATAAATTCCGAGACGCCTACTTGTGAGCAGATATGCAGCAGCAGCTCCTCCTCTGCCGGGGCCAGTCGGCCATCTGCATAGGCCGCCTGGATCTGGATCTCAACAAACATCTGGATCAACGTATTGCGCCGATGGCACTCACGCCGAAACTGATCCAGCACATCATCCAGCGGGAAATCAGCCGCCTTCCCCTCGGTAAAGAGGCGCATGGCGGTCTGGCGCAGGTGGGGTGCCAGATCCATCTCATTCATCACCGATTGCGCCAGCGCAATCTCATCTGCGGAGACCCGGCCATCCACCTTGGCCACATGCCCCATCACAGAGAAGGTGGCGGTAAAAAAGGCGGTCTGTACCCGCTCACGATCGCCAGGATCAAGCTTTTCCGCCCCATCCAGACCCTTAAGCCCTTTGTCCAGATTATGACCCAGTGCCGCACCCAGCAGTGCGCCGAGCGGGCCACCCACCATAAACCCAAAGGCCCCACCAACTACTTTTCCCCACCAGCTCACATCTTGCCCCCTGCTCTTGAGGTGAAACGAATATCATCGCGAAACCGCCTGTACAATGCAATGATTATGATGATACAACTGCACATCACGCTAAGATAACCTTGGAACTCTCGGGTTCAGGGGGGAGATTGATCAACCCCCTCCTTAAGTAATCCAGTAGACCGCCGATAGAACAGGCAAGAGCCAGTAGACGGGAGAAGAGTGATGATGACTGTGATTGATATGGCCAGTGGTGCGTTGATCAGTAGCAACAGTACGATACAGACAGAGCACCCCGCTACCGCATACAGGGATGATTTTTTCACCCCCTCTCTTGCGCTGCAAGAGATACAACTGGAAGTCTCTCCAAACAGTATGCCTCCAGAGCTTGCAGATATTCCAGCCGCTGAAATTCTTGCCAGATTTGAATAGCTTCCATACGGATAGCTAACAATGCCGCCTTTAGGGCGGCATTTTTTATCCCCTTAATTAAAGGCCTGCTGAATCACAGCAGCTGACAGCATTTATGGTTTTCCAATTCATGCTTTCAAGCTATCCTCCACTTTATAGCCACTGGGTCAGATAAAGAGCCACAGTTTATATGCTAACCAAACGCATCAATATCAAATCAAAAATCCTTCTCAGCATGCTGGCTATTGGATTCATTCCGGGACTGTTTGGCATCGCATCCATCTACATCTGGGGGATGGATATTTTTCGGCAATCGACGGGCAAAAGTCTGATCCACCTTACCCATCAAATAGCAGCAAATATCCGCACCACCCTCGATAAAGAAGCATCGGAAGGGATGCTCATAATACAACACCCCGATGTTCACCTCCTGGTTCGCAGCACAACGGACGAACAGAAGCCACTCAGCGCCTCAATAAAAAACGGTTTCAGCAAAGGGATAAACCACAAACCCTATGCCACCTATCTTATCTACAACCAGGCTGGCAATCTGATATTGCAGTTAGGCGCAGAGATCGAGGCGCCTCCAAAAAGCACCTTTGCGCTCTCTGTTTTTAACGACATCACTGCAAATTCAATGGTTGGCGACCCAATCAACAGCCATACCAGCAAGGGGTTCTATATCCCGATCTTTACCCCCATCCACAGCCATACTGAAGATAATAACAGTAGCGTCATTGGGGGCATGATTACATATTTGAACATCCCCCAGCTGCTAAGCAGAATTCAAATCAGCAACCCTGTGGAAGCAGGGCACTTTAACCTGCTCACGAAATCCGGCATGCTTGTTTATGATCCTATCGTTACCACTGGCAACATACCCTTTTCAACACAGCTCACCGATGCAATTGCATCTGGCACAAAACAGTGGAACATAGAGATTGATGAGCACGGCATTGAGTCTCTCCACACCCTGACACCCCTTTCATTGGCTTATCAGACCGGATTAATCTATAGCGGCACTGATGAGCTGTATGTCTCTATCACACAGCCTGCTATTGAGGCCTTTATTGCACCCACAAGAAGCGTGTTGATCGGTGCCGCATTACCCGGATTTATTTTGGCACTTCTGCTTACACTCATCATCTATTTACTGCTAAAAAAACTGATCAACCCTATTCACACGCTAAAGGAAGGCGCCTCTATTATTGGAGGCGGAAATCTTGATCATAAAATTGAGGTTCAATCTTCTGATGAAATCGAGGATCTTGCGGAAGAGTTCAACAAGATGACAACGGCATTAAAATCATCTTATGCCGATCTGGAGAAAAAGATCCAGGAGAGAACACTCGAACTTAAGGCCTCCAATGAAGAGCTTGAAAAGGCCAGCCACCTGAAATCACAATTCTTGGCCAGCATGTCGCATGAACTTCGCACACCGCTAAATGCCATTATGGGTTTTTCCGAGGTGCTGACAGAAGAGGTCTACGGTGAAATTAATGAGAAGCAACGCAGATACTTAAACAATATCTATAAAAGCGGAAAGCATCTGCTTGAAGTGATCAACGACATTCTTGACCTGTCAAAGATTGAAGCTGGCAAAATGACTCTTCATTTAAGGGAGCTGGTCGTTACCGATGCCATTATTGAGGTTCATAACCTCAGCTTGCAGCTGGCTTCCAAAGCCAATGTAAAACTCTCTTTTCATACTGAGCAAGCCCCCGATTTAATCATTGCTGATTGCGTTCGGTTTCGGCAGATCATGTACAATCTTCTAAGTAACGCAATCAAATTCACTCCAGAGGGTGGAAACATAACCGTTACTGTCCAGCAAATCGACAGCAATTTAAAGGTATCGGTAAGCGACACCGGCATAGGAATCCCACATGAGCACATCGAAAACATCTTTAAACCTTTCCGACAGGTAGATGGCTCCTCCTCTCGAAACTATGAAGGAACCGGCTTGGGACTTGCCTTAACCAAGGAGTTTGTTGAGATGCACGGCGGCCACATATCAGTGTTCAGCAGACAACATCAAGGGAGTTGCTTCACTTTTACCATCCCCATACATACACCGCTTACCTTAGAGCCCTATTAACGCTGCCTTTACACAATAATGAGAACCAGCCTCATGCATAACCGCAGACAAAGAATACTGGTCATCGACGACAATATTACCAACGTCGAACTGCTGGAGGCCTACCTTTATGCCGCTGATTATGAGGTTATCACCGCGTACAATGGTCACTCAGGACTCGAGATGGCTATTACAGAGGCACCCGATCTGCTTTTGCTCGACATCATGATGCCAGGGCTGGACGGCTACCAGGTCTGCACTCAACTGAAGAACAATGAAAAGACCCGTTTTATCCCTATTATCATGATCACTGCACTCACCGAGATTGAGGATAAGATTAAAGGGCTGAATGCCGGCGCAGACGACTTTCTCTCCAAGCCTTTTAACAAGCATGAATTGATGGCTCGTGTTCGTTCGCTGTTAAGAATCAAGAGCCTGCATGATGACCTGGATAGCAGCGAGGATATTATACTGACACTGGCTTTAGCACTGGAAGCCAAAGACCCCTACACCAAAGGTCACTCGGAGCGTGTTGCAGCATTGGCCACTGATTTGGCAAAAGCTGTCGGGCTATCCGACCGCGCACAAGACCGCATTCATAAAGCCGGCATCCTCCATGATATTGGCAAGATCGGTGTAAGCGGAAAAGTGCTATCGAAAAAAGGGGCCCTCCAGGGCGATGAATATGAAGATGTAATCGCCCACCCATCCATAGGCGCAACAATCTGCCAGCCGCTAAAATCCCTGTCTGACATCATCCCAATGATAAAGCATCACCATGAACGTTATGATGGCAATGGGAAGCCTGATGGACTAATGGGCGAAGAGATCCCTTTAGGTGCAAGAATCATCTCCATTGCAGACACCTACGATGCCATGACATCCACCCGGCCATATCGAAAGGCGATGCAGAAAGAGATAGCTCTCAGCATCTTTGAAAGTGAAACCAATAACGGCCAGTGGGATCAGGAACTGGTCAAGCACTTCATAAAAATAATGGCAAAACAGAGACCTTCATAGCTACAGCGCTATTCCATCACCCACCTTCATATCAAGAACCTCACTGGCTCGATTGAGATTGGCTGCGATCTCTATCAGCCCACAAGAGTTAACATACCAGAATAGCTCACCAGGCAACCTGTCTGAAAAGGTGTTTGCGCAGCAGATGGTATGAGCACCAACTTTTATTACCGCATCACTTCCAATTCCGCAGCTCTTAATACCTGTATAAATATTCCCATAGTGATCAATATAAATGCACTCATGTAGATTTTCAGGCCAATCAAACCCCACCATAGAGTCCACACCAATTGGCACTCTACGGAACGGCTCACGGTTTGCCAGCTTGGCTGCGATGGGTGCAAATACATCTCTGCCGTGAAAAGTGGAAGAGCATTGTGGAGGAGTCCAATCAATCTTCCAGGCCTTGCACCCACTTGACTGGCGCACTACTTGAGACAGAAGCCCATTATCCGGGCCAACAAACAGATGACGGTCACTCTCTACAATGATCCCGGCTCGTGCTCCTCCAACCCCTGGATCAACAACTGCGAGGAAAACTGCACCATCAGGTATATAATTCGATAGTGCCGCAATCAAATATGCAGAAGCACGGGGATTGCATAAGGGCGCATCAGATAGGAGGTCAATAATTGGGATGTGCGCCGCATGGGTCTTCAACACAGCATGCATCTGTCCCAGGTAAGGGCCATGACAACCAAAGTCTGTTATCAGGACAAACTGGCTAACAAATTCTCCCCCAGTCTGGCTCATGCAAATACCCTTTTAATAAAAACAGCAGAAAGAGATTAGATCTTTTACAGGCACAAAAAAACCGGACAAAGTCCGGTTTTTTTGTGCCGAAATCGAAAGCAAATTACGCCTCTACAGCTTCGCTCTCTTCAACCTCTGGTCGGTCAACCAGCTCCACATAAGCCATTGGTGCCTTATCTCCGACACGGTAGCCACATTTAAGAATGCGGATATAGCCTCCGGGGCGGTCGGCAAAGCGCGGGGCGATCTCAGAAAACAGCTTGCTAACCGCCTCCGCATCACGTAGCCGTGAAAAGGCCAGGCGACGCTTTGCCACGCTGTCAATCTTGGCAAGCGTGATAATGGGCTCTGCGACACGGCGAAGCTCTTTTGCTTTTGGCAACGTTGTCTTGATCAGCTCATGCTGCAAAAGCGAGCATGTCATGTTTCGAAACATCGCTTTACGATGACTGCTATTACGGTTCAGCTGCCGTCCTGATTTACGATGACGCATTAGGTCAACTTCCTACGGTAAATAGTTAAAAGTAGATGTGTTAGAGCATGGCTGAAGACAAGACATTCGTCTCACCCGCACTTCTCTCTGGCGGCCAGTTTTCCAGGCGCATGCCTAATGAGAGGCCGCGTGTTGCAAGCACGTCTTTGATCTCAGTCAGTGATTTTTTACCCAGATTAGGCGTTTTCAATAGCTCAACCTCGGTACGCTGAATAAGATCCCCGATCAAGAATATACTCTCTGCCTTAAGGCAGTTGGCTGAACGCACGGTAAGCTCAAGATCGTCAACCGGACGCAACAATATCGGGTCAATCTGCGCCTCCGCAACCGGTGCATCTGCTTCACTGACTGTTGTTTCATCCAGCAGGACGAATGCAGAAAGCTGATCTTGCAGTATTGTTGCAGCTCGCCGAATAGACTCTTCCGGATCAATCGTACCATTGGTTTCCATGTCAATGACGAGCCGATCCAGATCCGTTCTCTGTGCAACACGCGCGGCTTCAACTGAATAGGCCAGACGTTTTACCGGGCTAAACGAAGCATCAAGTTGTAGCCTGCCAATAGGGCGCTCATCACCAGAGAGGCTTTGACGCGTGGCCGCAGGCTGATAACCTCGACCGCGAATCACATACAGGGTCATGTTCAGCTCGCCCTCTTTGGTGAGATTGGCGATAACATGATCCGGGTTGGCAATTTCAACATCATGATCCAGCGCAATGTCGCTCGCCAAGACAGGGCCTGGCCCTTTCTTTTTAAGTGTCAGTACCGCCTCATCCTTGGCATGCATGGTAATTGCCAGCTCTTTCAGGTTCAGCAGGATATCAAGCACATCTTCCTGCACGCCTTCGATAGTGGTGTACTCATGAAGAACCCCCTCTATCTCAACTTCGGCAACTGCGCTGCCGGGCATTGAGGAGAGAAGAATTCGACGCAATGCATTACCCAGGGTATGGCCAAAGCCACGCTCTAAAGGCTCGAGCGAGACCTTTGCATGTCGCTCGTTTATCGCCTGAACATTGACCAGACGCGGCTTTAAAAATTCTGTAACGGAGTCCGCCATGGATGATCCTCTAGAAACGTCCTTACTTTGAATACAGCTCAACAACCAGCTGTTCTGTGATTTCTGCTGGCAATTCTGAACGGTCAGGTACTCGCTTTAAAATGCCCTTCATCGCTTTAGCGTCAACCTCAACCCAATCGGCAAAGCCATACTGTTCAGCGATAGCCAAAGCGCTTTGAATCCTGATCTGCTTGCGACTCTTCTCTCTGACGGCAACCTCATCATTCTCACTGACCTGATAAGAGGCGATGTTGATCACCTTGCCATTGACCTCAATCGCCTTGTGGCTGATCAACTGGCGCGCTTCGGCACGGGTACTGCCAAACCCCATACGGTAGACAACATTATCCAGGCGCTTTTCCAGAAGCTGCAAGAGGTTTTCACCTGTGGCGCCTTTGATCTGAGCGGCCTTTTTGTAGTAGTTACGGAACTGCTTTTCCATAACACCATACAGGCGGCGCATCTTTTGCTTTTCACGCAGCTGGAGGCCGTAATCTGAGACGCGACGACGCCGCTCTGTCTGCTGCCCCGGAACCTTTTCCATGTTGCATTTGGAATCAAGAGAGCGGGAACGGCTCTTGAGAAAGAGATCGGTGCCTTCGCGTCGACTCAGTTTACATTTTGGACCAATATACCTTGCCATTTTTGATACTCCGAAATCAGACGCGGCGCTTTTTAGGCGGACGACAGCCGTTGTGTGGGATCGGCGTCACATCTGTAATGCTGGTGATTTTAAACCCCGCATTATTGAGTGCGCGGACAGCAGATTCACGACCAGGCCCCGGCCCATTCACACTTACATCGAGGTTTTTTACACCAAATTCTTTAACCATATTACCGGCACGGTCAGCAGCGACCTGCGCAGCAAATGGCGTGCTCTTACGTGAGCCACGAAATCCAGATCCGCCTGCGGTCGCCCATGCCAGCGCATTACCCTGGCGGTCTGTGATGGTAATAATGGTGTTGTTGAAAGAGGCATGAATATGAGCAACACCATCGGTGATGCTCTTCTTTACCTTCTTGCGGCTGCTATCTTTTGCCATTGGGTTTCAGTTCCTTGCTACGGAATTACCGGAAATCCGGCAACAGATTATTTGCGAATAGGACGACGCGGCCCTTTACGTGTGCGCGCATTCGTCTGAGTTTGCTGCCCACGCAACGGAAGACCGCGACGATGGCGAATACCACGATAGCAGCCCAGATCCATAAGGCGCTTTATGTTCATCGATACCTCTCGACGCAGATCGCCCTCTACCTGATATTTGGCGACTTCACTGCGTAGCGCGTCTACCTGGCCTTCAGTGAGTGCCTGTATCTTTGCATCGGGAGCAACACCTGTTGCAGCACAGATCTCCGCAGCGGCTGAACGCCCGATGCCATAGATCGATGTCAATGCAATCACCGCATGCTTACGATCCGGTATGTTAACGCCTGCAATACGCGCCATCTGGTATATCTCCTGAATCTGGTAATTTCACTTTTGTGAAGAGCGGAATTCTATCTCTTTAACCGCGTCATTTCAAGCCACCCCAGCAGTCATTGGCCTGGGAATTGCTGAATAAATGAGGCGCAATCGGATAAGCATTTCGCTATAAATTATGGGCAGCGCAGATTGATAACAACCTACGAAAACCCTGCAGGGCAAACGCTTAGCCCTGCCTCTGTTTATGCCGACCATCTTTGCAAATAACACGCACCACACCTTTGCGGCGAACGATTTTGCAATTCCGGCAGATTCTCTTTACAGAAGCCCTTACTTTCATGGCTTAGTCTCCAATATTTTGGTTACGGCCTCAGCGCAGCATTCCGCTGCCGCCACGGCCCTTTAAATTTGCTTTTTTCATCAGCCCTTCGTACTGATGAGACATAAGGTGCGCCTGCACCTGCGCCATAAAATCCATAACAACAACCACGATAATCAACAGTGATGTACCGCCAAAATAGAAGGGGACGTTCCAGGCAACAATCAAAAATTCGGGCAGCAGACAGACCGCAGTAATATAGAGTGCACCAACCAGTGTCAAGCGAGACATAACACCGTCAATATATTTTGCTGTCTGCGCGCCAGGGCGTATCCCTGGAATAAAGGCACCTGATTTCTTCAGGTTATCTGCCGTATCCTTTGAGTTAAAGGTCAGCGCCGTATAAAAAAAGCAGAAAAATATAATCGCAACTGCATACGATATGACATAGATCGGCTCGCCAGGAGAGAGTTTGGCAACAATATCCTGCACCCAACGCATATCTTCACTCGTCCCAATCCACTGCCCAAGAGTGGCGGGAAACAGAATGATGCTTGAGGCAAAGATTGGCGGAATAACGCCGGCCATGTTCAGCTTCAACGGCAGATGACTGGTCTGCCCGGCGATCATCTTTCTCCCCTGCTGGCGTTTTGCATAGTTAACGGTGATCCTGCGTTGCCCTCGCTCAACGAAGACAACAAAAGCGGTCACTGCAACAGCCAACAGAAAGAGTGTAAGAATTATGATTGCGTTCAACTCTCCTGTGCGCGCAAGCTCCAGTGTTCCGCCAACTGCAGAGGGAAGCCCAGCAACGATACCGGCAAAGATGATCAGCGAAATACCATTACCAATGCCACGCTCAGTTATCTGCTCACCCAGCCACATCAAAAACATAGTGCCGGTAACCAGTGAAACCGCCGCCGTAAGTATAAAACCAGAGCCAGGGTTAATCACCACCTGCATGCCATTTGCGGTTTGCGACTGTAGCGACATGGCAATACCAACCGCCTGAAAGCTGGCCAGCAGTACGGTGCCATACCGCGTGTACTGCGTGATCTTGCGCCGACCGGCCTCACCCTCTTTTTTCAGCTGCTCCAGCTTGGGCACAACAGAGGTCATCAGCTGCATGATAATGGATGCAGAGATATAGGGCATGATACCCAGCGCAAAAAGACTGGCACGGGACAAGGCACCACCTGAGAACATGTTAAACATGTCCAGGATAGTCCCTTGCTGCTGATCAAACAGCGCAGCAAGCGCCGTCGGGTCTACGCCAGGTACCGGGATAAAGGTTCCAATACGAAACACCAGTAGCGCGCCCAGCACAAAAAATATGCGCTGGCGCAGCTCTGTCAGTCGCCCCGACCCGGCAGCAGATGATCCTAAACCGGCCATTTAGTCCTCGATCTTTCCACCCGCTGCCTCTATAGCGGCGCGAGCTCCATTGGTTACAGCCAATCCACGCACAGTCACAGCCTTCTCAATTTTTCCTGAGAGGATGACCTTTGCGCGCTTGATTGAATTACCTAGAATATCGGCCGCCTGAAGCGCGGCAAGATCAATCACATCGACCTCGATAGACTGTAGTTCATTAAGACGAATCTCAGCCGTATACTTTGCCTTGCGTGATACAAAACCGACTTTAGGCAGGCGGCGCTGCAAAGGCATCTGACCGCCTTCGAAACCGATCTTGGGCATACCGCCTGAGCGGGATTTTTGACCTTTGTGTCCACGCCCGCAGGTCTTGCCCAGCCCGCTGCCGATACCACGGCCAACGCGCTTTCTGGGTTGTTTGCTGCCAGCGGCAGGCTTCAGTGTATTCAAACGCATTATGCCCCCTCGACCCTGACCATGTAGGAAACCTGATTAACCATACCGCGGGTCGAAGGGGTGTCCTCAACCTCAACGGTCTGATGTATTCTTCGCAGACCCAACCCGCGCACGCATGCCTGATGGCTCTTCAGCCTGCCATTCATGCTGCGAAGCAGGGTGACCCGCATCATTGCTTTCTCTTTGGTAGCCATGCCTTACCCCAAAATCTCTTCTACAGTCTTACCGCGTTTTGCAGCAACACTCTCCGCATCGGTCATCTCAGAGAGACCCCTGATGGTTGCTCTGACAACATTGACTGGATTGTTTGATCCAACACATTTTGCCAGCACGTTCTGCACTCCAACCACTTCAAATACAGCACGCATCGCGCCACCAGCAATAATGCCCGTACCCTCTGATGCGGGCTGCATATAGACCTTGGCTGCACCATGCCGTGACATGATTGGGTATTGCAGGGTGGTTTTTGCAAGCTTTACATCCACCATGTTTTTGCGCGCATTTTCCATCGCTTTTTGAATCGCAATAGGTACCTCGCGCGCCTTGCCCTGCCCAAATCCTACCCGGCCTTCGCCATCGCCTACCACCGTCAGTGCAGAGAAACCAAACTGGCGGCCACCCTTCACAACCTTGGCCACGCGATTAACGTTGATCAGTTTTTCTATGAGCTCATCGCCGTCTTGATTTGCGTTGTAATTCGCCATGCTAGTAACCCCTAGAACTGAAGACCGTTTTCACGGGCAGCGTCGGCTAATGACTTCACCCGTCCATGATATTTAAAACCGGAACGATCAAAAGCGACCATTTCGATACCTGCTGCTTTCGCACGCTCAGCAATGGCTTTACCCACAGCTGCGGCAGCTGAACTGTTGCTTGTACCACCGCCAAGTTCAGCTTTCACGGCCTTATCAACGGTCGATGCACTGGCAACGATTTTAGACCCACAGGGCGCAATCACCTGTGCATACATGTGCTGTGGGGTACGGTGTATACTCAAACGGTGCACTCCCAGCTCTTTGATCTTGGCGCGCGCACGGCGCGCACGGCGAATTCGGGATCTCTTTTTGTCCATCGTCATAACACCTTATTTCTTCTTGGCCTCTTTACGGACCACAACCTCATCGGAATATCGAACGCCTTTACCTTTGTAGGGCTCAGGTGGGCGAAATGCACGTATCTCAGCCGCCACTTGTCCGACACGCTGTTTGCAGCACCCAGAAATCACCACCTCAGTCGGAGCCGGGGTCTCTATAGTGATACCCTCAGGAACCGAATAGTCAACCGGATGCGAGAACCCCAGTGAAAGATTGAGCGCTTTACCCTTTGCCTGGGCGCGGTAACCCACACCAACAAGCTGGAGTTTGCGCTGAAATCCTGTGCTGACACCGGTAACCATGTTGTTGATCAGGGCACGCGTGGTGCCGGCCATTGCCCAGGCCTTTTTGTTGGCCTGGTCATTAGGGGCAATCGTCAAGACACCATCGGCCTGGCTTACGCTGATCGTATCGTGAATATTGAGTTGCAGCGTGCCTTTGGTTCCTTTGACGGAGATATCCTGACCGCTGATCTTGGCCTCTACACCAGCAGGCACGGTAATCGGGTTTTTGGCTACTCTAGACATTTCTCACCCTCTTACGCAATGTACGCAATAACTTCACCGCCATGACCCGCAGCACGCGCTGCTCGATCGGTCATGACACCTTTGGAAGTAGAAATGATGGCAATGCCAATGCCGCCTCGAACCTTTGGAAGCTCATCGCGGCCTTTGTAGATCCGCAAACCTGGTCGGCTTACGCGCTTGATCATCTCCATGACCGGCTTGCCCTGGAAATATTTCAGCTCCACATTAATCGCAGGTTTTCCATCTTCATCCGTCACAGAAAAACCGGAGATGTAACCCTCATCTTTCAGTACGGTTGCGATAGCAGATTTAACTTTGGTACCGGGCATGGAGACTGTGGTTTTCCCCACAGCCAGCCCATTACGAATGCGTGTCAGCATATCCGCAATTGGATCCGACATACTCATTTGGTTACTCCTCCGGGTCAGTCTGCCAAAGCTGGCACGATACCCACAGATATTAAAAAAGAATTCGTTTTACCAGCTGGCTTTGACCAGGCCGGGTACATCACCGCGCATCGCTGCTTCACGCAGCTTGTTGCGTGAAAGCCCAAACTTACGGTAAAAACCATGAGGACGCCCACTGATCCGGCAACGGTTACGCTGGCGGCAAGGACTCGCATCACGCGGAAGCTTCTGAAGCTGCACAACGGCCGCCTCTTTCTCTTCCGGTGCTGCATTCACATCCTTAATGGTGGCCCGCAGTGCGGTGCGCTTAGCGGCATACTTTTTTGCAATGCGTGCGCGTTTTACGTCGCGTGCAATCATACTGTTCTTAGCCATCTGCTTTACTCAACTCTTGAACGGAAATTTAAAAGCCTGAAGCAAGGCCTTTCCCTCTTCATCGCTCTTTGCATCAGTGGTGATCGTAATATCCAGGCCACGTAATGTATCGATTTTATCATAATCGATCTCTGGGAATATGATCTGCTCAGTCACTCCCATGCTGTAGTTACCCCTACCATCAAACGACCTTGGATTGAGGCCACGAAAATCACGGATACGAGGGATAGCGATGTTGATCAGTCTATCCAGAAACTCATACATGCGGTCACTGCGCAGGGTCACCTTGCAGCCAATTGGCCACTCTTCGCGCACCTTGAAACCCGCCACCGATTTACGCGCTTTACACACGATCGGCTTTTGGCCTGCGATCATCTGCATATCAGAGAGCGCATGCTCCATTACCTTTTTATCGCCAATCGCTCCACCAACACCCATATTGAGCGTGACTTTGGTGATCTTTGGCACCTGCATGACGCTTTTAAACGCGAACTTCTCCTGCAGCTGCGGTACGATCGTCTCACGATAGACCTGCTCTAGTCTTGACATTACCCTATCCGCCTTAAGTATCTGTATCTACAACTTCGCCATTTGACTTGAAAAAACGCACCTTGCGGCCATCCTCCAGGACTTTAAAACCGACGCGATCACCCTTCTCTGTTACCGGATTAAACAGCGCAACATTTGAGATATGCAACGGCATCTCTTTATCGAGAATGCCTCCTGTTACACCCTTGTTTGGGTTCGCTTTGGTGTGGCGTTTGACCATATTGATGTTCTCTACAACAATTCGGTCATCATTCGTTACGCGCACTACGGTGCCTCTCTTTCCCTGGTCTTTTCCTGCCAAGACGATAACCTGGTCGCCTTTCTTGATTTTTCGCATCGCCATGATCAATACCTCACAAGACTTCGGGGGCGAGTGAAATAATCTTCATGAAGCGCTCGCTACGCAGCTCACGAGTAACCGGCCCAAAGATGCGGGTACCGATAGGCTGCAGCTGGGCGTTCAACAGAACCGCAGCATTGCCATCAAAACGGATCAGTGATCCATCAGAGCGACGAACACCTTTTTTTGTACGCACGACAACCGCGTTATAGATCTCGCCCTTTTTGACCTTGCCACGCGGTATGGCATCCTTAACACTCACTTTAACGATGTCACCGATACCTGCATAACGCCTGTGCGAACCGCCCAGTACCTTTATGCACTGCACGCGCTTGGCGCCGCTGTTATCAGCAACCGTCATATTACTCTGCATCTGGATCATTGGTTTATCCCAACTACAGCTATAAAAATATTAATAAAAATGCGCAGCAGCTTAGCTGGCTTTTTCGACAACTTTAACCAAGCGCCATGTCTTGGATTTAGAGAGCGGCCTGCACTGCTCAACCACTACTGTATCGCCTGCATTGCACTCGTTAGACTCATCGTGTGCATGCACCTTGGTCGAGCGCTTGATGAATTTCCCATACAGCGGATGCTTCACCTGTCTTTCGATAAGGACTGTAATGGTTTTATCCATCTTGTCACTTACAACACGTCCAGTGAGCGTCCTGTTGATTGCCTGTTGCTCACTCATGATGCATTACCTGTCTTCTGCTCAGTCATAACGGTCTTGACCCGTGCGATCTCTTTACGAACCCGACGCATCTCTGATGGGCGCGCCAACTGTCCTGTGCCTCGAAGCATACGCAACGAAAACTGCTCTTTACGCAACTCCAACAGTGCCTCTTCAAGTTCCGCAGGTTTCTTCCCGCGTAATTCTGTTGCACTCATTTACATCACCATCCGTTTTGCAAAGGTTGTACCAATAGGCAGTTTTGCTGCAGCCAGTCTGAATGCTTCGCGCGCCAGCTCTTCTGAAATGCCTTCAATCTCATAAAGCATGCGACCCGGCTGAATCTGGGCAACCCAGTACTCTACATTGCCCTTGCCTTTACCCATCCGAACTTCCAGCGGCTTTTTGCTGATCGGCTTGTCGGGAAAGACGCGAATCCACAACTTGCCACCACGCTTTACATGGCGTGTAATCGTGCGGCGAGCCGCCTCGATCTGGCGTGCGGTAATCCGGCCTCGGCCGGTGGCTTTCAGCCCAAACTCGCCAAAGCTGACGGTGCTGCCGCGATTAGCAAG
Source organism: Sedimenticola sp. (assembly GCA_026989135.1). GTDB lineage: Bacteria > Pseudomonadota > Gammaproteobacteria > Chromatiales > Chromatiaceae > WFXD01. The sequence goes on along the minus strand of JALSJZ010000092.1, from coordinate 50,177 downwards.
ACCGCGGTTGCGGCCTTTGTGCTGCTTACGGAATTTTGTACGTTTTGGTTGCAACATGGGTTACGCCCTCTTTCCTGCTGGCTTTGCCCTTGATGCGGATCTCTTCTCCTTCACAGGCGCAGGCTCCTGATTCAGCGCATCGGCATAAATCTCACCTTTGAATATCCACACCTTTACGCCAAGTACACCATAGGTCGTGTTGGCTTCGGCAAAGCCGTAATCAATATCGGCACGCAGGGTATGCAATGGAACGCGACCCTCGCGGTACCATTCGCTGCGTGCAATCTCTGCGCCATTCAGGCGTCCACCGACATTTACCCGAATGCCTTGCGCTCCGAGACGCATACTGTTCTGAACAGCGCGTTTCATGGCGCGACGAAACATGATGCGTCGCTCCAGTTGCTGGGCAATCCCCTCCGCAACCAGCTGTGCATCCAGCTCAGGTTTACGAATCTCTTCGATGCTGATGTGCACAGGGATATTCATCCGCTTTGAGACTTCGCTGCGCAGGGCATCGATATCTTCGCCTTTCTTGCCAATCACCAGGCCGGGGCGGGCGGTATGAATGGTAATGTGGGCATTATTTGCCGGACGATCTATCTGTATGCGACTCACTGATGCCTGAGAGAGCTTCTTTCTCAGATAATCTCTCACTTCGAGATCTGTATTCAGCATATCAGCGTAGTCTTTGGAGCTTGCGTACCATGTGGACGTCCAGTCCTTCACGATGCCCAGTCGAATACCTATTGGATGTACTTTTTGACCCATTTTGGCCTCTCTTGCCCGCTTATTCGTCGGCCACAGTCACGGTAATGTGACTGGTCCGCTTTAAGATCCGCGCAGCACGCCCTTTGGCACGCGCCCGAATTCGTTTCATTGTAGGCCCCTCATCAACGTGGATTGCAGAGACTCGCAATTCGTCAATATCAGCTCCCTCATTGTTCTCTGCATTTGCGATCGCAGAGTTCAGTATCTTCTTGATCAGCTCGGCCGCCTTTTTGTTACTGAAGGTCAGCACTTCGAGCGCCTTCTCTACCGGAAGGCCGCGTATCTGATCAGCCACCAGACGCCCTTTTTGCGCCGAGAGCCTGGCATGTCTTAATTTAGCTGCTGCTTGCATGGGTAAAACCTCTATTATCTCGATTTCTTATCCGCAGCATGGCCACGGAAGGTGCGAGTCATGGAGAATTCGCCCAGCTTATGCCCGACCATGTTTTCGCTGATCAACACCGGCACATGCTGACGACCGTTGTATATCGCAATGGTCAGGCCGACCATCTCTGGCAGCACCATTGAGCGGCGCGACCAGGTTTTGATCGGACGTTTGTTGTTACTGGCAACTGCATCCTCGACCTTCTTCCACAAGTGGTGATCGACAAATGGGCCTTTCCTTATTGAACGTGGCACCTTAATCTTACCTCGCCTGATTATTTGTGGTTACGACGGCGCACAATCATGTGATCCGTACGTTTATTGGTTCGGGTTTTATACCCTTTGGTCGGCATGCCCCATGGACTTACCGGATGACGTCCACCTGAAGTGCGACCCTCACCACCACCGTGCGGGTGATCGACCGGGTTCATGGCTACACCCCTCACCGTTGGGCGCACACCGCGCCAACGTGAAGCGCCCGCCTTACCTAATGAACGCAGGCTGTGCTCAGAGTTACTGACTTCGCCGATGACAGCACGGCACTCGACAGGCACCTTGCGCATCTCGCCCGAACGCAGGCGCAGTGTTGCATGTTTGCCTTCACGGGCAACTAGCTGAGCCGAGGTACCTGCGCTGCGTGCAATCTGCGCACCCTTGCCAGGCTTTAGCTCAATACAGTGAACGGTGCTACCCAGCGGCATGTTGCGTAGCGGCAGGCAGTTGCCAACAGCTATTGGAGCATCCTCTCCAGCCTGGATCTTGTCACCTGCCGCAATGCCGCGGGGCGCAATGATATACGTTCTTTCGCCATCCGCATAGCAAATTAATGCAATATGGGCAGATCGGTTGGGATCATACTCGATCCGCTCGACGCTCCCTTCGATTCCGGCCTTATTGCGTTTGAAATCAATAATGCGGTAACGCTGTTTGTGCCCACCACCGCGGTGACGAGTCGTGATGCGCCCTTTGTTGTTGCGACCACCTGTTTTGCTCTTTTGAGCCAGCAGCGGCTCATGAGGCGCACCCTTATGTAGATCTGGGGTGACAACCTTGACCACAAACCGGCGTCCTGGTGATGTTGGATTTGTCTTTACAATAGCCATTTCAATGCATCCGCGTTCTATCTATGTGCCAAATCAGGCGCCAGCGCCAAAATCAATATCGTGGCCGGGCTTCAACTTGATGTAAGCCTTCTTCCAGTCAGAGCGGCTACCCATCTTTGAGCCAAAGCGCTTGGTCTTGCCTTTGCAGTTGAGTACACGCACCTGATCCACCTCGACCTCAAACATCAACTCTACCGCATGTGTGATCTCTGGCTTTGAGGCGCTCTTCAGCACACGAAAAACAAACTGTTTGTTGTTGTCCGCCGCGAGCGTGCTCTTTTCAGAGATGATCGGGCTGACGATGATCTGCATCAATCGGTCTTTATTCATGAGAGACGCTCTCCAATCTGCTCCAGTGCCGCCTTGGTCATTACAATCTTGTCGTAGGCGACCAGTGAAACCGGCTCAATCTCTGCCGCATCACGCACATCCACATTACGCAGATTGCGCGAGGCCAGGAAAAGATTCTCATCCGGATTGGTTGCTATGATCAGCACCTCATTCAGCGCCATGCCCTGCAACTTTAAGGCAAGCTCTTTTGTCTTGGGTGCGCTGACTGTAAAGTCATCGACTGCGATCAGTCGCTCCTGGCGTACCAGTTCAGACAATATCGAGCGCAACGCACTGCGATACATCTTTCTATTCACCTTCTGTGAATAGTTGCGCGGACGTGCTGCAAAGGTGACGCCACCTGAGCGCCAGATGGGGCTTCTTGTTGTGCCTGCACGTGCTCTGCCTGTACCTTTTTGGGCGAAGGGCTTGGCACCGCCGCCGCGCACATCCGAGCGGGTCTTCTGTGCCTTGGTGCCACTTCGCGCACCGGCCATGTAGGCGGTGACAACCTGATGCACCAGGGCTTCGTTAAATTCTGCGCCGAAAACGCTGTCTGAAACCTGCATGGTTTCGTTCGCACCGCTCTCGCCTGCCTGTATATTGAGGTCCATTGCTTACCCCTTATTCTGTAACTTGATGGCGGGCGTAATGATCACATCACCGCCACGCGAGCCAGGAACCGAGCCTTTCACCAACAGCAGGTTACGCTCAACATCTACCCGCACAATCTCCAGATTCTGGATGGTGCGTTTGACGTTGCCCATGTGGCCTGACATCTTCTTGCCCTTGAATACACGACCTGGCGTCTGACACTGGCCAATGGAACCATTGGAACGGTGTGAGATCGAGTTGCCGTGTGTAGCATCCTGCATGGAGAAGTTGTGTCGCTTGATGCCACCTGCAAAGCCCTTACCGATGGTCGTTCCACTCACGTCCACCTTCTGACCGGCCTCGAAGATATCCACCTTCAGCTCGCCACCCACTTCAATGTTCTCACCCTCGCCATCGGCAAGGCGAAATTCCCACAGACCGCGACCCGCCTCAACACCTGCCTTGGCGTAGTGACCTGTGTTTGGCTTGCGAACACGCGATGCCCGTCGGGTTCCTGTGGTCACCTGAACCGCCAGATAACCATCGTTATCCTGGGTCTTCAGCTGAGTTACCCGGTTCGGCTCTGCTTCAATCACTGTTACGGGGATAGAGGCACCATCCTCGGTAAAAACCCGAGTCATGCCTGCCTTTCGCCCGACAATTCCGATCGTCATATTCTTTATCCTCAGTTCAGTTTGATCTGAACATCGACACCCGCAGCAAGGTCAAGCTTCATCAGGGCATCGACGGTTTTATCCGTTGGATCAACAATGTCCATCAACCGCTTGTGGGTGCGAATCTCATACTGATCGCGCGCATCTTTATTGACGTGCGGAGAGATCAATATGGTAAACCGCTCTTTCTTCGTTGGCAGCGGAATCGGGCCGCGCACTTGGGCGCCGGTACGTTTTGCTGTCTCAACAATCTCTTTTGCGGATTGATCGATCAGTCGATGATCAAAGGCCTTGAGACGGATTCTAATGTTTTGGTTGCCCATTTTTGATTACTCGATAATCTTAGAAACAACACCCGCACCCACGGTGCGGCCACCTTCACGGATGGCGAAACGCAGTCCGTCTTCCATTGCAATCGGTGCGCCCAGCTTGACGGTCATCTTGACGTTGTCACCCGGCATGACCATTTCGACCCCTTCCGGCAGGTCACAGGCACCGGTTACGTCGGTGGTTCTGAAGTAGAACTGCGGACGGTAGCCGTTGAAAAACGGGGTGTGTCGCCCGCCTTCGTCTTTGCTCAGGATGTAGACTTCGGCTTCGAAGTGGGTGTGGGGGGTGATGCTGCCGGGGTGGGCCAGCACCTGACCACGTTCCACATCTTCACGTTTGGTGCCACGCAGCAGTACACCGACATTGTCGCCTGCGACACCTTCATCCAGCAGTTTGCGGAACATCTCTACGCCGGTGCAGACGGTTTTGACGGTATCCTTGATGCCGACGATTTCGATCTCTTCGCCCACTTTGACCACGCCGCGTTCGATTCGTCCGGTGACGACGGTACCACGGCCTGAGATAGAGAAGACGTCTTCGATCGGCAGCAGGAAGGGCTGGTCGATGTCTCGCTCTGGCTCGGGGATGTAGCTGTCCATCGCTTCGACCAGTTTGACCACGGAGGGGACGCCAATCTCGGAGGTGTCGCCTTCCAGTGCCTTCAGGGCGGAGCCGATGATGATCGGGGTGTCGTCACCTGGGAATTCGTATTGGTCGAGCAGTTCACGCACTTCCATCTCGACCAGCTCGAGCAGCTCTTCGTCATCAACCATGTCGGCTTTGTTCAGAAAGACGACGATATAGGGTACGCCTACCTGACGTGAGAGCAGGATGTGCTCGCGGGTCTGGGGCATGGGGCCGTCAGCTGCGGAGCAGACCAGGATGGCGCCATCCATCTGGGCTGCACCGGTGATCATGTTCTTGACGTAGTCGGCGTGTCCTGGGCAGTCTACGTGGGCGTAGTGACGGTTCTCTGATTCGTACTCTACGTGGGCGGTGGCGATGGTGATGCCGCGCTCGCGCTCTTCCGGGGCATTGTCGATCTGGTCGAATGCCTTGGTCTCTCCACCGTGTACTTCGGCCATGACCTTGGTCAGGGCAGCGGTGAGTGTGGTTTTACCATGATCTACGTGGCCGATGGTGCCGACGTTCACATGTGGCTTATTGCGTTCAAATTTTTCCTTGGACACTTTAACTACCCCTATACCTGTCTACTGTTTCTTAACAATTGCCTCGGCGATACTCGCCGGGACCTCGCTGTATTTACAAAATTCCATACTGTAGGTCGCACGACCCTGGGTTGCAGAACGCAGATCCGTCGCATAGCCAAACATCTCAGCCAGCGGCACCTCTGCGGTAATCTGTCTACCCGCAGGGCAATCTCCCATACCCTGCACCATTCCACGACGACTGTTCAAGTCACCCATGACGTCACCCATATAGCTCTCAGGGGTGACCACCTCAACCTTCATTATCGGCTCCAGCAGCACCGGGCTTGCAGCCATGGTGCCTTCTCTGAAACAGATGGAGCCGGCAATCTTGAACGCCATCTCATTGGAGTCCACATCATGGTATGAGCCATCGTAAAGCGTTACCTTTACATCGACGACGGGATACCCCGCCAGCACACCACTCTGCATCTGCCCCTGTACGCCTTTATCCACCGCCGGGATGTACTCCCTGGGAACGACGCCTCCAACGATTTCGTTGACAAATTCATAACCCGCACCGCTCTCTTGCGGTTCCAGTCGCAGATAGACGTGACCATACTGGCCTCGGCCACCGCTTTGCCGAACAAACTTCTCTTCCTGCTCTACCGTCTTGCGAATGGTCTCCCGGTAGCTTACCTGCGGCGCGCCTACATTGGCTTCAACCCCAAACTCCCGGCGCATGCGATCGACAATAATGTCGAGATGCAGCTCGCCCATCCCAGAGATGATGGTCTGCCCGGATTCCTCATCCGTTGCGACACGGAAGGAGGGATCTTCCTGCGCCAGTTTGCCAAGCGCCACCCCCATCTTCTCCTGATCCGCCTGCGTTCTGGGCTCTACAGCAACCGATATAACCGGGTCTGGAAAATCCATCCGCTCCAGCGTGATGATCGCTTTGGGATCACACAGGGTATCGCCCGTTCTGGCCTGCTTAAGACCAACGGCAGCCGCAATATCGCCGGCTCTTACCTCTTTAATCTCTTCGCGATTATTGGAGTGCATCTGCAGGATGCGCCCAACACGTTCGCGTTTCCCTTTTACGGGGTTGTAGATCGTGTCCCCGGAGTTCAAGACCCCGGAATAGACCCGAAAAAATGTCAGCGTCCCTACAAAGGGATCTGTTGCGATCTTGAACGCCAACGCGGAGAACGGCGCATCATCGTCCGCTGGACGTGTTGCCTCTGTCTCCGCCGCGTCATCAAGAATACCGACAATTGCCGGCACATCTACCGGGGACGGCATATAATCCACTATGGCGTCCAACATGGCCTGCACACCTTTGTTCTTAAAGGCACTGCCGCACATCATTGGCACAACTTCATTGGCCAGTGTGCGGGCACGCAGACCCTGTTTGATCTCTTCGTTGCTGAGATCACCTGTCTCCAGGTACTTTTCCGTCAGCTCATCATCGGCTTCGGCCGCCGCCTCTACCAGATGCTCTCGCCACTCTTGGCACAGCGCCATCATCTCGGAAGGGATATCTACGAGCTGGAATTTAGCTCCCCGACTCTCTTCATCCCAGATGATGCCTTTCATCCTGACGAGGTCAACAACCCCTCGAAAATCCTCTTCTTTCCCTATCGCCAACTGAATGGGGACAGGGTTTGCGCCCAGCCGATCCTTGACCTGATCCACTACCCGCAAAAAATCCGCTCCTACTCGATCCATCTTGTTTACAAAGGCAATCCTTGGCACACCGTACTTGTCCGCCTGGCGCCAGACGGTCTCTGACTGCGGCTCCACGCCGCCAACCGCGCAGAAAACAGCGCAGGCTCCATCCAGTACCCGCAGCGAACGCTCCACCTCAATGGTGAAGTCCACATGCCCCGGCGTATCAATAATATTGATTCGGTGCTCAGGGTACTGCTTCTCCATCCCGGACCAAAAGCAGGTCGTGGCAGCGGATGTAATGGTTATCCCGCGCTCTTGCTCTTGCTCCATCCAATCCATGGTGGCCGCTCCATCGTGTACTTCGCCGATCTTGTGAGAGACCCCGGTGTAGTACAGGATGCGCTCTGTCGTGGTGGTCTTGCCCGCATCAATGTGCGCCATAATGCCCACATTGCGATAGCGTTCGATCGGAGTCACACGAGCCACGACACAATTCCTCCAATCACACTGGTGTTGAACGCTACTTCAAATCGCAATTACCAACGGTAGTGCGCAAATGCCTTGTTGGCCTCAGCCATACGGTGCGTATCTTCACGCTTCTTAACCGCAGACCCGCGGGAGGCAGCCGCATCCATCAGCTCGCCCGCCAGACGGAAAGCCATGGACTTCTCACTGCGCTTGCGTGCCGCATCAATCAGCCAGCGCATGGCCAGTGAGTTGCGGCGATTGGGGCGAACCTCGATAGGCACCTGATAGGTTGCACCACCCACACGGCGTGATTTTACCTCAACGGTTGGGCGAACATTCTCCATCGCCTTGTCCAACACATCCAACGGCTCTTCATCAGAGCGCTCAGCGACCTTCTCCAGCGCCCCGTAGAGAATGCGCTCAGCAACCGATTTTTTTCCGCTTACCATGACCATGTTGATGAACTTGGCCAGCAATTGATTCCCGTACTTTGGATCCGGAAGTATCTCTCGCTTTGCTACAACTCTTCTTCTAGGCATGGCTTTTACTCAAATCCTGAATTTAATAACGAACGCTAATTAACCGGGCACTCAGCTCTTTGGGCGCTTGGCGCCATACTTGGAACGCCCCTGACGGCGACTCTCGACACCGGAGGTATCCAGGCTGCCACGAACCGTGTGATAGCGCACACCTGGCAGATCCTTGACTCGTCCACCGCGCAGCAGGATCACAGAGTGCTCCTGTAGATTATGCCCCTCACCACCTATATAGGTGCTGACTTCATAGCCATTGGTCAGGCGTACACGCGCCACCTTGCGCAATGCAGAGTTTGGCTTTTTGGGCGTCGTGGTATAGACACGCGTGCAGACACCACGTTTTTGCGGACAAGCCTCCAGGGCTGGCACCTTGCTTTTCTCTACTTTGCGCTTGCGGGGCTTGCGCACCAACTGATTTATTGTTGCCATCTATCTGTGTCTCCCGGGGTTCCCGGATATGCACCTGCGAACCAAAAAAACCAAGTAGAAGACCCTACCCCTTAGATTCGCAACCACTAAGGAGTAACATTTACTCAGGGTTTGGTACGCTTTCAACGACCTGTAAGGCCGCGCACTTAATATGATTTAATGAACCGCTGCTAAAGCCAGCCCGTCAAAGAGCTGCGCATTCTATGCCTGCAACAGCGGCCTGTCAATACAGCGTCACTACTTTTTATCGCCAATCTACAAAATAGGGCAGCTGCAGCGCATCAAACGCAATGAACCGCAGCAGAGCCCCCTCAGATCCGCTTACATATCCGAGGTATTCAAGGCCTGTTTAATCGCCTCTTCCACCTCTTCTGCCGCCATCTCAACCTTGGCGCTCTCTACTTCCGCACTAAGCTCTGCCTTGCGCCGCTCCTGACGCGCCTTGTGTGATGCAAGCCCTGTTCCAGCAGGGATCAGCCGACCTACGATCACATTCTCCTTAAGGCCATGCAGGTCATCACTCAAGCCACGCACCGCAGCCTCCGTGAGCACGCGCGTGGTCTCCTGGAAAGAGGCCGCCGAGATAAAGGACTCTGTCGCCAATGAGGCCTTGGTGATACCCAGCAGCAGGGGCTCATAGAGTGCCGGTTGTTTTCCATCGGCTATCGCCGCGCTGTTTACATCACCCAGGCGTATACGCTCGACCTGTTCACCGCGCAGCAGCATGGTATCGCCCGGTTTAGCGATCTCAACCTTGCGCAACATCTGGCGGATAATCACCTCGATATGCTTGTCGTTGATCTTCACGCCCTGTAGACGATAGACATCCTGGATCTCATGCACCAGATATTCGGCCATCTGGGTTACGCCTCGCAGGCGCAGGATGTCATGCGGATTCAACTCCCCTTCCGCGATGACTTCACCCTTGGCAACATGCTCACCTTCAAACACATTGACATGGCGCCACTTTGGAATCAGCTCTTCAATCGTCTCGCCATCCTGCTGGGTAATCACCAGGCGCTGCTTACCCTTGGTATCTTTACCAAAGCTGATGGTGCCGGTTGCCTCCGCCAGGATGGCCGGATCTTTCGGCTTGCGCGCCTCGAACAGATCGGCAACGCGCGGCAGACCACCGGTAATGTCGCGGGTCTTGCTGGAGGCCTGCGGTATGCGTGCCAATACGTCGCCCACACCCACATCAGCGCCATCGCTCACCCCTACGATAGCCGCAGCCGGCAGGAAGTAGTGTGCCGGTATCTTGGTACCGGCAATGCAGAGATCTTCACCATTTTCATCAATCAGCTTGACCATGGGGCGCAGATCCTTGCCAGCGGCTGGCCGCTGTTTTGGGTCAATCACCACCAGTGAAGAGAGGCCGGTCACTTCGTCCACCTGGCTCTGTACTGTTACGCCATCGACAAAGTCATCAAACTTCAGCCGACCGGCCACCTCGGTAACCACCGGGTGGGTGTGCGGATCCCAGTTGGCCACCATCTGGCCGCCATCGACACTGTCGCCGTCACCAATCATCAGGGTTGCGCCATAAGGCACCTTGTAGCGCTCGCGCTCGCGACCCACCTCATCGACCACGGTGACCTCACCTGAACGCGATACCGCAACCAGATGCCCGCTCTTGTGCTTTACAGTTTTGATGTTGTGCAGACGGATACTGCCTTTTGTCTTTACCTCAATGCTGTTCACCGCAGCAGAGCGCGAGGCCGCACCACCAATGTGGAAGGTGCGCATGGTGAGCTGGGTGCCCGGCTCGCCAATGGACTGCGCGGCAATAACACCCACCGCCTCACCCATGTTGGCCGCATGGCCACGCGCAAGGTCACGTCCATAACAGGCACTACAGACACCAACCCGGGAGGCGCAGGTGATGGCAGAACGCACCTGCACCTGATCCACGCCCGCCTCTTCCAGGTTATCCACCCACTCTTCATCCAGCAGGGTGCCACGTTCACAGATCACCTCATCGGTGCCCGGTTTATAGATGTCTGCACCCACCACGCGACCCAGGATGCGCTCGCGCAGCGGCTCGACAACATCACCACCCTCAATCAGAGGGGTCATCATGATGCCCTCTTCGGTACCGCAATCCTCTTCCAGCACCACCATATCCTGCGCCACATCGACCAGGCGACGGGTCAGATAACCCGAGTTGGCGGTCTTCAGCGCGGTATCCGCCAGACCTTTACGCGCGCCATGGGTAGAGATGAAGTACTGCAGCACATCCAGCCCCTCACGGAAGTTGGCGGTAATCGGGGTTTCGATAATGGAGCCATCCGGCTTGGCCATCAGGCCACGCATACCGGCCAGCTGGCGGATCTGCGCGGCCGAGCCACGCGCACCGGAGTCGGCCATCATATAGATAGAGTTAAAGGAGTCCTGTTCAACCTCATTGCCTTCCGCGTCGATGACCAGATCCTTGCCGAGCTTGTTCATCATCGCCTTGGCGACCTGGTCGTTGGTGTGCGACCAGATATCCACCACCTTGTTGTAGCGCTCGCCATTGGTGACCAGGCCTGAGGCATACTGATTTTCGATCTCCTTGACCTCACTCTCAGCCGCGGCCAGAATCGCCCCCTTCTCCTCCGGCACCGTCATATCATCGACGCCGATAGAGACGCCGGAACGGGTGGCAAAGCGGAAACCGGTATACATCAGCTGATCCGCAAAGATGACGGTCTCTTTAAGACCAACCCGGCGGTAACAGGCATTGACCAGACCTGAAATCTCTTTTTTGCCCAGCGCCTGGTTGACCAGATCATACGAAAGGCCATCCGGCAGAATCTCGGAGAGGATGGCGCGCCCGACGGTGGTATCCACTCGACGAATCGTCTCGATCATCTCACCATCGTCATTTGCGATTACTTCACGGACACGCACCTTGACCCTGGCCTGCAGCGCCACTTGGCGCGCTTCATAGGCGCGGTGTACCTCTTTGACATTGGAGAAGACCATCCCTTCGCCCTGCACATTGATCTTGTCGCGGGTCATGAAATAGAGCCCCAGAACCACATCCTGCGACGGCACGATGATCGGCTCACCATTGGCGGGCGAGAGGATGTTGTTGGTCGACATCATGAGACTGCGCGCCTCAAGCTGCGCCTCGATGGAGAGCGGGATATGCACCGCCATCTGATCGCCGTCAAAGTCGGCGTTGAATGCGGTACAGACCAGCGGGTGCAGCTGAATGGCCTTGCCTTCAATCAGCACCGGCTCAAAGGCCTGGATGCCCAGCCGGTGCAACGTTGGCGCACGGTTCAGCATCACCGGGTGCTCACGGATAACCTCTTCCAGAATATCCCACACCTCGGTACTGCCGCGCTCCACCAGCTTTTTTGCCGCCTTGATCGTGGTCGCCAGACCACGGAACTGCAGCTTGCTGAAGATGAAGGGTTTAAACAGCTCCAGCGCCATCTTCTTTGGCAGGCCGCACTGGTGCAACCTCAGCGTCGGCCCCACCACAATCACGGAACGGCCGGAGTAGTCGACACGTTTGCCCAGCAGGTTCTGACGGAAACGACCCTGCTTGCCCTTGATCATATCCGCCAGCGATTTCAGCGGACGCCGGTTGGTGCCGGTGATGGCACGGCCACGACGGCCATTATCCAGCAGCGCATCGACCGACTCCTGCAACATGCGCTTTTCGTTACGCACAATGATGTCCGGCGCATTCAGATCCAGCAGGCGGCGCAGGCGGTTGTTACGGTTGATTACCCGCCGATAGAGGTCATTCAGATCCGAGGTCGCAAAGCGGCCACCATCCAGCGGCACCAGTGGGCGCAGCTCAGGCGGCAGCACCGGCAGGACGGTCATCACCATCCACTCCGGGCGGTTGCCCGATGCATTCAGTGACTCGATCAGTTTCAGCCGTTTGCTGAATTTCTTGATCTTGGTCTCTGAGTTGGTGGCATCAATCTCTTCACGCAGGCGCTTGATCTCATCCGGCATGTCAATGGTGCGCAGCAGCTCATAGACCGCCTCGGCACCCATGCGCGCATCAAATTCGTCGCCGTTCTCCTCGATGGCTTCGAGGTACTGCTCATCGGTCAGCAGCTGCCCCCGCTCCAGCGGTGTCATGCCGGGATCGACCACCACAAACGACTCAAAATAGAGTACCCGCTCGATCTCACGCAGGGTCATATCCAGCAGCAGACCAATGCGAGAGGGGAGTGATTTCAGGAACCAGATATGCGCCACCGGGCTGGCCAGCGCAATGTGTCCCATGCGCTCGCGACGCACCTTTGAAAGGGTCACCTCGACGCCGCACTTCTCACACACCACGCCGCGATGCTTGAGGCGCTTGTACTTGCCACAGAGGCACTCATAGTCACTGGTAGGACCAAAGATCTTGGCGCAGAAGAGCCCTTCGCGTTCCGGTTTGAAGGTACGATAGTTGATGGTCTCTGGTTTTTTGACCTCGCCATAAGACCAGGAACGAACCATGTCGGGCGAAGTAAGGCCGATCCGGATCGCATCAAAATCCTCGGACTGCCCCTGCTGTTTAATAAGCTTTAATAGATCTTTCAAGATCGTATCTCCTGTAGTTGGAAGTAGTTATAGGTCTGTTTCAAAACAGCACTACTTCCGCACCAGCTCGATATTAATGGCCAGTGAGCGAATCTCCTTGACCAGTACATTGAATGATTCGGGCATACCGGCATCCATCTGGTGATTGCCATCGACGATGTTTTTGTACATGCGCGTACGGCCGTTCACATCGTCTGACTTGACTGTCAACATCTCTTGCAGTGTATAGGCGGCACCGTATGCCTCCAGCGCCCAGACCTCCATCTCTCCGAAACGCTGGCCGCCGAACTGCGCCTTACCGCCCAGCGGCTGCTGGGTTACGAGGCTGTACGGCCCGGTGGAGCGGGCATGCATCTTGTCGTCCACCAGGTGATTCAGCTTGAGGATGTACATATAGCCTACGGTCACCGGACGATCAAAAGGTTCGCCAGTGCGCCCGTCATGCAGCGTGGTCTGCCCCGTTGCAGGCAGCCCGGCCAGCTCCAGCATGCGTTTGATCTCCTCTTCGCTTGCACCATCAAAGACCGGGGTTGCCATCGGCACGCCGCCTTTGAGGTTGCCGGCCAGCTTGGTGATCTCTTCGTCACTGAAGCTGTCGAGCTGCTCTTTTTTGCCGCTGGTGTTGTAGATCTTGTCCAGGTACTCCCGCAGTTCGGTCACTTTGGCCTGTCGCTCCAGCATCTCGCCGATACGTTGCCCCAGACCCTTGGCCGCCCATCCCAGGTGTGTCTCCAGCACCTGTCCCACGTTCATGCGTGACGGTACGCCCAGTGGGTTGAGCACGATGTCAACCGGCGTGCCATCCTCGGAATAGGGCATATCCTCAACCGGCACGATGCTGGAGATGACGCCCTTGTTGCCGTGACGCCCGGCCATCTTGTCGCCTGGCTGAATGCGGCGTTTTACGGCCATGTAGACCTTGACCATCTTGAGCACGCCAGGCGCCAGATCGTCACCACTGGTCAGCTTGCTCTTCTTGGCCTCAAAACGTTGCCGGAAATCTTCGCGCTGGCTCTTGACCTGCTCGGCAATCGCCTCCAGCTGTTGTGCCGCAGACTCGTTGCGCAGGCGGATCTCCAGCCACTGGTCGCGCTCCAGTTCGGAGAGGTAGCCCTTGGTAACCTTTGATCCGGCCTTTAGCGAGTTCGGGCCACCATCGGCCACTTTGCCCAGCAGCATCTTCTCTACACGCTGGAAGGTATCATCCTCCAGAATACGCAGCTGGTCACCCAGATCGGCTCTGACCTGATCCAGCTCATCCTCTTCAATCTGTAGTGCCCGCGCATCTTTTTCGACGCCATCGCGGGTAAAGACCTGCACATCAATAACAGTACCAGACATGCCGGTTTTGACCCGCAGTGAGGTATCCTTCACATCCGCTGCCTTCTCGCCAAAGATGGCGCGCAGCAGCTTCTCTTCCGGGGTCAGCTGGGTTTCACCCTTCGGCGTCACCTTGCCGACCAGGATGTCGCCCTCTTTAACCTCGGCACCCACATAGACGATGCCGGACTCATCCAGCTTGGCCAGCGCCGATTCACCCACATTGGGGATATCACCGGAGATCTCCTCCGACCCCAGCTTGGTGTCACGCGCCATGCAGGTCAGCTCTTCGATGTGGATGGTGGTGAAGCGATCCTCTTCCACCACCCGCTCGGAGATGAGGATGGAGTCCTCGAAGTTGTAGCCATTCCACGGCATAAAGGCGATACGCAGATTCTGACCCAGCGCCAGCTCGCCCAGGTCGGTCGAAGGGCCATCCGCCAGTACATCACCCCGGGCAATGGTGTCGCCCGGATTCACCAGCGGACGCTGATTGATACAGGTGTTCTGATTGGAGCGGGTGTATTTGGTCAGGTTGTAGATGTCTACACCAGACTCTCCCGCCTCGGTCTCGTTATCGTTTACCCGCACAACGATGCGCGCCGCATCAATCGAATCGACCACGCCACCACGGGTTGCAATAACCGCCACACCCGAATCGATCGCCACCGTGCGCTCCATGCCGGTGCCGACCAGTGGTTTGTCAGCCCGCAATGTGGGTACCGCCTGACGTTGCATGTTGGAACCCATGAGTGCGCGGTTGGCATCATCATGCTCCAGAAACGGGATCAACGAGGCAGCCACCGATACGATCTGTTTCGGCGACACATCCATATATTCGATCTTGTCCGGCGTGGAGAGGGTAAACTCATTCTGGTGGCGGCAGGAGATCAGCTCATCCACCAGCTCACCCGCCTCACTCAGGGTGGCATTGGCCTGCGCAATCACAAAACGCCCCTCTTCAATCGCCGAGAGGTAGTCCACCTGATCGGTCACCTTGCCATTGATCACGCGGCGATAGGGGGTCTCCAGAAAGCCGTAGCTGTTGGTTCTAGCATAGACCGAGAGGGAGTTTATCAGGCCAATATTTGGCCCCTCCGGCGTCTCGATCGGGCAGACACGGCCATAGTGGGTCGGGTGTACGTCACGCACCTCAAAGCCAGCACGCTCACGCGCCAGACCGCCAGGGCCGAGTGCAGAGACTCGGCGCTTGTGGGTCATGCCCGAGAGCGGGTTGTTCTGATCCATAAACTGCGAGAGCTGGCTGGAGCCAAAGAACTCTTTGACCGCAGCCGAGACTGGCTTGGCATTGATCAGCTCTTGTGGCATCAGCCCTTCTGATTCAGCCAGCGTCAGGCGCTCGCGCACTGCACGCTCGACCCGCACCAGGCCCACACGAAACTGGTTTTCGGCCATCTCTCCCACGCAGCGAATGCGCCGATTGCCCAGGTGATCAATATCATCCACCACACCATTGCCGTTGCGGATGTTGATCAGCTCCTTGAGCACATCCGTGATGTCTTCCTTGGAGAGGACGCCCTCGCCCTCATCCGCATCAGTACGGTTCAGCCTGCGGTTGAACTTCATGCGGCCAACCGCAGAGAGGTCATAACGATCCGGGCTGAAGAAGAGATTTTTAAACAGGTTTTCTGCCGCATCTTTGGTGGGCGGCTCACCCGGACGCATCATCCGGTAGATCTCAACCTTCGCCTCCAAGTCATTGGTGGATGAGTCCAGGCGCAAGGTGCTGGAGATAAAGGCACCATGATCAAGATCATTGGTAAAGAGTGTCCGGATTTTTTTGATGCCATTGCTGACCAGAAGCTCTAACGTCTCTTCGGTGATCTCATCATTGGCATTGGCGAGGATCTCTCCGGTTTCGGTATCGACAATATTGTGCGCCAGTACTCGTTCATAGAGAAAATCCTGCGGTACATCCAGGCTTTTAACACCGGCTTTTTCCAGTGCCTTGATGTGCCGTTGCGTCACACGACGACCCGCCTCTGCGATAACCTCGCCCTTGGCTACAATATCAAAACTCAGGATCTCACCACGCAGCCGCTCCGGCACCAGCTCCATTTTTATGCCTTTTTTATTGAGGCGGAAACCATCCGTCTCAAAAAACATATCCAACATCTCTTCCGTATCATAGCCCAGGGCGCGAATCAGCACGGTTGCCGGCAGCTTGCGGCGGCGGTCGATCCGGACAAAGACACAATCTTTGGGATCGAACTCAAAATCGAGCCAGGAGCCACGGTAGGGGATCACGCGGGCAGAGAAGAGCAGTTTGCCCGAGGAGTGGGTCTTGCCCTTGTCGTGGTCAAAAAAGACACCCGGAGAGCGGTGCAGCTGTGAGACGATAACACGCTCCGTACCGTTGATCACAAAGGTTCCGGTATCGGTCATAAGCGGCAACTCGCCCATATAGACCTCCTGTTCCCGGATATCCTTCACCACCTTTGAGTTGGCCGGCGCCTCCTTATCGTAGATCACCAGGCGAGCCAGTACCCGTAACGGTGCAGCGTAGGTTGTGCCACGAAGCTGGCACTCGCGCACATCGAAAACGGGTTCGCCAAGGCGATAACTGACATATTCCAGTGCCGCATTTCCAGAGTAGCTGGTAATCGGGAATACGGATTTGAATGCTGCGTGCAGACCCAGGTCTGCACGATCAGCTATCGCTACGCCATCCTGCAAAAAGCGCCGGTAGGAATCGATCTGAGTCGCCAAAAGAAAGGGCGTATCAAGGATGATTGGGCGTTTGCCAAAGTCCTTGCGGATACGCTTTTTCTCGGTGAAAGAATAGGCCATGTTGCCGTCCCTCGGATTCAAAAGACTTCAAAAATTATGATTTCGGTACAATGCTGTACCGTCTGTGTCGATATGAGCAGAGAACTTCAGACCGACACAACGGGAAAAGGCCGACGACAAAATGCCGCCAGCCCAGACCCGTTATGGGTTGCGCTCACTCAAGACCAAGGGTTACTTGATCTCGGCAGTAGCGCCTGCTTCTTCCAACTGCTTCTTGACCTCTTCGGCTTCATCCTTGGAGACCGCCTCTTTCAAGGTGGTAGGTGTGCCTTCTACTGCACCCTTGGCCTCTTTCAAGCCCAGGCCTGTAATGCTACGAACGGCCTTGATTACAGCCACTTTGTTGCCACCAAAACCGGTCAGCACCACGTCAAACTCGGTTTGCTCTTCAGCAGCAGCACCGGCATCACCACCCGCTGCTGGAGCAGCCGCTACGGCCGCAGCGGCGGATACGCCAAACTTCTCTTCCATGGCAGAGATCAGATCAACGACCTCCAGCACAGTCATGTTGGAAATAGCCTCTAAAATATCATCTTTGGACACGGCCATTGTTAACTCCTGGATTTAAATAAATTGAATAAATTATTGGTGAAAAAGGCTAAATCAAGCCGCCTCTTTCGCATCGCGTATAGCCGCAACAGTACGAACCAACTTGCCAGGCACCTCATTTATGGTGCGAGTCAGTTTCTCTACAGGCGCTTTCATCACCGCCATCAACAGGCTGATCGCCTGGTCGTAGGTTGGCATCTTTGCCAGGTCTTCGATCTTTGATGGTTCAAGTAATTCACCACCAATCGAGACCAGTTTTACAACCAGCTTGCCGTTCTGTTTTGAGAAATCGTTGATTACACGAGCCGCTGCCCCTGGATCTTCCTGCGAAAAAGCCAACACCACTGGACCGATGAGACCTTCCTGCATACAGGCAAATTCAGTATCCTCAATTGCACGGCGCGCCAGGGTGTTTTTGACCACTCGAAGATAGACACCCGCTTTGCGTGCTTCCACACGCAGCTGAGTCATATCCCCAACCGTCAGACCCCGGTACTCCGCAGCAATGGCTGAATAGGCAGTAGCCGCTACTTCTGCGACCTCGGCGACGATTGCCTCCTTCTGTGCACGGTTTAGTGCCATGTTGTCGTCACCTCTCGTTGTTTGGACGGGTAAACCCGCCCAGGTTGACACCAGTGAACATTCAAAAAATGTTCAGTTAAAACAGTGCCGTCACCAGGAATCTCCTGCTGGGGCACCGCCTGCGTAGGCGAATAGAGCATATTAAGCGCCGAGGGCGCACCTACGGTCTTTGACGGCAACCGGGTCGTTGACCCGGCACCCCGCAAAGTCGGTATGCCGCACAGTTGAATGCGGCAGCGCAGCACAGATGTGTGCTGCACAAATATGGCTAGATCGCCAAAGAGGCTTGATCCAATGCAAGCCCCGGCCCCATGGTGCTGGAGACCGTGATCTTCTGTATGTAGATACCCTTTGCCGCGCTCGGCTTGGCCTTCTTCAGATCCGTCAACAGGCTTTCGAGATTCTCGCGCAGTGCCGAGGCTTCAAAATCCACCTTGCCGATAGGGCAGTGGATGATGCCTGCCTTGTCAGTACGGTAACGCACCTGACCGGCCTTGGCGTTTTTCACCGCCTCTGCCACATTCGGGGTAACGGTGCCCACCTTGGGGTTGGGCATCAGGCCACGCGGGCCGAGGATCTGACCCAGTTGACCCACTACGCGCATCGCATCCGGTGAGGCAATAACCACATCAAAGTCCATCTTTCCAGCCTTTACATCAGCCGCCAGATCATCCATGCCTACAATGTCCGCACCAGCTGCTGTTGCAGCTTCGGCATTTGCGCCCTGGGTAAAGACCGCAACCCGGATCGTCTTGCCCGTGCCATTTGGCAGCAGGGTTGCGCCACGCACAACCTGATCTGATTTGCGTGGGTCAATGCCCAGATTGACCGCAACATCTACCGACTCCTTGAATTTTGCGCCGGGGAGATCCTTCAGCAGGGCGAAGGCCTCTTCAGCCGCATACTGTTTTTTCGCATCTACCTTTTCACTGATCGCTTTAGCGCGCTTGGATAGTTTTGCCATCTTAAAGACCCTCCACATTGAGACCCATACTGCGGGCGCTACCGGCAATGGTACGCACAGCGGCATCCATGTCGGCAGCATTCAGATCTTCCATTTTGGTCTGCGCAATCTCTTCAAGCTGCGCACGCGTCACTGTACCCACCTTTTCGGTATTCGGTCTGCCACTGCCACTGCTGATGTCAGCGGCTTTTTTCAATAGCACAGATGCGGGCGGTGTCTTGGTGATAAAGGTAAAGCTGCGATCAGCATAGACTGTGATCACAACCGGGATAGGCAGCCCTTTCTCAACATTCTGGGTCTGTGCGTTGAACGCCTTACAGAACTCCATAATATTGACGCCGTGCTGACCCAGTGCCGGGCCAACCGGTGGACTGGGATTGGCCTCACCGGCCTTTACCTGCAGCTTGATATAAGCCTGTATTTTCTTTGCCATCTCTGGATCTCCTGTGGGTGCAAACGCCAGGGGCTTTCACCCTGGCTCCCCTAAGTTACTTGAAAATTTGGATAGTTACCGTAATGCACGACTACGGCCCGGCACTCAATAACAGTGAGGTCAGCCCTTTTCTACCTGGCCAAACTCAAGATCGACCGGCGTGGAGCGGCCAAAGATCAGTACCGATACCTTCAACCGGCTCTTCTCATAGTCCACATCCTCAACCACACCATTGAAGTCGTTGAAAGGGCCGTCGATGACCCGTACAACCTCTCCCGGCTCGTACAGAACCTTTGGACGCGGCTTCTCGACACCGTCCTGAATGCGCTGCAGGATGGCTTCCGCTTCCTTATCTGAAATCGGTACCGGCCGGTCACCGGTGCCGCCAATAAAGCCCATAACCTTGGGGACATCCTTAACCAGATGCCAAGTCTCATCCGTCAGCTCCATCTTTACCAGCACATAGCCCGGGAAAAATTTACGCTCGCTCTTTCGCTGCTGACCACCACGAACCTCGACCACCTCTTCGGTGGGAACCAGCACATCAGCAAACAGATCCTGCATACCGGCACGGGCAATACGCTCATCCAGCGAACGCTTTACCTGAGCCTCAAAGCCTGAAAAGGCGTGAACGACATACCAGCGTAAGGCCATATTAATTTTGCCCCGTAATTGCACGTACCGCTTCCATCAGGGCCCAATCCACCAGCCAGAGAATAAGCGCCATCAATAAGACCATACCAAACACTACCAGAGTGGTTTGCCACGTCTCCTGACGTGTGGGCCAGACCACTTTGCGCACCTCAGTGCGCGCATCCACGGCAAACAGCCATGTCCGGCGACCTTGATTGCTCTGTAGCGCAACGGCAATCGAGATGCCAGCAATCGCCAGCAACCCCAACACCCGATAGAGGAGAGACTCCTCTTCAAAATAGTAGAAGCCAAAAATGCCTGCCGCCAGCAGCAGCAGCGCCACCAACAGCTTTACGGTATCCAACCCGGAGCTGCCTTCAACCTCAACTTTTGCATTCATGCCGTTTGATGCCTCTACTCTTGCCATAAAAATGGCAGGCCAGGAGGGACTCGAACCCCCAACCTGCGGTTTTGGAGACCGCTGCTCTACCAATTGAGCCACTGGCCTAAAAAAACAACTGGGGATCAGACAGCCTGAGCAGCATTACTGCTCTGCCGCAGCCGTCCGATCCCCGCTTTTTTAGTGGTTTTTACTCGATAATCTTAGAAACAACACCTGCACCCACGGTGCGGCCACCTTCACGGATGGCGAAACGCAGTCCGTCTTCCATTGCAATCGGTGCGCCCAGCTTGACGGTCATCTTGACGTTGTCACCCGGCATGACCATTTCGACCCCTTCCGGCAGGTCACAGGCACCGGTTACGTCGGTGGTTCTGAAGTAGAACTGCGGACGGTAGCCGTTGAAAAACGGGGTGTGTCGCCCGCCTTCGTCTTTGCTCAGGATGTAGACTTCGGCTTCGAAGTGGGTGTGGGGGGTGATGCTGCCGGGGTGGGCCAGCACCTGACCACGTTCCACATCTTCACGTTTGGTGCCACGCAGCAGTACACCGACATTGTCGCCTGCGACACCTTCATCCAGCAGTTTGCGGAACATCTCTACGCCGGTGCAGACGGTTTTGACGGTATCCTTGATGCCGACGATTTCGATCTCTTCGCCCACTTTGACCACGCCGCGTTCGATTCGTCCGGTGACGACGGTACCACGGCCTGAGATAGAGAAGACGTCTTCGATCGGCAGCAGGAAGGGCTGGTCGATGTCTCGCTCTGGCTCGGGGATGTAGCTGTCCATCGCTTCGACCAGTTTGACCACGGAGGGGACGCCAATCTCGGAGGTGTCGCCTTCCAGTGCCTTCAGGGCGGAGCCGATGATGATCGGGGTGTCGTCACCTGGGAATTCGTATTGGTCGAGCAGTTCACGCACTTCCATCTCGACCAGCTCGAGCAGCTCTTCGTCATCAACCATGTCGGCTTTGTTCAGAAAGACGACGATATAGGGTACGCCTACCTGACGTGAGAGCAGGATGTGCTCGCGGGTCTGGGGCATGGGGCCGTCAGCTGCGGAGCAGACCAGGATGGCGCCATCCATCTGGGCTGCACCGGTGATCATGTTCTTGACGTAGTCGGCGTGTCCTGGGCAGTCTACGTGGGCGTAGTGACGGTTCTCTGATTCGTACTCTACGTGGGCGGTGGCGATGGTGATGCCGCGCTCGCGCTCTTCCGGGGCATTGTCGATCTGGTCGAATGCCTTGGTCTCTCCACCGTGTACTTCGGCCATGACCTTGGTCAGGGCAGCGGTGAGTGTGGTTTTACCATGATCTACGTGGCCGATGGTGCCGACGTTCACATGTGGTTTTGTGCGTTCGAATTTTTCCTTGGACATTGAGAGTGATCTCCGAAAATTTGCATTTAAAGAAATTTCATTTATAAAAAGATAAATCCGTGCGTAACAACACGCACGCCACCTAAAATAAAACCTGGAGCCCATGAGCGGATTTGAACCGCTGACCTCACCCTTACCAAGGGTGTGCTCTACCAACTGAGCTACATGGGCTAAAAACCTGCAAGCCAGCCTTAACTTGCCAGTAAACTTTGGAGCGGGTGATGGGAATCGAACCCACACCATCAGCTTGGAAGGCTGAGGTTCTACCGTTGAACTACACCCGCGCTAACATTTTGTGCGGCCCTGTGCAGACGCTTAAATCACATGCCGCCAAATTTTTATGGTGGAGGGGGGAGGATTCGAACCTCCGAAGGCTGAGCCGTCAGATTTACAGTCTGATCCCTTTGGCCACTCGGGAACCCCTCCAAAAACAAGCCCGCTATTTTGATTGACCCACTGCCCAGTGTCAACAGCGAAGTTGGCTTAATTCCGCTCTATAGCCAACTGAATTTTGGTATCTTTTAGTTTTCACAGCACAAACCGGGCAAGCCCCCTCTCTGTTGGGGGGCTATGAGGATTTGCTGTGCAGAATATGCATCGCTTTCTGAAACTCACCTGCCACAATAAGCGGGAGGGTATCCACCGCCTTCTCCAGCCCCGTGCAGATCGCATCATGGTCATCACGGGAAGGGCGGGAGAGGACATAATCAGAGACCCGGTTTCGGTCACCCGGATGATCAATCCCCACCCTCAACCGATAAAAATCACCACCCATAGCACTCATAATGTCGCGCAGTCCATTATGCCCGGCATGGCCACCACCCCTCTTCAGGCGTAATGCCCCGGTCGGAAGATCCAGCTCATCATGCACCACCAGCATATTTTCCACCGGAATCTTGTAATATCGCGCCAGACTGGAGACCGATTGACCACTGCGGTTCATAAAGGTCGACGGCTTTAGCAGCCAGCACTCCCTGCTGCCCACCCGGATACGGCAGGCGGCACCATGAAAGCGGGGCTCGCGCCTGAAACTGCCGCCGAACCGCTGCGCCAGCAGCTCAGCAAACCAGAAACCTGCGTTATGGCGGGTATCCTCATATTGGCCACCTGGATTACCCAGCCCAACAATAAGCCCAATGCCTGACGAATCTTTACCGCTCATGGATCTGAAAAAGGCAGGAGCCAGCCACTCTGCCGGCCGGCACCCACCTTGGTATCACACAGTTAACTCTCGGTCTCGGTCTCTTCATCACCTTCAGCTTCAGCACTCTCATCGCTGTCGGCACGCGGCGCATGGATAGAGACCACTGCCAGATCACGGGAGGGCGTCTGGGCCAAAGCAGGGATCACAACCCCTTCTGGCAAGTTGATCTCTGACAGGTGTATCGCCTCTCCAACCTCCACTGCCGCAAGATCAATCTCAATGAACTCAGGCAGATTCTTGGGCAGACAGCTGACCTCAACCTCGGTAAGCATATGCGAAATCCGACCGCCAGCCTTAACGCCGGGTGCAATATCTTCATTCATGAAGTGCAGCGGCACATTCACACGGATGGCCTCTTTTTCATCAATACGCAGAAAATCAACATGCAGGATAAAGGGCTTGCTTGGGTGGCGCTGCAGGTCTTTCAGAACCACCTTCTCTTTCTTACCCCCCAGCTCGATGCCAAGAATGTGGGAATAGAAGGCCTCCTGCTCAAGGTTGTGGATCAGCTCGTTATGCAGCAGCGTAATCATCACCGGTTCCTTATGGGTACCATAAATAATGCCTGGCACCAGGCCTGCGCGACGCAGGCGGCGGCTCGCACCTTTCCCCGTATCATCACGCAGCTCTGCTTTAAATTCAAAACTGTTGCTCATTGGTTACACTCCAAACGACTTGGGTTAAAAAAACGCCGCCAATCCGCGACCAGAGAGGCGACTATAGTAAAGCAGGTTTAACTATAAGCCCGCTTTTAAATAGGGTAGTACCTAAACCCTGCAAGTGATCTTGCCTGCAGGATTTAGGTACTACAAATCAATCTACAAACAGGGAGCTTACCGACTCCTCGGTACTGATACGGCGCATCGTCTCCGCCAGCAGCTCTGCCACACTGAGCTGGCGTATCTGATCACAGGCGCGGGCATCCGGGCGCAGTGGGATCGTGTTGGAGACCACCAGCTCATCCAGCTCAGAGCCTGAGATATTGGATACCGCAGGCCCCGACAGCACAGGATGGGTGCAGTAGGCCACAACCCGAGCCGCCCCGTGCTCCTTCAAGGCCCTGGCTGCCTGACAGAGGGTTCCTGCGGTGTCGACCAGATCATCGACAATCACACAGGAGCGCCCTTCAACATCACCGATAATGTTCATCACTTCGGCCTGATTGGCCTGCGGACGACGCTTATCAATAATCGCAAGATCGGCATCATCCAGCCGCTTGGCCAGCGCCCTGGCACGCACCACACCACCCACATCCGGTGACACCACCATCAGATCGGGATATTTCTGACGCCAGACATCCCCCAGCAAAATAGGTGATGCGTAGACATTATCGACCGGAATATCAAAGAAACCCTGGATCTGGTCTGCATGCAGATCCATCGTCAGCACGCGATTCGCACCGGCACAGCCAATCATTTTAGCGGCCAGCCGCGCGGTAATCGGCACCCGGGCAGAGCGGGGACGACGATCCTGACGCGCATAGCCATAGTATGGAATCACGGCCGTAATGCGCCACGCAGAGGCCCACCGCACGGCATCAATCAGCACCAACAGCTCCATCAGATTATCGTTGGTGGGCGCTGATGTTGGCTGCACGATAAAGATGTCCTTGCCGCGAACATCCTCCTGGATCTCCGCCATCACCTCGCCGTCGCTGAACTGGCCGACAACCGCCTTGCCCAGCGGCAGGTTAAGATGGCCTGCAATCTCCGCTACCAGTTCGGGATTGGCGTTACCCGAAAAGACCATCATGCTGCTGTCATGCACGGCAACCACCTTAATCTCCGACTGAAAATCACACGCTGTAAATCGCAAGGCCAGGCAAGCAATCTCTGCTTGCAACCCCGCGTTTTAGAAATGGCTGGCCCGCCTGGACTCGAACCAGGAACACCCAGAATCAAAATCTGGTGAGCTACCAATTGCTCCACGGGCCAATGGGGTCGGGCATCATACCAGAAGCGCGATTTCCCTCAACTGTTTTATTTCATGGATTTGAGAATAGCAGTGAGCGATTCATGCCTCGCCCCACCAGCCCCTGGTATTGCTCCGGCACCTGTTTTAACACCTGCCTGGCACTCGCTTCACTCTCAAAGGCTGCAAACAGACAACCGCCCGTGCCGGTAAGCCTCGCCTGGGCATGTTGGTTCAACCACTCCAGCGCAGCCGCCACTTCGGGGTAGTGCTCACAGACAACCGGCAGGCAGCTGTTATCCACACACCCGGAAAGAAAGTCATTCAATGTGATAGGTGGTGAGTCTCTCTCCAGCTTTGGGTCAGAGAAGATCTCAGCGGTCGAGACATGGCAGGGTGGCACCAGAATCAGATACCAGGGTTCGGGAAGATCCACCGGGGTCAGTGTCTCGCCCACGCCCTCAGCCCAGGCCGCATATCCCCGGATAAAGACCGGAAGATCCGCCCCCAGCTCAAGCCCCAGCCCGGCCAGCTGATCCTCACTCAACCCGATATCCCAAAGCCTGTTCAGTGCCACCAGTGTCGTCGCAGCATCTGAGCTGCCACCGCCCAGGCCTCCGCCCATCGGCAGCCGTTTCTCCAGCCTGATCTCTACCCCAAGCGCTGTGCCCGTCAGCCGCTGCAGCAGGCGGGCTGCACGCACCACCAGATCCTGATCCTCTGGCACCCCCGCCAGCCGGGAGACGCGCTTTATTACACCATCTGCACGCAGATTGAAGCTCAGCTGATCGGCGATATCGACAAACTGGAACAGGGTCTGCAAAAGATGATAGCCATCCGTCCGCCGCCCGACGATGCGTAACAACAAGTTGAGCTTGGCCGGCGCAGGCCAGGATCTGTTTTGCAATGTGGCCATCTCAACTTCAGAATTTGATGTCAAAACGCTCCAGCACATCCAGCAGGTAGCGCTCTTTTGGATGCTGCTCTACGGCATCCTTCCAGATCTTTCTGGCCTCTTCATGCTCCCCTAAAACCCACAGCACCTCGCCCAGGTGAGCAGCAATCTCCGGATCTGGCAGCTTCTCCATTGCCTGGCGCAGATAGCGCAGCGCCTCGGCAAGATTGCCCAGACGGTACTGCACCCAACCCATGCTGTCGAGAATGGCAGCGGCATCCGGCTGCAGTGCCAGCGCCTTCTGAATATAACCCAGTGCCTCCTGATAGCGATCGGTCTGGTCGGCCAGGGTATAACCAAGCGCATTCAGTGCATCGGCATGTTCAGGATTTTTCAGCAGGATTTTTGTCAGATCCCGCTCCAAGAGATCCAGCTGCTTCAGCGGTGCAGCACTCAACGCCCGGAGGTAGAGCATAGCCTGGCTCTCTGGGAACTGCTCCAGCGCCTCGCCCAAAAAAGCCACGACCTCTTTGTGCCGACCCAGCTCCTGAAGGATCTCGGCCTCAGCCACAAACAGGGCTTCCGTATGGTGCGGCATCGATACCCGCAGCTGTTGCAGCATCTCCCTGGCACGATCCAGCTCACCTGAAAGCGCCAGCAACCGGGCGATCCGGCTGCGCGCCTCTGTCACATAATCCCCACTGGAGACCTGCTCATACCAGGTGATGGCCTTATCCGATTGCTCCTCTATCTCGTAGGTGCGCCCCATAAAATAGGCGGCATCCCCCAATCGTCTCCCCCTTCCATTCTCTATCAGCCGTTGCAGATAAGCGCGTGAATCTGCCAGCTGCCGAAGTTCGATAGAGAGTATCCCCAGGGTGTAGAGCAGATCCGGGTCATCCGGCGTCAGCTGCTCAATCTTTTGGAACTGCTCACGCGCCCGCTGAGGTTTTTTAGACTCCATCAGGATACGGGCATAGGCTGTGAGCAGGAGGCGATTTTCCGGCTCCTCGGCCAGCGCATCCTCCAGCGTCTGTTCCGCCGCCTTCATGTTGCCCTGTGCATTGAAGATGGTGCTCAGCAGGATATGTACCCTGGCCCGGTCTGGATAGGAGTCCAGCAAGCCCCGCGCCTCATTCTCAGCCACTGCATACTGCTTGGCGGCAACCGCCACCAGTGCCAGCGCATAGTGTGCCTGCTGCTCATCCGGGTAGGCATCGACCAGACGCCGCATCGCTTGCAGCCCCAGCTGTTGACTCACCGAGCGCCTGACCACCGCAACCGCACGCATAAACCCATCCTGCCCCAGCGCCTGGTTGATCTTTACAAACGCCACCAGATGCTCTGCTGCCGGCTCCAGCTGCTCCGCCTGCAGGTAGAGCATCACCGCAGTAGCCCTGGCCTGTGGTGAATTGGGAGCCAGCGCAACCCACCGCTCTGCCGCAGCAACAGAACGATCCACATCCCTCATGCTGGTCGCAATACGGGTGGCCTGCTGTGCCGCCCAGGCATCTCCCGACAGGCTGGCGCCATATATATAGTGGGAGTAGGCCAGCTCTGGATCACCGCGCTGAATGGCAAGCTCAGCCACCAGAATGCTGTAGACGATATCTGGCGTCAGGCTCTTGTCCTGCTCCTCTTTCGGCTCTGGAAACGGCAGCGTGACGGGGGTGGTCGCTTTTACAACTGCATCCTTATGCGGCACAACGACCTGCGGCTCTGCCGTTTGCCTGTGCACGGTTGTGCCGCAGCCAGCCAGCAGAACAGCCACCGCAAAACATCCCAACCATTGACTCAGAACTGCCTTCATCACCTGTTAAACCCACTCATTTCAAAATTGATGTCTTTAAATCCTACCGATCTCCAGCGGACTCTGCCAGCCATAGTCAACCATGATCCAGGATGATTGTAGCTTTATATTGCCGTTGTAGCACACTAATACTTGAATTTAACTCGTTGATAATTCACAATTTCAGATTCACCCAAAAAGACACCAACCGATGCAGCTGCTCACACTAGGCATTAACCACAAAAGCGCCCCGATAGATATTCGCGAACGCCTGACCTTTGGCCCGGATATAATCGTGGCTGCCCTGCGCAGCCTGCTGGAGCAGCAGGCCGTCACGGAAGCTGTCATCCTCTCCACCTGCAACCGTACCGAGATCTACTGCGCGCTGGCAGGCGCGGACAAAGAGGAGATCTACAACTGGCTGGCCGCCTTCCACGGCATGGAGGTTGAAACCATCAGCCCCTATCTGTACGGGCATGAAGGGAGGGATGCAGTACAGCATCTGCTAAAGGTTGCCAGCGGCCTGGACTCACTGGTACTGGGTGAGCCACAGATTTTGGGGCAGGTAAAGGCCGCCTATCAGACCGCCTGCGATGCCGGAGCCACCCGCAAACTGCTGGGGCGGCTCTTCCAGCACACCTTTTCAGTAGCCAAGCAGGTACGTACCGATACCGCCATTGGCAGCAGCCCGGTCTCCGTCGCCTTTGCCGCCGTCAGCCTGGCCCGCCAGATCTTCAGCGACCTCTCCAGCCAGACCGCCATGTTGATCGGCGCAGGCGAAACCATCGAACTGGCCGCCCGACATCTGCACCAGCATGGCATTGGGCGCATGATCGTCGCCAACCGCACCGTTGAGCGGGCGCACACCCTGGCCAGCCAGTTTGACGCCTACGCCATTGCGTTAACCGAGATCCCCGCCCACCTGGCCGAGGCGGACATCGTCATCTCCTCAACCGCCAGCCCACTGCCTGTGTTGGGCAAAGGCTCTGTCGAAAGCGCCCTGAAAAAGCGCCGACACCAGCCGATGTTTATGGTTGATATCGCCGTCCCCCGCGACATTGAGGCCGAAGTCGGCAATCTGGACGATGTCTACCTCTACACCGTGGATGACCTGGACGAAGTGATCCAGGAGAACCTGCGCTCACGCCAGGAGGCCGCCGGGCAGGCTGTCGAGATCATCGAGCTGCACGTCGAAGAGTTCATGGGCTGGCTGCGCTCGCTCGATGCCTTCGACATCATCCGGGACTACCGCAACCAGGCCGAGCAGACAAGGGACGCTGTCTTGCGGCGCGCCCAACGCCTGCTGGGGAGCGGCAAATCCCCGGAAGAGGCGCTTCAGTTTCTGGCACACACTCTGACTAATAAACTACTGCACGCCCCCAGCGCCAGCATTCGCCAGGCAGGTTTTGATGGCCAGCGCGACCTGCTTAAAGCCGCCAACACCCTGTTTCAGATCAATAGCCCCCGATCCCGCAAAGAATGAAACCCTCCATACGCAGTAAGCTGGAGCAGCTGGCAGAGCGCTTCGAAGAGATCACGGCGCTGCTGGCTGAATCGCAGGTTCAAAGCGACCAAAACCGATTTCGCAGTCTCAGCCAGGAGTATGCCCAGCTAGAGCCACTGGTCACCTGCTACACCCGGTATCAGGGATTGGAGGATGAGATTGCCGAGGCACAGGAGATGCTGAGCGACCCGGAGATGGAGGAGCTGGCCAGGGAGTCGCTTCAGAGCGCCCAGCAGCGCCTTGCCGAGCTGGAGCCTGAGCTGCAACTGCTGCTGATTCCACCCGACCCCAACGATGAGCGCAATGTCTTTCTTGAGATCCGCGCAGGCACCGGCGGGGCAGAGGCCGCGCTCTTTGCCGGTGACCTCTACCGCATGTATCTGCGCTATGCCGAAGCCCAGGGCTGGCAGGCCGAAATCATCAGCGAGAGCCTGGGGGAGCAGGGCGGCTACAAAGAGATCATCTGCCGCATCAGCGGTCGCAATGTCTACTCCCAGCTAAAATTTGAATCCGGCACCCACCGTGTGCAGCGCGTTCCTGAGACCGAATCCCAGGGGCGCGTCCATACCTCGGCCTGCACCGTCGCCATCCTGGCCGAAGCGGCCGAGATTGACGAGATCGTCATCGACAGTAAAGATCTGCGCGTCGATACCTTCCGCGCCTCCGGCGCAGGCGGCCAGCACGTCAACAAAACCGACTCGGCCATTCGCCTGACCCACCTGCCCAGCGGGGTGGTGGTCGAGTGTCAGGATGAGCGTTCGCAACACAAAAACCGCGCGCGCGCCATGTCGCTGCTACAGGCAAGGCTGCTCTCCAGCGCCCAGGAGAAGCAGACGGCAGAGCAGGCAAGCGCACGCAAACTCCAGGTCGGCAGTGGTGATCGTTCAGAGCGCATCCGCACCTATAACTACCCGCAGAATCGGGTCACTGACCACCGCATCAACCTCACCCTCTACAAGCTGGATGAGATTACCCAGGGCGATCTGAAGCAGGTCATTGAACCGCTGATCCGGGAGAGCCAGGCCGAGCAGCTCACCGCCCTGGCCGAGAGCTAGGATTGAGTCACTGCACAATTCAGGATGCCCTGCAGGAAGCCCAGCAACAGCTCGCCGTTCTGCCTGAGGCCAGACCCAGGCTGGAGGCGGAGATCCTGCTTGGCTTCACCCTGGAGAAGCCAAGCAGCCACCTTTACGCCTGGCCGGAGAGGCCACTTGAAGCTGATCAGTGGGGGCATTTTTCAGACCTTGTAAAGCGCCGCATCAAAGGGGAGCCCATCGCCTACATTACCGGGCAGAGGGAGTTTTGGTCGCTGGATCTGCGGGTTACGCCCGAGACCCTGATTCCACGCCCGGAGACCGAGCTACTGGCAGAGCTTGCGCTGGAGCTCATCCCACCCGGCCGCGCCTTCAACATTGCTGATCTTGGCACCGGCAGCGGTGCCATTGCCGCAGCCATCGCCTCTGAACGCCCCGACTGCACCCTCTTTGCAACTGATCTCTCTGAGGCTGCTCTCCAGGTTGCCAGAGGCAACTTCAAACATCTCGATCTTGCAAACATCCAGACCCGCAGCGGCAGCTGGTGTGATGCACTGCCCCAGAATCAGCCCTTTGACCTGATCATCAGCAACCCGCCCTATATCCCGGACAGTGATCCCCATCTGGCACAGGGCGATCTGCCCTGGGAGCCGAGAGAGGCGCTGGCCTCAGGCCGCGATGGGCTGGATGATATCCGCCGCATCATCAGACAGACACCAAACCATCTCTCTGCCGATGGCTGGCTGCTGCTCGAACATGGTTATAATCAAGGCTCAAAGGTGCATGCATTGTTTAAAACCCATGGGTTTAAACAGGTCAGCACTCAACAGGATCTGACAGGGCAGGATCGCATAACAATGGGGCAACTTTGACCCTAGAATCCGCAGTTGACCGCTACGAGGATAGATCAACATATTGATATGCATGATATTTTATACCTTTATTCGACTCACCTGCTGGGTGAACTACGCTACGGGGCGGATTGCACGCTTGCAGCGGCGTATGGCCGTGTTGCAACTCCTTGGAATAGAACAACTATTCTACGTCGTTGCGCCTCGCTAAAGCGCCTACTTTTGGTGCCATACACCCCCGCAAGCGCACACTCCACCCCGTCCAACTGCGGATTCTAGGGTTAACCGATGGAAGATCAACAACTACTGCGCTACAGCCGCCAGATCATGCTGCCGGAGATCGGTTTTGAAGGACAGCAAAAACTGCTTCAATCCAGGGTTTTAATCATAGGGCTGGGCGGTCTGGGTTCACCTGCGGCCATGTATCTGGCCGCAGCTGGGGTCGGCGAATTGGTACTGGTGGATTTTGATCGGGTCGATCTGAGCAATCTGCAACGGCAGATCATCCACACCACCGAGAGCATCGGCCTACCCAAGGTGGAATCGGCACGCAATACCCTGGCAGGTATCAACCCGGAGTGCCGGATACACTGCATCAACCGGCAGCTGGAGGGGGAGAGACTGACTGAGCAGGTGGCGAAGGCCGATCTTATCATTGATGCCAGCGACAATTTTGCCACCCGCTTTGCCCTGAACGAGGCCAGCGTAGCCACGCAAACCCCGCTCATCTCCGGCGCGGCTATACGCATGGAGGGACAGGTCTCTGTCTTTACCGGCACGCCCGGAGACCCCTGTTATCGGTGCCTATACGGTGACAGCATTGAGGTCGAGCAGACCTGCTCTGAAAATGGCGTATTGGCACCGGTTGTCGGCATTATCGGCAGCATCCAGGCTGCCGAAGCGATAAAGGTTCTGACCGGAGCCGGCACACCGCTCAAGGGCAGACTGCTGATTCTGGATGCCCTGCAGATGCAGTGGCGCAGCCTGAAACTCTCTGCCGACCCCGACTGCCCGGTCTGCCGGGGCTAGGAGGCTGTCCGAGAATAGAAACCACAGTGAGAAAAAGCTGGATTTGGCCAGATTTCTCCATTATTTTCGTTAAATATGCCCAATATTCGCCTCAAATAATGAAAAAACCTGACTCAAACCAGCTTCCCCTCACCATGATTCCTATTCTCGGACAGCCTCCTAGGAGGCTGTCCGAGAATAGAAACGTGGAAGTAGGACTTTAGTCCCGCTAGAGTTACCAACGCCCTGCGGGACTGAAGTCCCACTTCCGAAAGTAGAAATTGTTTGCTGTGCGACAGCGCGCCGCCTGCGGGGCGGATTCTCTTAGTCAAAGTCTATCTGGCGATCAAAACCACTTACCGGGGCACGGAACTCTGAACGCGGCTGAAAAGTGCGCTCGGGTGCTGCAAACCCACGCGGCTTTTTAAAAGTGCGCTGCTCCCTGTTGAACCCCCTGCTGGTTCCATCCTGGTCGAAATCTTTTGCCGGGGAGTCAAAACCTGGACGCTGTTGAAAAGTGCGGCCAGCCGCATCAAAGCCACTGCGTTTATCAAATGTACGCTGCTCCCTGTTGAATGCCCGACTATTGCTAGCTTCGCCTTTGCCTTCTCCTTTGGATAGTGCGGCTGCGCCGCCACAGCCCCTGGCCTTTACTGATTTATTACCAGCAAACGCTGAGCCATCAAAATCACCATCACCGTTTGAATCAATATCCAAAAGGTTGATTACTCCATCATTGTCATCATCATGATCCCAACGCCCCATCCAGTAGTTCACCTCACGCCCATCATCCCAAAAATCGCCATCCGTGTTTGCCAGGTACGGATCTGTGCCGTATATATTGATCTCATCCTCATCTGTCAGGCCATCTCGATCACAGTCACTTCCCGGCTCACTGGTGCAGAAGGCGTCTGCCTGCTCAGAGAGTACCAGATAGCCAATCTCTTCTACCGAAGCTGAGGTAGACTCGCTGGGCTGTGATCGCTCCTGATCAATCAGCACCTCAATACTCTCTTTATCCTTTCCTCTCCAGCGCAGATTGACGGCCTGGCTGCCCTCTGCCGTTTGCAGGTCTGCAACGAACAGCAGCGACGGGGCATAGCTACTGATAAATCCAATATTCTGAAACTGCTGAACCTCAGCATCGCCCCTGCAGCTGACCTCAAAGCTGATCCCATCCTGCCTGCCTATTGAGGCCTCCCAGGCAATATAGGAGACCGTCTCTGTGGCATGACCTGCGGCACCGTCTGCCTGCTCTTGGAGCAGATATTGAAAGCCCTCCTCGTCGATCTCTTTGATGCGGCCGGTTACCGCATCCTCCTCGTTATAGCTGACCACACTCGAGAGAATCACGGGCGGAACGGCTTTGGGCCGGACAAACAGCACGCTCTCAAAGGCATCTGTATTGCTGGCTTCAAACTGGCCGGCCTCAATCCGTGTCCCATCATTCAGGACATGGTTGCCGCGCTCCATAACGATGTAATTCACCCGCTCATCCGCGTGCTCGCCATCCAGGTATTCCCACTCCTGAATCTTGAGTTCAAAGCCCCGCGTGGTTACATTGCGGATTCTTACAACCGCAGGATCCACCTCATTCTGACTGGCAGGCTTGGCAACGACTATGGGATCTGCAAAGAAGCGATCCAGCGTTACCGGCTTCCATGAATGGCCTACACTCACCTCACCCATGGCTATATCGGTCAACTTAAAGACGCTGGATGCGAAGGTGACCGATATGGAGTGGCTGGCGGCAATATTCTTAAACCGGAAGCTATCCATAATGCCTTTTGCCTCATCATCCACGATGACATTGGCAATGTGATAGCCCGCATCCGCAACAATACTGTAGGTCTGCGTTGCCCCTGCCTCCACTACCGTCTCGCCCAGCGGGGTGATGCTGCCGTTTGACCCGGCCGTGGCGGTAATGGTGTAGGTGACAGGCGGAATCACATCAAACTGCGCCGTAACCGTAACCGCCTGATCCAGGGTGACCACGCAGCTTGTTGTGCCACTGCACCCGCCAGACCAGCCGGCAAAGAGTGAGCCACTCTCCGCTACCGCAATCAGTGTCACCTCGGCCCCATGGCTGTAGCTGCGGCTACAGTCTGCACCGCAATCGATATCCTGCGTCTGCACTGAACCACTGCCCAGACCTGTTCTTTCTACCGTCAAGAGATGCATATTGACCGCAAAGGTGGCGGATATTTCATGGTTCCTGTCCAGCTCGACAAACTGGTAGCTCTCTACAGCGCCCCTTGATACACCATCTACCGTAACATCAACAATGTGGTAGCCCGCATCCGCAGCAATGCTGTAGCCCTGCGTTGCCCCTTCATTCACTACCGTCTCGCCCTGTGGAGTGATGCTGCCGTTTGGCCCGGCCGTGGCGGTAATGGTGTAGGTGACAGGCAGAGCCACATCAAACTGTGCTGTAACTGTAACCGCCTGATCCAGGGTGACCACACAGCTTGCTGTGCCACTGCACCCGCCACCAGACCAGCCCGCAAAGTATGAGCCACTCTCCGCTACGGCGGTCAGTGTCACCTCGGTTCCCTTGCTGTAACTGCTGCTACAGCCTGCACCACAGTCAATACCCTGCGCCTGCACCAGACCACTGCCCTGGCCGGTTTTCTCTACTGTCAGGGTCTGTGGCAGCAGGTCAGCTGACCACAAAATCAGGTAGCCCACTCCTTCTGTAGAGGGTGTTGGAGGAACAAATTCCTTATCGGGTATGGCATTAAAAGCACTGTTGGATTCCTCCTGGTCAAGCAGCAGGCTAACCTCTGTGGCGCTCTTGTCGCTCCAGCGCAGGTTGACGGTACCGCCATGGGTTGTCTGCAGATCTGCAATCAACAGCGGCGGACTCTGGTAGCCACTGAACTCGAGCACCCTGGGTTGTTGCGTCAACACGTCATTGATCCTGCCGACCTCAAAGCTGATGCCACTCTGTGTACCCTGTGATGGCTCCCAGGCAATAAAGGAGGCGCGCTCGGTCACATGCGTCTGGCCGTTTACCCCTTGCTCCTGCAACATATAACCAAAGCCAGTGGCATCTATATTGCCCATTCGACCAATAACTGCCGCCTCATCAATCATGCCTTCGTCGTTATAGGTGACAACACTTGAGATCACAACAGGGGGAACCGTGAATGGCTGGGCAAAGCTAATGGTTCCAAAACTGGAGGTTGTATTCGTATCAAACCAGCCGGCCTCGATCCGTGTGCCATCCTCCAGCATGTAACTTCCTCTCTCCATAACCACATACCCAACCTGCTCTTCCGCATGGGCGGGACTGTTGTCCAGCAATATCTCTAGGTATTCCCACTCCTGAATGCGCACCTCAAAGCCTTGTGCACCAACATTGCGTACCCGAACCACAGCAGGCGAGGGGTCATTCAGACTAGCCGGCTTGATCACGACCACAGGGTCGACGAAGCTCTTGCTGAATTCAACCCGCTGCCACTGATCACCCACACCCACCTCGCCCATCTCGATGGAAGAGAGCAACAGGGTGTCGCTTATTGCCGTAAATTCAGCGGCAATGGTGTGATCCGCAGCTATGTTTTCAAAGTTGTAACTGCCCACTGCGCCCACAGAACCACCATCAACCAGTACGTCTGATATGCTGTAACCGGCATCCGCTGTAATCGCAAAGGCCATGCTGGCACCTGCATCATAAGTTGCCGTGCCCGCTGGGCTGATGCTGCCATTAGCACCAGCACTGGCAGTTATGGAGTAGGTATCTGCAAAGGCTGACACCACAAAGTCAAAGGTTGCGGTTACCGTAACCGCCTGGTTCATAGCGACAGCACATGCTGCCGTACCCGAACAGCCTCCACCAGACCAGCCAACAAAGACAGCTTCGCCATCTGGTAACGCAGAGAGGGTAACCACTGTGCCTTCTGCATACTCTGCACTACAGGTTGTGCCGCAATTTATCCCGGAAGCCTGCACCACGCCCGTTGCTCCGGTTCTTTCATTCTTAGAAATGGTCAATCGGTACTGCTGGGGATCGGCACTGCCACTCAGTGCCAGCTCCATCTCTGGCAGATAGAGATCATCAGAGGCGACAGAGAGCGATGCACTTTTGCTGCCTGCCGTGAGCGGCTGAAACTGCACATCTATCGTGCAGCCCGCCGCCGGTGCCAGGGTTCTCTCTGCACAATCGTTAGCGATGATAGAGAACTCGGAGGCATCAGCGCCCGTTAACGTGACCGCTCCCACCGCAAGATTCCCACTGCCATCGTTAGAGAGTTCAAAGCTCTGGCTTATCGGCACAGCATTGACGGCAAGCGTGCCAAAATCGTGTGATGGGGGTGAGGCCGCAATGTTGCCATAGACGTTATCAATACCGTATGTCTCTACTGTTCCTGAGTTCAGGGAGGCCACAAACAGCCGACTGGTACCGGGTGCAAATGCAATGCCCTGCGGGTTACGCAGCAGGCGGTTGCTGTCATAGAGTTTGCCCAGATAGTTTCCATGCGTGTTGTATACGGTTACGACATTTTGGTAACCATCCGTGACATAGATCCGGTCAAGGGTATCGACTGCAATGCCATAGGGGCGGATAAAGGCAACCGTTTCACCCTGCTCATTGGTGCCCGTGGTAATGAAGCTGCGCAGAAACACGCCATTAAGGTCGAACACCTGCACCCGGGCCGAAGTGCTCAGCGCAACCAGATCAGGGATCAGGATCTCGCTGGTAACCTCATTGATAACAATTGCGGTAGGGGTCTGAAACTGGCCATTACCGGTTCCCATACTGCCAAAAGATGATTTAAAACTGCGATCAGCGTTATAGATCTTGACCCTGTGCTCACGCCCATCAACTACGTAGATCAAGCCTGCACTGTCTACGGCAATCCCGACCGGCTTCTGAAATTCACCATCACCCTGCCCCAGCTTGCCGACAGGTGAAAAATCCGGCGCATAGACCTCAACATTGCCTTTTCCAACATTAGCAATATATATCTCTCCTGCAACACCCACCGCTACCGCCACCGGGGCATCAAGCCCATAGAGAGAGCGCTGATACACCCCGGATCTATTGAACAGATGCATCTGGTTCAGGTTGGATTCTATGACATGGATCGCCTCATCATCCCCAATCGCCACCCCGGATGGCAGCTTCAGATGATCGGTAACAGGAGGGAGCGTTTCAAAGGTCGGCAGCGCCGCAGAGGAGGGGCTGGGGAGAAACAGCAGTAAACAGATAAGCAACAGCAGGGACTGCACCATCACCGCATGCATGTTGTAACCTGCCATTCGACTCGCAGTGGTCAGCACCGATGGTCTTGTCAGGCCAGCCTGCTCTTTATCTCTTTTGCCTTCTGTTTTTGCCATCATAATATAAAACCCCACCCGCCCCGCATGCTGTCAGTCTGCCAATAAAGTATCACATCCACTCGATCTGGCCACATGGCTCAGCTATCTTCCCCGATAAAGAGCACGCCCAATATGTACCTTAGGAACGACCACGAAATAACTTCAACATTAGAATCTTAAATAATAAGCACAAACCGCCACTGCGGCACGTCTATAGATCCCATTACGTTTAGCGACTCAACCCCTGGCAGCTTTAACCCTGCCAGGAAGCAGACTCTGGAACAAGCATGTCAAAATCTGGATATTTTTCAGTACTTTATTTCCCAGCATCGAGGCATATCCCGGCTGATTTTATAGCCACAGACAGTAAAACAGAATAACTGGCCAGCCTGTAAACCGCCCTGATCCCATATAATACATGGGGTTTTAAGGTTATCATCGGCATCAGGCTAACCGCAGCGTTTATTGATTTCCCACCACGGGCTGGCTGACACAGATGCCCATCAAAAGGTGCTCAGCATTACAGAAATCACCGAACTGCATTCCTGTAATTCAGGAACTGAATTCGGCATCACCCCAAAACAGACCGATCACCAGCAATATCAATATCTTTTTTGCGCTGCCTTTTTTGATCAGGAAAAAACGAGGGTATGCCATATTGAGTGGGGAGTGCAGCTGTTTTTCACAGACACAGAGACCACTGAGAACACAGAGCTATAATGGCACAACCTACCACTGTTTCTGACAGCTCCTTACTACACTCTTCCATGCTCTGTGACCTCAGTGGTCTCTGTGTCTGTTCATTATAACCACTCGATATGGCATAGACCCAAAAAAAACTAGCGCACAAGCGCTTGACCTACACCACGCGGGTCGCTGGCTGCTGAGACGCTCCCTTTGTTCTTATTCCAGTAAACCCCCTGCATGTTGCCGTAGCTGCGCTTCAGTGGTTTAAGCTGATGGCCCAGGCGGGTAAGCGCCGTTATCTCATCTGCTGTCAAAGCCCCTGACTCAAACTGCACCTCATCGGGGAGATACTGGTGATGAAAGCGCGGTACAGCGACCCATGCATCAGGCCCACCACCCGCCTGAAGCGCCAATATGCCATGCAGTAACATGGTTATGATTCGGCTGCCACCCGGCGTTCCCAAAACAGCAACACCCTCTGCTGATTCAACAAAGGTCGGCGTCATGCTTGAGAGCATACGCTTACCCGGCGCTATGGCATTGGCCTCTCCACCAATCAGGCCATAGACATTTGACACGCCGGGGCGGGCAGAAAAATCATCCATCTCATCGTTAAGAAGAACCCCGGTACCCGGCGGGACAAAGCCCGAGCCAAAGGGGTAGTTGATACTCAATGTTGCAGCAACCCGGTTGCCCTCCCTGTCCAGGATCGAGAAATGGGTTGTGTCTCTCCCCTCACTCATCAGGGGCTTTGTACGTGGCGCTTTACTCGGGGTAGCACGGTCAAGCCTGATATCTCTGGCCAGCCCTGCTGCATAGAGCGGATGAATCAGCTGCTCAATCGGCATATCCACAAAATCAGGGTCGCCCAGATATTCAGCCCGATCACGATAGGCCCGACGCATCACCTCAATCAGCAGGTGTTTGCGTGTTGCTTCAGGATAGCCATCCAGATCAAAATGGGAGAGCATATTCAGCATTGCCAACAACACCACGCCACCCGATGAGGGCGGTGCGGCGCTGGTGATGGTCATCCCACGATACTCACCGCGCACCGGGGCCCGTTCAACAGGCTGGTACTGTGCCAGATCATCAAGCGTCCAGATGCCACCATTGGCACGCACCCCTGCTACCAACTGCTGCGCCACCCGGCCGGTATAAAAACCATCCCGCCCCTGCTCAACCATCAGCTCCAATGTTTTGGCCAACTCAGGCTGGCGCAGATTATGCCCCACCTGCGGGATATCCCCATCCACCAGAAACAGCGACGCCGCAGAGGGTGACTGGCGTAACGCATCCAGTCGCCACTGCGCCATACGTCGATAGTGGTCATCCACCAGAAATCCCTCATGAGCCAGCCGAATGGCCGCTGCAAAGGTCTGTTTTAAAGGGAGTCGGCCATATTTTTCAGCCAGATGAATCAGCGCCGCAGGCTGTCCCGGAATACCGGCCGCCAGTGCGCCATTGATAGAGAGATTGGGTATAACCTCGCCCTGGTTATTTAGGAATAGATCCCGATGCGCCGCCAATGGTGCCCGCTCGCGGCCATCCAGCATGGTTTCAAAACCATCTTTGGCTCGGTGCAGCAACCAAAAACCACCACCACCCATGCCTGAACTATAGGGTTCCACCACCGCCAGCACGGCACTGACGGTCACCGCAGCATCAAACGCATTGCCACCCGCTGCCAAAATCTCATGCCCAGCCTGAGTAGCCAGCGGATGGGCGCTGGCAATAGCGGCAGCAGGAGGCTTTTGCGCCGCCGCAGCCATCGGCCACAGCAGAGACAAAACCAAGGCACAAAAAAGGCTCCTGAACGGAGCCTTTTTCATAGCCGGTAACAGACCGGAAATCACCTGATCAAGCAGTGAGACGCTCGAACTTTGCACGCAGCTCTTCTTCTGTCTCTTCGTGAGCAGGATCCTTTGGAATGCAGTCAACCGGGCAGACTTCAACGCACTGAGGCTCATCGTAATGACCCACACACTCGGTGCATTTGTCAGGATCTATCACATAGATCTCGTCACCCTGGGTGATGGCGTCATTGGGACACTCCGGCTCACACACATCACAGTTAATACATTCATCAGTAATCATTAAAGCCATGGTTTTCCTCCTAACAATGGATAAAAATTTATAATTTCCTGCGCTTCAATGCGGCCTGAACTGCAGGATGAATAAACTCCGATACATCCCCTCCAAGCCCGGCAACCTCTCTCACCAGACTGGACGAAATGTAAGCGTACTGCTCCGCCGGCCGGAGAAACAGCGTCTCCACATCCGGCGCCAACCGGCGGTTTATGCCTGCCAATTGAAATTCGTACTCAAAATCCGATACCGCCCGCAGGCCGCGCAGTATCACCTTTGCATCATGCTGGCTGGCAAAATCCACCAGCAGCGTGTCAAACGGGCTGATCTCAACATTATCAAGATCGGCCAATACCTCACTGGCAAGTGCCACCCGCTGCTCAACCGAGAAGAGCGGCCGTTTTCCAGGGCTGGCCGCTACTGCGACAATCACCCGGTCAAACAGGATGGCTGCACGCATAACGATGTCACTATGACCATTGGTTATGGGGTCAAACGTCCCTGGATAAACCGCTGTGGTCATACCGTTCTCTTTTCACAATGGAACAGATAATAGTTCCAGATTGGCTGAAGGACAAACTCCCTGCCCTGCGCTATGGGCAGGCAAGCAGATAGTAGGCCACCTGTCCACTCCTCTTTTCACGTAAGATTTGCCACTCTCGCGAAAAAAAAGGAAGCGATTCTACCACATCCGTCTCAAGATACACCCGCGCATTTTCTGCCAACAGGCCACTCGATGCAAGTTGCTGGCAACAGGGTTGCAGCAGCCCTGCGCCAAAAGGCGGGTCGATAAAGACAATATCAAAAGCGCATTTTGGCGGGGCGGCTTGCAGCCAGCCCAGCGCATCGGCCTGCACCGCTTTGGCCTGATTTAGCCCTAAACCCGCGATATGCCCCTGTAGTTGCTGAACAACCTGCGGGGATTGATCCAGCAGCAGCACCTCTCCCGCCCCACGGGATGCCGCCTCCAACCCCAGGGCACCACTGCCGGCAAAGAGATCCAGGCAGCGGGCACCTGGAAGCAGGGGTTGCAGCCAGTTAAACAGGGTCTCGCGGATGCGATCCCCGGTAGGACGCAGTCCGGGCAGATCAGGAAAGGTCAGGCGGCGACCCCGGTGCTGCCCGCCAATGATGCGAACCTGGTTCAACCTAGAATCCGCAGTTGGACGGGGTGGAGTGTGCGCTTGCGGGGGTGTATGGCAAGGCGCAACGACGTAGAATAGTTGTTCTATTCCAAGGAGTTGCAACGCGGCCATACGCCCCCGCAAGCGTGCAATCCGCCCCGTAGCGTAATTCACCCAGCAGGTGAGTTAGATAAAGGTGTAAAATATTATGCATATCAATATGTTGATCTATCCTCGTAGCGGTCAACTGCGGAATCTAGGTTCAATCCTTTTCGTTTCAGCCTCACTCAGCACTGCCCACCACAATCGTAACGAAGCGATCCGGCTGCAATCGCCGCTGAAAGGTCTCTTTGATCTGCTTCGCCGTTACCGCCTCGATCTTGCCAACGAAGGTGTCCAGATAGTCCAGCGGCAGATCATAAAAGCCCAGCATCGCCAGATATCCAACAATATCCTTGTTGCTGGCGATGCGCAGCGGGAAGCCGCCGGTGATGTTCTGCTTGCTGGCGGTCAGCTGCTGCTGGGTCGGCCCCTGGTCGATAAACTCCTGTAGCGTCTTGCGCATCACCGCCAGTGCCTCTTGCGCCTGCGCATTCTTGGTCTGCGCCCCCATGACAAACGGGCCTGCCATACGCATCGGGCTGAAGTAGCTGTAGACGCTGTAGGAGAGACCACGCTTCTCGCGCACCTCATTGGTCAGCAGCGAAACAAATCCGCCACCGCCCAGGATGTGGTTGCCCACATAGAGCACAAAATAGTCTGGATCACCCCGGCTGATGCCGGGCTGTCCCAGCCGGATATGCGACTGTGAAGAGGGGAAATTGATCTGCTTTGTCACCGCTTTGGTCAGCGCCGCAACCTCCGGTAGTGCCGGGGCGGGCTCTCCCTCTGCCAGACCGGCCGTGAGCTGCGTGGCGATCTTTTCTGCCTGTTTTCGATCCACCGCACCCACTATCGCCACCACTGTGTTGCGTGCCACATAGTAGGTTTTGTGCATGCCAATGAGATCCTCCCGCAGCATGGCCGCCAGGGACTCCTGGGTGCCGCCCGGATCAGAGGCATAGGGGTGCCCCGCAAACAGCGTAGCGAAAAAAGCCTTCGAAATCACAGAGCCAGGGTTCTGCTCACTCTGACGCAGACCAACCTGCATCGCTTCGCGCACCCGGTTAAAATCCGCCGCATCAAAACGTGGCTGGGCCACGACGGCCGACAGGGTCTCCAGCGCGGTGTTGAGCGCCTTGGGTTCGGTCAGGCTGCGCACCGTTGCCCAGGCCATATCCCGTGCGGAACCTGTACTGAAATTTGCACCCACGCCCTCCATCCGCTCGGCCAGTTGATCGGCATCCCAACCGCCTGCACCCTGACGCAGCAGGGCCGCGGTCAGCTGCGCCAGCCCTGGCTTGTCACCATCACGGGCGCTGCCTGCATCGAACACCATTCGAATATCCACCATCGGCAGCTCTGGCGCAGGTACAAACAGCACCTTTGCCCCATTTGTCGTCTGCCAGGTCTGGATCTTTGGCCCCGCAAACAGGGCTGAGGATGAGAGTGATACGATAAAAACCGCAGCGGCAATCCAGATTCTCACAACGGCGTCTCCTCTATTATTAATGACCATGACGACCTCCCGCAGCCGCTTTTACCGGCGCTGCCATCGCCATCGACAGTGGCACCAACTCGGCAACGGTCAGCTGATCCTTTACCAGATACTTTTTGGCCACCGCCTGCACCTGCTCTGGCGTGACCGCCTTGAGCCGGTCGACATACTCGTCATTCAGCCGCCAATCCAGGCCAATGGTCTCCAGCACGCCGATCTGCATCGCCTGATAGAAGACTGAATCCTGCTCATAGACCTTGCTGGCCACCACCTGGGTCTGAATCCGCTCCAGCTCCTGGCGGGTAACCGGCTCGGTTTTGATCCGCTCCAGCTCGGCCAGCAACGCAGCCTCGAGATCTGCTATCGTCTCCCCTTCTGCCGGTGATCCATCCAGCAGCAGCAGACTGGGGAGCCGGGTAAAGGCACCGTAGCTCGCACCGGCTGAAACCGCGATCTCCTGCCCACGCACCAGGTTACGCGCAAAACGGGCGCTGGAGCCACCATCCAGCACCGCTGCCAGCATCTCCAGCGCATAGGGTTCCCATGCCTGTGCGGCCGTCCCCAGCGCCGGCACCTTATACCCCATCAGCAGATAGGGCTGGCGCGCCGGGGCATGCACCT
This sequence comes from Sedimenticola sp., assembly GCA_026989135.1. GTDB lineage: Bacteria > Pseudomonadota > Gammaproteobacteria > Chromatiales > Chromatiaceae > WFXD01. The sequence goes on along the minus strand of JALSJZ010000092.1, from coordinate 6,489 downwards.
TCAGCCTGATCTCTCCCAGTTGGGGCGGCTCCTTTGAGGGTTTGGAGCCGTTGATCTTCTCTGGCTTGAAGGCACCAAAATGCTTCTTGGCCAGGGCCAGCACCGCCTTGGCATCCACATCGCCCACCACCACCAGCGTGGCGTTATTCGGGGCATACCAGCGCCGATACCAGGTGCGCAGGTCATCCACCGTCATATTATCCAGATCATTCATCCAGCCGATGACCGGGTTACGGTAGGGCGAGCTGCGAAAGGCCACCGCATTGAACTGCTCATAGGTCAGCGAGGTGGGCTTGTCTTCGGTGCGCAGCCGGCGCTCCTCCTTCACCACCTCCACCTCCTTGGCAAACTCCTCCGGCAGCAGAACCAGATTGCGCATGCGATCCGCCTCCATCTCGAAAGCGACCTCCAGCCGATCCTTGGAGAGCGTCTGGAAATAGGCGGTGTAGTCCCGCCCGGTGAAGGCATTTTCCCGCCCGCCATTGGCAGCGATGATGCGCGAGAACTCACCCGGCGCATACTTTTCTGTCCCCTTGAACATCATGTGCTCCAGCACATGGGAGACCCCGGTGATACCCCGGTGCTCGTAGCTGGAGCCAACCTTGTACCAGACCTGCGAGGTCACAATCGGTGCGCGGTGATCCTCCTTCACAATCACCTTCATGCCGTTATCCAGCTGAAACTCATGCACCTGCGATGCTGCAAATGCCACGGGACTGCACCAAAACAGCAACAATATCCAAATAGAACGTCTCATTTCGTCTTCCTGAGTCACGATTGGGATAGGGAGTTCCCCATCAAAATGTTAGGATTCATCTTTATACAGATGATTGGATCTGAACCCGGCATTTTTTCAGAGCCAGGGGGAGATGTCCAAAGTCATTAAAGACTCACCACCTTGATTAAGGTTCCAGCTGGATAACAAATCATGTTTGGATTTGGTAGACGAAAGAGAAAAAAGCAAGAAGCTGAAGCCGCTGCAAAGGCAGCCGCCGAGGAGGCCGCAAAAAAACTGGCTGAAGAGGCGGCTGCAAGCGAGCCTGAAGAAGCTGAAGCTGTAGAAGAGCTGATCGAAACACAACCTGAGCCTGAAGCAAAACCCGCTGTTACAGAAGAGGCAACCGCCGAGGCACCTTCCGATGAGATTGAACAGGAAGAGCCCACCCCAACGGCTGTAGAGATAGCCAGCGCAGAAGAACCTGTAGCACCAGAGGCCGCGGCTTCAGCTGAGCCAGAGGTCGCTGAGCCTGTTCAGGAAACACCCACGGAACCCGCCCCAGCACGCAAGCCCGGCTTCTTCAAGCGCCTGAAAAAGAGCCTCACCCGCACCCGCAGCAACTTTACCGATGGCCTGGCCAACCTGGTTCTGGGGCATAAAGAGATCGACGATGAGCTGCTCGAAGAGCTGGAGACCCTGCTGCTGGTCGCTGACGTGGGGGTCGAGGCCACCACCCGCATCATCAACAACCTCAACGGGCGCGTCCGGCGCAAAGAGCTCTCCGACCCCAGCGCACTCTCAGCTGCGCTCAAAACCCTGTTGCAGGATATTCTGCAACAGAGCGAAAAGCCGGTGCGGCAGCCATCCCCCGGCAAGCCTCAGGTGATCCTGATGATCGGCATCAACGGCGCAGGCAAAACCACCACCATCGGCAAACTGGCCAAACAGCTGCAGGAGGAGGGCAACAGCGTCATGCTGGCTGCCGGAGACACCTTCCGCGCCGCTGCCGTAGAGCAGCTCCAGGCCTGGGGCGAACGCAACCGCATCCCGGTGATTGCCCAGCACACAGGGGCAGACTCCGCCTCCGTCATCTTTGACGGGTTGCAGGCGGCCACGGCCCGGGGCATCGACGTGCTCATTGCCGACACCGCCGGACGCCTGCACACCAAAGGCAACCTGATGGATGAGCTGGCCAAGATCGCCCGCGTGATGCAGAAGGTCGACCCCGATGCCCCGCATGAGGTGATGCTGGTGGTGGACGCCACCACTGGGCAGAACGCCCTCAATCAGGCAATACAGTTCAATGAGACCATCCCCATCACCGGCATCACCCTGACCAAGCTAGATGGCACCGCCAAGGGGGGTATCCTGTTTGCCATTGCCGACCGCATGCAGATCCCCATCCGCTTCATCGGCGTGGGTGAGGCGATTGAGGATCTGCGCTACTTCAATGCCAAAGAGTTCGTGGACGCGCTATTTGAGGAGTAGGCTTTATACCCGGAAGCGGGTCAAAACAGACCAAACATGATTCACTTCGAGAACGTCACCAAACGCTACCCCGGCGGGCATGAGGGGCTGAGCAACACCAGCTTCCACATCACACCGGGAGAGATGGTCTTTCTGACCGGCCACTCTGGCGCAGGCAAAAGCACCCTGCTGCGCCTGATCGGCCTGCTGGAGCGCTGCACCCGTGGTCAGGTACGGGTGGGTGGACGCAACCTCGCCAAGATCAAACGCAGCCAGGTTCCCTACCACCGCCGCGAAGTGGGGATGATCTTTCAGGATCACCGGCTGCTCAATGACCGCACCGTATTCGACAACGTCGCCATGCCGCTGGTGGTGGCCGGGCTGCGCCATCAGGAGATCAGCCGCCGGGTGCACGCCTCGCTGGACAAGGTCGGCCTGCTGAATAGAGAGCGGGTCTACCCGATCACCCTCTCCGGTGGCGAGCAGCAGCGCGTTGGCATCGCCCGGGCGGTGGTCAGCAAACCCCCCGTGGTACTGGCCGACGAGCCTACCGGCAATCTCGACCCGACACTCTCACAGGAGATCATGGATCTCTTCAGCCAGTTCAATCAGGTCGGGGTCACCCTGCTCATCGCGACGCATGATCTGGAACTTATCTCAAACATGGGCAAGCGCATCCTCACCCTGAGCCATAGCCGTTTGATGCGTGATACCGCTGCCAGCCGGTCATGAACAGACAGCACCTTAATACCTGGCTGCTACGCCACCTGCAGGTGGCACTGGCCAGCCTGGGACGACTCTGCCGCGCCCCGCTGGCCACCCTGATGACCGCTGCGGTTATCGGCATCGCACTCGCCCTGCCCACCGGCATGCATGTCGCCCTGAGCAACGTCCAGCAACTGGCGGGGGGCTGGGACGGCACCGCCACCCTCTCCCTTTTTCTGAAGCAGGAGGTGGATGAAAAACAGGCCATGCAGCTGGCCAACCGATTGAGAGCGCATCCACAGCTGGCAACCGTGCAGCTGATCGACCCCGATCTGGCACTGGAGGAGTTCCAGCGCCTCAGCGGCTTCGAAGGCGCGCTTCAGGCGCTAAAGAAAAACCCGCTGCCCACGGTGCTGGTGATTGAACCGCATCCGCAACAGAGCACCCCGGAGGCCGCTGAGGCGCTGCTGGCCGAGTTCAATCAACTGACAGAGGTGGACTTTACCCAGCTTGACCTGCAGTGGGTGCGCCGCTTTCACGCCATCACAGAGATCGCCCAACGTGGCGTCATGGTGATCGGCCTGCTGCTGGGGCTGGCGGTGCTGCTGATCATAGGCAATACCATCCGGCTGGAGATCCAGAACCGCAGAAGCGAGATCGAGATCACCAAGCTGATCGGCGGCACAGACGCCTTCATCCGCCGCCCCTTTCTCTATAACGGCTTCTGGTACGGACTCTCTGGCGGCATTCTCGCCTGGCTGCTGGTGACGCTCTCACTGTGGGCGCTCAACGAGCCGGTAGAGCGTCTGGCCGGGCTCTATCACAGTGAATTTGACCTCTCAGCCATCGACGGCCAAACCCTTGGTTTTCTGCTGCTTGGCAGCACCCTGCTGGGGCTGTTTGGCTCCTGGATTGCGGTGGGGCGTCATCTCAGCAGCATTGAACCCAGTTAACACTCCAGAACTTTTTTGGAAATTAGCACTCTCTATAGTAGACTGCTAAAAAATGATCTACACTCCACTTAAAAAGAGAGTGCGGACAACCACTTAATCCAAATTTGAGGGAGAGAGATGAACCGAGAACTCGCAATGCCCGTTGCCCTGCCCACGGGCAGCATCAACGCCTATATCAGTGCCGCCTATCAGCTTCCCATGCTAACCACCAGAGAGGAGCATGATCTGGCAGTTCGCCTGCGCGATCACAACGATCTGGAAGCTGCGCGCATCATGGTGATGTCCCATCTTCGCTTCGTTATTCGCATCGCACGCGGCTACTCTGGCTATGGTCTGGCGCTGCCCGATCTCATTCAGGAGGGCACGGTCGGCCTGATGAAGGCGGTTCGCCGCTTTGACCCCGATATGGGCGTGCGCCTGGTCTCATTTGCAGTTCACTGGATCAAATCTGAAATCCATGAATTTGTGCTGCGCAACTGGCGCATCGTCAAGGTCGCCACCACCAAGGCGCAACGCAAACTCTTCTTCAATCTGCGCAGCGCCAAAAAGCGGCTGGGCTGGTTCTCACAGGAGGAGGTGGAAGGGGTCGCCAAAGACCTGGGGGTTAAGCCTGAAGTCGTGCTGGAGATGGAATCCCGCCTCGCCGGACAGGATATGGCCTTTGATCTGCAAGAGAGCAGCGATGAGGAGCACCCGGTAGCACCGGCATCCTTCCTGCCCGATATGCGTATGGAGCCTGCCACGCAACTGGAGCACGCCGACAGCACAAGCCATGAGCAGAAGCTGCTCTATACCGCACTGGATGATCTGGACGAGCGTAGCAAGGCCATCCTGCAAGCCCGCTGGCTATCCGATAAGAAGGCCACCCTGCACGAGCTGGCCGACCACTACAACGTCTCTGCCGAACGCATCCGCCAGATTGAAAAGAGTGCAATGAATAAGATCAAGGCTCAGCTGGTCGCCTGAGCCAAAACCGGAAATGGGGCTTCACCTAAAGCGCCTGCCTTTGGCAGCCCCGTCCAAGGCAGGACTAAAATCCTGCTTCCGGGTGTTGCTCTGCTACCTAAATCCTGCAAGTGATCGTGCTTGCAGAGTGTAAGATATTGATTCGTAGAGTGAATGACAACTTTGAGTGTCATCCTTATTGTGATAGCCGAAAAGTTTCATATCACTATACGGATCAATAGTTTGCGCTATGTGAGTGCGAGCATTTGCAGGATTTAGGTGCTACTGAACCCCCACCTCATCAGCACCCATGGTGTAACCTGCACCGCTGGGTCTTGGATCGCCATAATAGTCATCGGCTGGAGCCAGTGGGTCTAAGGTATCGCCCCCTTGCAGCAGCAGATCAAGCACCGCATCCTGCGTATGGGTATAGCCCTGAAGCTGGTAGTCACCCATCACCGTTGGCGCACTGGCCGCCGGTATGGGCAGTATAAATTTCGGATCATTGAGCCTGTTGCCGGTACCGGCATAACCCCCTTGAATCACTGAGTAGGTTACATCATATCCGGCTGCCAGCTCACCTGGGCCATAGAACTCATCCTCATCACCCCAGAAGATGCTGTATTTTGCAGTCACTGATCCGGGGCCGTTGATCGCCCCGCCATTCTGCGCCCGATTGCCTGAAAAGGTGCTGCTGATAATGGTTGCAGAGCAGGCTGCTGCAACATGCAAACCCGCACCTTGATTGCCCTGGCCAGACTTGCCATTGCCACTCACGATGGCATTGATCAATGTTAGGGTGCCACTGAAGCAGTAGATACCGCTGCCCTCATCACCATTGTTACCTCTGATCCAGCTGCGCTTGATAACCGGGTTGCCAGAGTTGGCACGAATGCCCCCGCCCGGCTTATAGGTTGCAAGCATATTGTCTTCAATGATGCACTGTTCAATGGTTGGCGAGGCGTTGGAGATAGAGATCCCCTGGGAGAGGTCGCCACCCGAGTGAATATTATTTATCGTGAAACCCTGTAGCGTGGAGCTGTTACCACCAAAGATCTGAATAACCGGAGAGTCTGCACCCGTGCCGGTAACCGTAACGCTAGCGGCACCATCACGGGATTTAAGCATGATATTCACGCTATCCGCAGGGTTCAGCCCCAGGGTCAGATTTTCAGCATAGCTGCCCGGCAGCACCACCACGACATCGCCATCACTGGCCGCATCAATCGCCGCCTGAATGGTGCTGTGATAGGCACCAATACCCGAACAGCCAGACTGGCAGACCACCTCATCACCATAGGGCAGCGTCACTGTTACCGTCTGTTGCGGAAAGCCTGCAATGATTCCATTGCTGTCATGGAGGGTCATTCGCACATCATAGGTTTGATTCACCTCCAGCCCGGTGATGGTTGCGGTAAAGGGTGATGGTGCATGCGGGTACGAACCCCAACCTGTCCACTCTTCTGTACCACTGGCTTTATATTCAATGCTGTATTTATTATCAGCATTAATATCGTGCAGATAGGGCATGCTTATATCAATAGAGCCACTTTTACCCGCTATGGCAGAGGCCGTCAGTACGATGGTGCCATTATTGACCAGCTCAATACCACTCACCGCCTGCGTTGCCGGCTCGCCACCTGCAAAACCATCTGCATCACTGTAGGTCATCCGCACATCATAGGTTGCAGCAACACCAAG
>JALSJZ010000091.1 GCA_026989135.1 Sedimenticola sp. | reverse complement strand
CATGCTCCTCTTCGTGAATCTGATAGACCAGTCTATGCTGAATATTTATTCTTCGTGAATAGGCACCAGACAAGTCACCAACCAGCTTTTCAAAAGGGGGTGGTTTTTTATAAGGATTCTCTTCTAGGAGGCTGTCCGAGAATAGGAATCATGGTGAGGGGAAGCTGGTTTGAGTCAGGTTTTTTCATTATTTGAGGCGAATATTGGGCATATTTAACGAAAATAATGGAGAAATCTGGCCAAATCCAGCTTTTTCTCACTGTGGTTTCTATTCTCGGACAGCCTCCTAGGAACGAAAAGGCATATCCTAGTAAGATAATTACATTACAAGTAACGCGGTATTGGTTTAAACTTACAGTGTTGCCACGTACTCTATACCTATCGTCCATCTAAGGTGTGGCTCAGCATGGGCAGATACAAACATACCGGACAGGTAATCCAGGGGCGCAGGTAACAGGCGTTTATGCTGAAGGTGAAACATCCTCGGCATAATCACAGGAATGAAGCATGCATGATGTGGAGGAAGTACCGTATGTTAAAGCCGCGAAAGATGGAAGTGATACGCACAGTGATGGGGCTGTTTTTTCTGAGTCTGGCCGTATTGATTACGCAGATGCTCTCAGTCAATTAGAAAAACCCTCATAACCCGATTTTGTTAAAACCCCGCATTTGCGGGGTTTTTTTATGCCGCAAAAAGCCTTAGGAACATGAATGAAATAAGTTGAGTATATGGTGCAGGATTTTTGTTCGTCTTTGAGGCGCGTAAACAGGCATGTAGTCGGACTACATAACTGTTTTCGCAACAAAGAAGGCGGATAAAAAGACCCGTCAGATGCTCAACTTATTTCATGAGCGTTCCTTAATCAGGGTGATGACTGTCAATCATGCAGTAGCTGGTGTAGTGTTTGTCGATGGTAGAATTTCCGCAACGACGCCTGAAAATCCCGAAAGCAGACAACATCCATGCATCCCCAGATCTACCTCGCATCCCGCTCGCCTCGCCGCTGTGAACTGTTGGCGCAGATTGGGATCTATCCCAAGGTCATGGCCGCCGATGTGGATGAGTCGCCAGCCCCCGAAGAGGCACCGGCAGAGTATGTGATTCGGCTGGCGCTGGAGAAGGCCAGAACGGTGCAGGCGATGCGGGGTGACCATGAGATATTGCCGGTGCTGGCGGCAGATACAGCGGTTGTGACTGAGCACAAAATCCTGGGCAAACCGACAGACCGTGACGATGCGCTGGCAATGATGCGGCAACTCTCAGGCCGCAGCCATAAAGTGCTGACCGCAGTCGCGCTGGTGGATGCGCACAGGATATGCAGCCGCTTGAGTGTCAGCCGCGTTACTTTTCGGCCGGTCACAGTGGCAGAGGCGCTGGCCTACTGGGATAGCGGAGAGCCGCAGGACAAGGCGGGCGGTTATGCTATACAGGGGTTGGGTGCTCTCTTTGTTTCGCATCTGGAGGGGAGTTACTCTGGCGTAATGGGGCTGCCGCTGTTTGAAACAGCAGAGCTGTTGCGCGCAGCCGGCATCAGGATTCCACATATAAAAAGCAGTTAAATTCAGCGTACTGGCCATAATTTATGAGCGAAGAGATCCTAATCAATGTAACCCCGCCTGAAACCCGCGTGGCGCTGCTGGAGAACGGCGTGCTGCAAGAGGTGATCATCGAGCGTGCCCGGCGGCGTGGATTGGTTGGCAACATCTACAAGGGCAAGGTGTGCCGCGTGTTGCCAGGCATGCAGGCTGCCTTTGTGGAGATTGGATTGGAGCGAGCCGCCTTTCTGCACGCCTCGGACATTGTCAGCCGTCGCAGTAACGGTGATGCGCCTGCGCCCAATATCACCGAACTGGTGCGGGAGGGGGGTGAGGTGATCGTCCAGGTGGTGAAAGACCCGCTGGGCACCAAGGGGGCGAGATTGACAACAGATCTCTCCATTCCCTCCCGTTTCCTGGTATTTATCCCCTCACTTGAAAACGAAGGTGTCTCGCAGCGGATCGACAATGAGGAGGAGCGCCAGCGGCTGCGCACCATCCTGGGCGAGCTGAAGGAGGAGCTGGAGGTGCAGGGCGGCTTCATTGCACGAACCGCTGCTGAGGGTGCCAGCCGGGAGGCGCTGCGGGTGGATGTGCTCTATCTCAACCGCGTCTGGGCCTCGATTGAAGAGCGCCGCAGTAAAGCCGGTTTTCAGGAGCTGATACATGAGGATCTGCCGCTGGCCATGCGGGCGCTGCGCGATATGGTAAGTGATGATATCGAGAAGATAAAGATTGATTCGCGTGGGAGCTGTAAGCGAGCGGTGGAGTTTGCGGGCAGATTTATTCCCGAAGTCAGCTCCCGCATTGAGTACTATCCGGGTGAGCGCCCGATCTTTGACCTCTATGGCGTTGAGGATGAGTTGCAAAAGGCGCTGCAGCGGAAGGTGGATCTTAAATCAGGCGGCCATCTGGTGATTGATCAGACCGAGGCAATGACCACTATTGATGTGAATACCGGAGGTTTTGTCGGGCACCGTAATCTGGATGAGACCATCTTCAAGACCAATCTCGAAGCGGTGCAGACCTTGTGCCGACAGCTGCGTCTGCGCAACCTGGGCGGCATTATTATTATCGACTTCATTGATATGGCGGATGGTGAGCACAAGCGCCAGGTGATGCGCGCACTGGAGAAATATCTGGCCAGGGATCACGCCAAAACAGCCATCACAGAGGTCTCCGCATTGGGGCTGGTGGAGATGACACGCAAGCGCACGCGTGAGTCGCTGGAGCATGTACTGTGCGAACCCTGCCCCTGCTGCAAGGGCA
>JALSJZ010000090.1 GCA_026989135.1 Sedimenticola sp. | reverse complement strand
CAGCCCTCAACCGATCCCAGCGTAGCCAGATCAGAGGCCAGGGCGACGGCCTTGGATGCCGTGCGGTTGGCAACCGTGATCTGCTCAGGGTGGCACTCCAGCAGCGGTCGTAACACCCCACGCGCCGCGCCACCTGCACCGAGCAGAAGGATGCGAGCACCCGTCAGAGTCGCCCCCTGGTTCTGTTGCAGATCCCGAACCAGCCCGATGCCATCGGTGTTATCACCACGCAGGCGGCCATCTCCCAACTGGATGATCGTATTGACCGCCTGAGCCGACTCCGCACGGGGACTGAGCTCATCGACCAGCTGCCAGGCATCCTCTTTGAAAGGGACTGTGACATTCAACCCCCTGCCACCTGTGTTTAGAAAATCAGCCACATTCGCTGCAAAGTGCCCAGGCTCGCCCAGCAGGCGGATGTACTCCAGCTGCTCTCCGGTCTGCTGTGCAAAGGCACGGTGGATCTGTGGCGATTTGCTGTGCTCGATAGGGTTGCCAATGACGGCGTAGCGGTCAATGCGCTTATTCATGATCCGCCGGTCAATCCTGTAGCCACTGTGCCGCACGTTTGGCAAAATAGGTGAGGATGCCGTCTGCACCCGCCCGTTTGATGCAGAGCAGGGACTCCAGCGCGACCGCCTCTTCATCCAGCCAGCCCTGCTGGGCGGCAGCCATCAACATGCTGTATTCGCCACTTACCTGATAGACAAAGGTGGGCGCGCCAAACTCACTCTTTACCCGGTGTACAATATCCAGGTAGGGCATGCCGGGTTTGACCATGATCATATCGGCACCCTCCTCCAGATCGAGCGCCACCTCGCGCAGTGCCTCGTTGGTGTTGGCGGGATCCATCTGATAGGTGTGCTTGTTACCTGCACCCAGGTTTGCCGCAGAGCCGACCGCATCCCGAAAGGGGCCGTAGAAGCTGGAGGCATACTTGGCTGAGTAGGCCAGGATGCGGGTGTGGATATGACCTGCGACCTCCAGCGCCTCACGGACGGCACCGATACGGCCATCCATCATGTCGGATGGGGCGACAATATCGACACCGGCAGCGGCATGGGAGACAGCCTGTTTGACCAGTACCTCTACCGTTTCGTCATTCATCACATAGCCACTGCTGTCAATGAGCCCATCCTGACCGTGGGTAGTGAAGGGGTCGAGGGCGACATCGGTAATCACCCCCAGCTCCGGCACTGCCTCTTTCAGGGCGCGTACAGCACGTTGCGCCAGGCCATCGGGGTTGAATGCCTCACGGGCATCCTCTGTTTTGGCTGATTGGGGCGTGACCGGAAAGAGTGCCATGGCAGGGATGCCCAGCGCATGAATCTGTCGCGCCTCTTCGATCAGCAGGTCGATGCTAAGCCGCTCAACACCTGGCATCGAGGTGATGGATTCGCGGTTGCCCTCCCCTTCAAGCACAAACATGGGGTAGATAAAATCTGCGGGAGTCAGCTCAGTTTCACGCATTAACTGGCGGGAGAAACCATCCCGGCGCATGCGGCGCATGCGAGTAATGGGAAAACGAGCATTTTTTTGGTGCATGGCTTTCAGCCTCAATTAAAGGTAGTAGTGGACAATAACAATAAGGTATTATCGGGTCTCTTGGGTTGGATGTTGCCCACCCAGGTGAGAAAATCCCTACAGGCTTATTGCTGGCATACGATACCTCAGCAACAGGATTTGCGCCAAGCTGTTCGTCCAGCCCGAACCCCAGACGAAGCGGATTCTCAAAAATCCAGAAAGCGCCCCAATTGCAGTTAACATACTTTGGATCTGGTCGCTGCTTGATATATGCGCTACTAACAGGTGATGAACATGGCACATCTACAATTACGTTATCCATCAAAGATCTGCGCAACCATCGGGTTGTTGCTGTTTTTATCTCTCTCTGTCGCCTCAGCCGGGACGCTGCCTCCGCCAGAGACCGCAATACAGAGTGTCTCAGAGTCTCTAAAAACGCTTTTACAGAATAACCGGGAGCGCATCAAAACCGACAAGGCCTATGTCTACCAGCTGGCGAATGAGGTGGTCGCACCCCATGTGGATTTTAACCGGCTCTCCGGTTTGGCTTTGGGTAAACACTGGCGCCGTGCCACGCCAGAGCAGAAGAGTGAGTTTATGCAGCAGTTTCAGCGCCTGCTGGTCAGAACCTACGCAACCGCTTTTCGTGAATTTGGTGAGTGGTCTCTCAGGTTTATGCCGCGACATGATGCGGCCAATGCAAAAAAGGTTCTGGTGCGCAGTGAGGTGGTACGTTCGGGTGCCCCCCCGGTATCAGTAAAATACAGGATGCACCAGAAAGATGGTGACTGGATGGTGTATGACATTGTTATTGAAGGCATTAGTCTGGTAACCAACTACCGTACCACCTTCGCCAAAGAGGTGCGCCGTAACGGCATGCAGGGTCTGATCGAGCGCATTACCAAGCTGAACAATCAACGTGTTGCAGCTGCTCAGCAGGCGTTGCTTTAACCTGGAATCCGCAGTTGACCGCTCCATTCTGAACGGGGTGAGGATTCCAGGTTTAATCTCGCTTAGCGGTTCTGGTAACGGTTCAGATCGAATAGCCCGGACAAGATGGGGTTGCTGCGCGCCAGCTTATCCTGGAACCAGTCCGCCAGCTCCCAGAATGCAGGGTTGGTGCGCCTCACGCCATACTGATCCACAAACCTTTCATAATCATTGTAATCACGGATGGTGGCACAGCGTTGGGCAAAATCTTCAATATCGGACTGTGCCACAGAAAAAAAGAAGTTGGGATAGGAGCCTTCCAGCCACTTCACCACGGTCATCGTATCTCGCCCAATATCAGAACGATCCCGTTCATGCTCATCCGCCAGAAAAGAGGTGACGTTCTTGTAGGCCTTATTGCGAATCAGCGTATAGGCCAGATCCTGTTCCGGGTTATCCATTCTGACCCGCACAAAGGCAACATCAGGGAAGGCATGCAGGTTGGCACCCTGTAGCTGTGCCAGCTTGTTCATGGCACGATCCACCTCTGTCTCCACCCTCTCTGGCAGCCCATCGCAGCGGTCAGCGCCACAGTGGTTCATGGCCTGCGCCTGTTGTGCCACACCGGCCAGCCTCTGCTTGATCTGCTGGTAAAGCTCTGACTGCGGATCATCCGTTTGGTAGCCGCTTACCGAATCGATGCTCAACCAGTCCTGTGGCGCAGAAAACAGCTTCTCAACAGCGCTTCGCTGGCCAATATACCAGGCATCCCGTATCTTCTTTCGCTGGTTTGCAGGGAGAAAGGCCAGGAAATAGTCCTCCCCCTCCATGCGCAGAAAATCCATGTAGATTCGCGTGCTCACCCGATGCCCCATGTTACCGTAGACATTGAAGCCGGCCACCAACAGGTAATGTATACGTTCAAACAGCGGGTAATCAATGACCCAGGCGGTTTCCGGGTTGCCACCTATCAGCCCATACGCCACTGAGCCACTGTCGAAATGGCGGAAGACGGTCAGCGCGGCATTGGGGTTTTCGCCATCACCGTCCCAGATATAGCCCATGGCATGGCTAATGTCATGCCTGCCCATCTCCTTGAACCAGGCCTGCTTTTCCTGCATGTAGCGCCGCTGTCCCTGCCAGTAATCTGTCCAGATACGGAGCAGATCAAAGTTGCTGCTGCTCTCTACCGGAATTTGCAGCTCATCCACCATCTGCCCAATAAATTGTGCCGAGTTGGTGAACACAGGTTGATCCGGGTCAAAGAACATCACCCAGAACTGATCTTCTATGACATCCAGAGCAATCTGCCCACGACAGACCGGCCCCTTGATGAAGCCCTCAATAAAGAAGTACGCATCATCCAGCAGAAAACGGTAGCGTGATGTTGCGGGTATCTCTGCAAATGCCTTGAATGGGTTAGAGGCAATCTCCGGTTCATAGGATGGCAGCTCAGGCACCTCATATTCAGGGGTGAGGAAAAGTGTGCGATAGCGCTCCATGCGCTCATCAGAGAATTCATAGACGATGTGGTTCTTGACCACGATACTCGGGTGGTATCTCAGCAGCCGGTAGTAGAACGGTGCGACACCCGGATCATCATAGGGGCGCAAGGTCGGGATCTCATCTATCGCCTCTCCTGGCGGGGTGGCGGAGCGCACCAGACGATAGAACTCCCGGCTTGGGGTGTTGGCAAAATGGATATGTGCATGAAACAGGTGTTCATAGAGATAACGGCTGACCAGCTGCTGCTTATTGGATGGCTGGTTTAGGAAGTTCTCCCACTGCTTGATCTGTGGCAGCACCGTGCTGGAAGGATCAGGCGGCACCGGTACCGATGCACCCTGGGCCAGCCAGGAGACAAGGGTTCGGTACTCCTGCTCTGACAGGTTTGGCATGGCATAAGGCATGCCCCACAAGGGGTTTTTCTGAGTGAATTCATCCACCGTTTCCAGTGTTGGGCAGGTCTGCTCGCGACTCAGCTCCAGGGTAAAACTATCCGGCAACAGATCGGTTTGCGGCTGTGGGTGTCGTTGCTTCTGTTGCAACAGGCGGTACAGCACCGAATTTTTCAGATTCTCTTCCGGGGTCTGCTGCCCCTCATTGAGTACCGGATGAAACCCGCGGGAACGCCACTCCGGTGTACTCTTGGCATCCACAAACAGACGTGTTGGTTGCATGGGTGCAATACGCCGGGGATTGTAGATAAACTCCTCACTGGCGCCTCTCCGCAGCCCTTCACCAGAGGAGAGCTTCAACTGGCAGGGCGCATCGTAACAGCCGTGGCAGACCACGCAGCGCCGCTCCAGAATGGGCTTGACCTGCTGCTCGAACAGCACTGGATCATCCTGTATGAAGGGGGGCAGCTCCTGCTCGGCGCCCGCCGGTTTACCCCCCTCTGCAAGCGGTGGCTCCAGTACTTTATGGATGAGAATTCCAGACAACAGGGCAATGGACACTATTATCAGTGCCCATCTGCTGGTTGCTGTTTTTTGCTGTCTCATCACAGGCCGCATGTTACCAGAAGGCGCTTACGGGCGGTCACAGAGTTTGAAGAAACAGCTGGCTTGATTTTGGAGGTGGGGCTATTTTCCGATGCAGAAGCTGGAAAATATCTCGCCTAAAAGATCGTCCGCAGAAAACGCCCCTGTGATCTCTGACAGGCTGTTTTGGGATTGCCGCAGGTCTTCTGCCAGCAGCTCTCCATTACCGGTCTCGCAGAATACCTTTTGTCCCTGAAGGAGATGGGTCTCTGCTCTCGACAGTGCATCAAGATGTCGGCGCCGTGCTATAAACTCCCCCTCGCTTGCACCGTGATAGCCCATGCTCTGTTTGAGGTGCTCCCGCAGCAGATCCATCCCTTCACCCGTGCTGGCTGAGACGGAAACCTCTATGCCTTCTGCTGTCTCTCGAATCTTTGCTTCGCGCCCTGTGAGATCAATCTTGTTGCGCACCTGCGTCAATGGAATATCTGCCGCTAACCCCTCGCGATCCAGGGTGCTGTTTCTTGGGTCGGTCTGATCATCAAATACCCAGAGGATGTGATCGGCCCGGCTGATCTCCTCCCTGGCACGCCTTATACCCTCCAGCTCAATCCGGTCTTCGCTCTCTCTCAAGCCAGCCGTATCCACCAGATGCAGTGGCATACCATCTATCTGTATCTGCTCTCTCAACAGATCACGGGTGGTTCCGGGGATCTCGGTTACAATGGCGCTCTCCCGACCCACCAGGGCATTCAACAGGCTGGATTTTCCTGCATTGGGTTGACCTGAGATCACCAGCTGCATGCCATCCCGCAGCAGCCGTCCAATCTTGGCTTTTTTTTGCACATCCTCTATTTGGTGGATGATTGACTGTAAGTCAGCACTCACTTTTCCATCGGAAAGAAAGTCTATCTCCTCCTCCGGAAAATCCATGGCGGCCTCCACATAGATGCGAAGCTGCGTGATGGCGTCGACCAGGGAGTGGATGCAACGCGAGAACTCCCCTTGAAGAGAGCGATTGGCCAGACGCACTGCCGTTGTTGTATCAGCCTCTATGAGATCGGCAATAGCCTCTGCCTGAAGCAGATCCAGTTTACCATTGAGAAAGGCACGCTCACTAAACTCACCGGGGCGCGCCAACCGGGCACCCTGCTTTATAACCTCTTCCAGCAGCATATCCATCACAACCGGGCCACCATGGCCTTGCAGCTCAAGGATATCTTCTCCAGTAAAGGAGTTGGGGTTGGGAAAATAGAGGGCTATTCCCTCATCAATGGTTGTGCCGGAGGTATCTTTGAAGGGGGAAAAGGAGGCTCTGCGTGGTTCTGGAAGTATACCAAGGATGGCCTTGGCTATCGCCTGACAATCCCTGCCGGAGACCCGGATAATACCAACGCCGCCACGCCCCACGGGGGTGGCAATGGCGGCGATGGTATCCTGTGAACCTGTCGACAAGACTGGAACAGCGGGTTTGAGGTTAGCTGGTTTCCTGTTCAATCTTTCTGGTGATATACCACTGCTGGGTAATGGATACTAGGTTGTTGACAACCCAGTAAAGCACCAGCCCCGAGGGGAAGAAGGCAAAAAAGATACCAAAGATGAATGGCAGGCTCATCATGATCTTCGCCTGCATGGGATCCAAAGGTGCCGGATTGAGCTTTTGCTGCACAAACATCGAGGCTGCCATCAACAGTGGCAACACATAGTAAGGATCCTCTTTCGAGAGATCATCCAGCCAGAAGATAAAGGGAGCCTGGCGCAGCTCTACACTCTCCAGCAGCACCCAGTAGAGTGCAATAAACACCGGGATCTGTACCATAATCGGTAGACAGCCGCTCAGTGGATTGATCTTCTCTTTTTTGTACATCTCCATGGTGGCCTGGTTCATTTTGGCTTTATCATCGCCATAACGATCCTTGAGCGCCTTCATCCGTGGTGCCAGCTTGCGCATATTGGCCATCGACTTATAGCTGGCCTCAGACAGCTTATAAAACAGCCCTTTAATAATGATTGTAAGGAAGACGATGGCCCAGCCCCAGTTTTGGGATATAGAGTACATCTGCTGCAGCAGCCAATAGATTGGTTTAGCCAACACGGTCAGCCAGCCATAATCAACCGTCAACTCAAGCCCTGGTGCTGTTGCCTCCATCTCTGCCTGAAGCTTGGGGCCAACAAACATTTTACTGGTGAAATCATGGCTACTGCCAGCTGCCACCTTTACCAGTGGTGAGTACATACCAACCAGATATCGGTTGTTGGGCAGTTTGTTTGTATAGAGATGGGTCTTCTCATCGGCAGGTGGGATCCAGGCACTGAGAAAATAGTGCTGGATCATAGCTATCCAGCCGCCTACTGTATCCCGGCTGAGCTGGGCATCGTCTATATCGTCGAAGGAGTACTTCTCATACTTCTCCTCCTGGGTATAGATAGCCGGGCCGGTATAGGTATAGAGAAAACGGTTGCCCTCACCCTCTGGTGGCCTGCTTCGCTGAAGCTGGTGGTATATGCGTGCAGCCCAGTCACTATCACTGTTGTTGATAACCTCGTGCCGAAGCTCTACCACATAACTGCCGCGCTTAAAGGTATAACGCTTGTTTACTGTGACACCTGATGGGTGATGCCAGGTCAATACCGCCTCAATAGTCTCTTCACCTTCTGCCAGCCGATACTCCTGTTGTTCAGGCTGGAAGAGTGCCTCATGGGTCGGTGCTCTCTCTTTATCAGCGCCAATCAGGCCAGACTGAGCAATAAAACGGTTAATCCTGCCCGAGTTCATCAGCTTGAACTTTACATCCGGATTCTCTTTTGTCAGTGGATAATCCCGCAGAAAGACATTCAGGATATCGCCGCCCTGTGTACCTATCTCAACATCCAGCAGATCCGTTGTGACCTTGATGCCAGGTGTTGTAACCACTTCCATAGCTTGCGGCACAGCGGTTGCTGACGCAGCAGGTTCCGGCGCAACCGTCCGCACATCAGGAACAGCACCGGATATATCCCGGTTTAGCGTCTCTGAGGTTGGCGCATCTGCCTCAATAATAGGTTGTGGTTGTGGGCCATAATCCCGCTGCCAGGCCTGATACATCATAATCAGAACCAGTGCGAGTCCACCAAACAGAAAAAGGCGAATATTATCCATGACGGATTATTTTTTCCCAATGCTTAGTAAGGGAACGAAATATTTCATGATTGGAGCGTTCAATGATCTGACGACGGCTCAATATCACAATATCTACGCTCGGGAGGCGGTAAGTTTCCAAACGAAAACTCTCTCGGGTAAGGCGTTTTATGCGATTCCGATCTACAGCGCGCTTGGCGTTTTTCTTGGATATCGCTAACCCCAAACGAGGATAATTTAAATCATTCTTCCGCCAGAGGATGGTAAAGCAGTCATCGACAGACTTCTCAGGTTGTGCAAAAACTCGACTATATTCAGAGGCTTTAAGCAACCTGGCACAGTGCGGAAAGGGTTGATTTTCCGCTGGCAAACGACTGTTCAGTCTACGGTGTTAGGCGAGCACGCCCTTTGGCACGCCGCGCCTTAATAACTTTGCGACCACCATTGGTTGCCATGCGCGCACGAAAACCATGGGTACGGGCGCGCTTTAGGGTACTGGGTTGAAACGTTCTTTTCATTGCAATCTTCCGGTATTCAGCCAAACCGTACCAGAACGGAAAAGCCATTTAAAAAAGGTCGCATAGAATACTTATGTAACCGGCATAATGTCAACATAAATGGCTATTTTATAGCCATTTCTTTATAGCCTTTTCTTTTTTAAATTAGACGCCTATAAAGCCATCAGCCTGTGGATAACTCAAACCAAGCAGGGTAAACTTGGCTGGAATCAGCTTGTGATACCAACACGACAACAGATCTAACCAGCATACAAAGCGCTTCCTGCCTACTGCTTGATAGATACCCTTAACTTTGAATCTATTGGGGAACCGCCTCATTGAACCGTTGGCAAAGGTGCATCAATCACCTCGAAACAGAACTTCCCCCTCAGCAGTTTAATACCTGGATCAGGCCTCTGCATGCCATTCATGAACCCAACCAGATTCGTCTTTTGGCACCCAACAAATTTGTACTGGACTGGGTTAACAGCCACTACATTGAGCTCATCAACTCATTTTTTACCCATATTGAAGGCGAGAACAGCCTTTTGGTAGTGCTTGAAATTGGCAGCAAGCCACGCAAGCAGGAAGCGGGCGCAATCAATGGTCTTCAGCATGTTCAAAAAAGCCGCATGCCGCAACAGGCCAAAATCAGCCAGCTAACATCTGAAGCTGTCTTAGAGAGCAATATCAATCCTAATTTTACTGTCGACACCTTTGTCGAAGGCAAATCCAACCAGTTGGCAAGAGCCGCAGCCATCCAGATTGGTGCCAACCCAGGTACTGCCTATAATCCACTCTTCATCTACGGCGGTGTTGGCCTGGGGAAAACCCATCTTCTGCATGCGGTTGGCAATATTATCCTAAGCAACAATCCGGCCGCACGCGTAGTCTATCTGCACTCTGAAGCCTTTGTTGCTTCAATGGTAAAGGCCTTGCAAAACAATACAATAGAAGATTTTAAACGCTGTTATCGGTCAGTTAATGCGCTTCTCATTGATGATGTCCAGTTTTTTGCGGGTAAAGAGCGTTCACAAGAGGAATTTTTTCACACCTTTAATGCACTCTTTGAATCACGACAACAGATTATTCTGACCAGTGACCGCTTCCCAAAAGAGGTTACAGGTCTGGAAGAGCGACTGAAATCAAGGTTTGGCTGGGGGCTGACGGTTGCTATCGAGCCCCCCGATCTTGAGACGCGGGTTGCCATTCTCAAACGAAAGGCTCAACAGTTGTTTGACGTAGATCTGCCCAACGAGGTCGCCTTCTTTATCGGCAAACGGGTACGATCCAATATCCGGGAACTTGAAGGTGCACTGCGCAGAATTATCGCAAGCGCCCGTTTTACCGGCAAACCCATATCGCTCGATTTTGCCAAAGAGGCGCTAAAAGATCTGCTGGCTGCACACGATAAGCAGGTCACTATTGAAAATATTCAAAAAACCGTGGCGGAATACTTCAAGATACGTGTCAGTGATCTGCTGTCCAGTAAACGTAACCGCTCTATTGCCAGACCACGGCAGATAGCCATGTCACTTGCCAAAGAGTTAACCAACCACAGTCTGCCAGAGATTGGTAATGCCTTTGGTGGTAAAGACCATACAACCGTCCTATATGCAACACGTAAAATTGCTGCGCTAAAAGAGAGCGACACACGGATTGTGGAAGATTATGGAAACCTGTTAAGAACACTTACGAACTGATGTGGATAAACTAGGGGTAAATAAGTGGCAAAAAAAGTATAAATGTTATCCACAACATTTATACAGTAAGATTGCTGGGTTACATCCAGCTTAAACACAACTGATTTTCAATATATATTATTGAAAATAAAGACAAAAACGCATGTATTCACAATTTATAGACCCCTTAATAATAATAATAATATTGTTTTAAAAAATAATATTATTATTATTAGAGAGCGATATCATGAAAATAAAACTCCATAGAGATCACTTGTTAAAGCCACTGGCGCAGGTTGGAGGTGTCGTTGAGAGAAGACAGACACTCCCTATTCTCTCTAATGTGCTCATTAAGATAGAGAACAAAGAGCTGGTCATTACAGCTACCGATCTGGAAGTGGAGCTAAAGGCAAGAACAGAGATTAAGAGTGATGTTGAGCTGGAGTTCACCCTGCCTGCACGAAAACTCATCGATATCTGCAAAGCACTGCCTGCTGATGCAGAACTACAGATTGATATAAGCAGTGAGCGTGCAATACTTAAATCCGGGCGTAGCCGTTTTACACTGAGTACCCTGCCTGCGCAGGACTTCCCTGCAATTGAAGCTAATGTGAGCAGCGAGAAATTTTCAATCCCCGGAAATATATTAAAACGGTTGATTGAAAAAACCCAGTTTGCCATGGCTCACCAGGATGTTCGCTATTATCTAAATGGTATGTTGCTAGAGATAAAAGAGGGGAAGATACGCACGGTTACAACAGATGGACATCGTCTGGCCTTAAGTGAGGCTGATTTTGATGAGGCATTGGATCTAGATCTGATTCTACCTAGAAAGGCGGTATTGGAACTTGACAGAATATTGGTGGATTCGGATGAAAACGTACAGATTGAAATCAGCAGCAACCATGCAAAAATCACCGTTGGAAATATAAGCTTCACCACAAAACTTATTGATGGCAAGTACCCTGATTATCGGGGGGTATTACCACGTAATACAGATAATAAAATGGAAGCGGATAGGGAAGAGATGCGTCAGGCACTGCAACGTGCGTCTATCCTCTCTAATGAAAAATACCGTGGGATCCGGTTTAAGGTCTCAAAAAACAGACTGGAACTTTTGGCACATAATCCAGAACAGGAGGAGGCGGAAGAGGAGATTGAGGTTGAATACAGCGGTGATGATCTGACGATTGGCTTCAATGTTGGATATTTTATTGATGTCCTTTCGGTTATCTCCTCAGAAAAGGTTTATGTTGAACTGGCTGATGTAAGCAGCAGTTGCCTTATCTATGCCACAGATAATAATGAGAGCCGGTATGTTGTCATGCCAATGCGGCTGTAGCTTTGTAGTTGATAAAGAGTAACACCTAAATCCTGCAAGTGCTCGCACTCACATAGCGCAAGCTATTGATCCGTATAGCGATATGAAACTTTTCGGCCATCACAATAAGGATGACACTCAAAGTTGTCATTCACTCTATGAATCAATATCTTACACTCTGCAAGCACGATCACTTGCAGGATTTAGGTAACAGGGAATCATGCCCCTGAGTCTGCTACGGATTCGCCACCTTAGAAATATCCAGAATATCGAGATTGAACCAACGGCATCTATAAATCTGCTCTGGGGTGGCAATGGGGCGGGTAAAACCTCCATCTTAGAAGCGATCTATCTGCTAAGCAGGGGGCGATCCTTCAGGGGTACAGAGATTGGCCCTTTGATTTCATCCGGGAAAAGCGAAGCCGTCGTTTTTGGTAGGCTGCTTGGAGGAGATGAAAAAAGAGATGCTATTGGGATCAGTAAGCAGCTAAAAGGGGTTACACAAATAAAAATAAATGGTGCGGCCGTAAATCGTCTCTCTACACTTGCACAAACCTTACCACTACAAGTGCTTACCCCAAAATCACATGAGATCCTTGAACGGGGCTCCGCATACAGGAGACGATTTATCGATTGGGGTGTGTTCCACGTGGAACATAGTATTATTAACCTTGCTAATAATTATGCCAAAGCATTAAAACAGAGAAACGCAGCATTGAGGAGATCACCTCAATCGGCCTTCGCCTGGGACTCAATACTGATTAAAAATGGCACACAAATTGAGTCGATAAGAAGATGCTATCTAGATAGGCTTACCCCCATATTTACCGAGAAAACAGAGAAGCTGATAGGTCGGGGGGATATTACAATCAACTATCGGCGTGGCTGGTCTGAAAATGAGAGCTACGCAGAGAGTATAAAACGTAGAGAAAAAGATGATCTCAACAGAGGCTTTACCGGCACAGGTCCCCACCGGGCAGATATAAAGATTGAGATTGCTGGGCTACCTGCAGAGAAGGTGGTATCACGAGGTGAGCAGAAGCTTATAATCGCAGCACTCTATTTGGCACAGGCAAAGATTGCGTCAGCTGAGAGCAGGGTTAAACCACTCATCCTGATTGATGACCTGCCTGCCGAATTAGATAAAGAGAAGCGAGCTCTTTTTCTAAATGAACTAACCGATCTTAATCTACAGGTTTTTATCACGGGGATAGAGCGGGATTACTTCTCTGCTATAGAGCCCTCAAGTGTGTTCCACGTGAAACACGGGCGGATTTCCAGGCAAAATTAACTCTACCTATCCTAAGCGGCAGAGCTGCCAAGCATGTATAATGCTGCCACCACAACAGGAGCATCAGCATGACGTATGATTCAACAAACATTAAGGTTCTGAAAGGCCTTGATGCAGTACGCAAACGCCCAGGCATGTATATCGGTGATACAGATGATGGCACTGGTCTGCATCACATGGTGTTTGAGGTTGTAGATAACTCCATTGATGAGGCGTTAGCGGGTCACTGTTCTGAAATCACAGTGGTTATTCATGAAGATCAATCAATCACTGTGACAGATAATGGTCGTGGTATTCCGGTTGATATCCATTCAGAAGAGAATCGCTCAGCAGCAGAAGTTATTATGACGGTACTGCATGCAGGCGGTAAATTTGATGATAATTCTTATAAGGTCTCTGGTGGGCTGCATGGTGTGGGTGTTTCGGTGGTTAATGCCCTCTCCGAAAAACTGGAACTGAATATCAAAAAAAATGGCAAGGTTTATTATCAGCAATACAAACTGGGCGAACCGCAGGCACCATTGGCAGCTGTTTCAGATACGAATGAGACAGGTACAACAATAACCTTCAAGGCCAGTGCTGAGATATTCACAAATATAGAATTTCATTATGATATTTTGGCCAAACGGCTGCGTGAACTCTCATTTCTAAACTCTGGTGTTCGTATTGTCCTTAGAGAGGAGGAGAAAGAGAGAGAGGATGTATTTGAATATGTAGGCGGTATTCGCTCTTTTGTTGAACATCTGAATAAAAACAAGGTTCCACTGCACGAGCCAGTTTTCTACTTCTCCGCAGAGAAGGATGGAACTACGGTTGAGGTTGCAATGCAGTGGAACGAGTCCTACCAGGAAAATATCTTCTGCTTTACAAACAACATTCCTCAACGCGATGGTGGAAGCCATTTAGCAGGTTTTCGTGGTGGTTTAACGCGCACCCTGAACCAATATATCGAGCAGCAGGGGCTGGGTAAAAAGCAAAAGGTTAGCACAACGGGTGATGATGCCCGAGAAGGTCTGACTGCAGTGCTCTCCGTCAAGGTGCCAGACCCTAAATTCTCATCCCAGACAAAGGATAAACTTGTATCCTCTGAGGTAAAAGGGATTGTAGAGAGCCTGCTTTCTGAAAACCTGGGTACCTTTCTACTGGAACGTCCTGCAGATGCAAAGGCGGTAATCAGTAAAATGATCGACGCCGCTCGCGCAAGAGAGGCAGCCCGCAAGGCTCGGGATATGACCCGACGTAAAGGGGTGCTCGATATTGCCGGTCTGCCTGGAAAACTGGCAGACTGTCAGGAGAAAGACCCCAGCCAGTCAGAGATCTATCTGGTGGAGGGTGACTCCGCTGGCGGCTCGGCAAAACAGGGAAGAGATCGACGCAATCAGGCCATTTTGCCGCTAAAAGGCAAGATTCTAAATGTGGAGAAGGCACGCTTTGATAAAATGCTCTCATCGGCTGAGATTGGAACCCTGATAAAGGCGCTGGGCTGTGGTATTGGCCGGGAGGAGTTTAACCCCGAAAAATTGCGTTACCACAGAATTATTATCATGACGGATGCCGACGTGGATGGTGCGCATATTCGCACCCTGCTGCTTACCTTCTTCTATCGTCAGATGAGAGAGCTGGTAGAGCGCGGGCATATCTATATTGCTCAACCCCCACTGTATAAAATCAAAAAAGGCAAGCAAGAACAATACCTTAAAGACGACGATGACCTAAATAGGTATCTATTGCAGGCCGCGCTTGAAAATGCCTCACTCTGTGTAAATGCAGAGGCGCCACCACTGGCGGGTGAGTCGATTGAAAACCTGGCACAGACCTTTATTACAACCATGGCAACCGTAAACAGGTTGTCACGTCGTTATGACCAAGCCTTTGTTGAGAAATTGATCTATATGCCAACCGTTACCCAAGAGCTGCTGGCCGATCCACAGGCGCTGGCCAGCTGGATGGGTGAGATGACAGGTCGTTTGAATCTTGATCAGGGACTCTCTAACCGCTATTCGCTGGAGCGGTCAGTGCAGGATGAAAAACCGGCCTTCAAGATAGTCAAACGAACCCACGGCATAGAGCATCCCTCCAGTGTCCCTGATGAGTTCTTCTCAGGAGGCGATTACCGCAAGCTCAGAGGCCTTGGCCAACAGCTCGATGGTCTGCTGGCTGAAGATGCCTATGTGCAGCGTGGCGAGCGTACCAGGCAGGTTGACAGCTTTAAACAGGCGCTGGACTGGCTGATGGAAGAGGCCAAACGCGGACAACACATTCAGCGTTATAAAGGCCTGGGTGAGATGAATCCAGAGCAGCTGTGGGAGACCACAATGGATCCTAACAGCCGCCGACTGCTTCAGGTCAATATTGAGGATGCGGTAGCTGCCGATGAGATTTTTACCACCCTGATGGGTGATCAGGTAGAGCCAAGAAGGGAGTTTATCGAGGACAATGCATTAACGGTAGAAAACCTGGATGTTTAATCTATATTATTGATTAATATAGCTTTAATTATCTAAACGCTGCGGAAGAGTCTCCATTGTAGACTCTATCCATGCCTCTGCTTTTTGATTGATTTCACTGCTCTTCAGCCCTTCCACCTCAATAGGAGGGCCGATAATAACCTGCACCGTGCCAGGATATTTTTTCAGATCCCTTCTGCGCCAGAAGATGCCTGAATTGAGGGCGATGGGAACCACAGGGAATTTGGAGTGATGCGCCAGGATGGCACCCCCCGCCCCATAACGCCTGCGCTCACCGGGTGCTACCCGTGTACCCTCAGGAAAGATAATGACGTTGTGCCCCTGCTTCAGATGTTTTTCTCCCTCTTTCACCACCTGGCTCATCGCCGCCCGGCCAGATTTCCGGTCGATGCCTATCGCCTGAAGCGCCATCAGCGCCCAACCAAAAAAAGGCACCCAGAGTAGCTCTCTTTTTAAAACCCATGCCTGGCTGGGCGGCAGCAACCCTCGCAGTGCCAGCGTCTCCCAGGCGGACTGATGTTTCGATAGAATGATGCAACCCGTTTCAGGAATATTCTCCAGCCCTTTGATTTCATAGTTTAAGTTGCAGATCTTTGAGAGTAGCCAGAGGTTGCTCATACCCCAGCCATTAGCCAGTGCCGAGCGTTGTTTGAAGGGAAGCAGCAGCCCAACAGTGATAATTACTGTAGCAAAGATGACCGTAATAATAACCAAGCAGACAAAGTAGAGAGAGGAGCGGAGCAGTATCATTTCGTGTTGGCCAGCAGTGCATCCACCGCAGTGGCAAGATCTGTATAGACAGGGACATTGTCGGAATCATCTATCTGAGAAGCGGTGGCTCTGCCATTGCCTGTAAGAACCAGCATGGGCTGTGCGCCTGTGGTTTGGGCGGCCTGAATATCCTTTAGGCTGTCACCGATAAAAATAGCCTCTGAAAGATCAGCATCCAGACGGTTGGCTATCTCCAGCAGCAGGCCGGGTTCTGGCTTACGACAGTTACAGTTCTCATCTGGTCGGTGTGGGCAGAAGAAGAGCGCATCAATATGCCCACTCTGCTGAGAGAGCGCATCGAACATCTTTTGATGTATGGCATTGAGCTGGTCAATATTGAACAGGCCGCGCCCCAGGCCAGATTGGTTGGTTGCGATCACTACGCGATAGCCGGCATGGTTCAGTCGGGCAATCGCCTCCAGGCTTCCAGCAATAGGAGACCACTCGTCAGGATGCTTGATATAGGCATCCGAATCCCTGTTAATGACCCCATCTCGATCAAGGATGATAAGTTTCGCAGACATGGTTAGTGAGCGCTTACACCCTTATTTAAGCCTGTCTGTAGCTTGGAAAGATCAGCTACATTCAAAAACATGGCCGCAAGTGATGAGAGAAGAGCCAGACGATTCTGGCGCAGGTCATTCTCATCACACATCACCATGACCTCATCAAAAAACAGGTCTACCGGCTCACGCAGAGCAGCGAGTTTTTGCAGCACTTCGGAGTAAAGTCCCTCAGCCAGAAGTGGCGCAACAGTGGGTTCAAGCTCAGCAACCCGTTCAGCCAGTGCCCTCTCAGAGTGCTCCACCAGCAGGTCGATATCGACCTGCGCCGGGATGGTTTCATCGGTTTTCCGCAGGATATTGCTGATACGTTTGTTGGCGGCTGCAAGGGCTTCAGCCTCTGGCAGCTGGCGAAAGTGTGCCACTGCTCTGACACGTCGATCAAAGTCCGCAGGCCGGGTCGGGCGGCGTGAGAGCACAGCCTCTATCAGATCGGCTGAAAACCCCCGGTCTGCATAGTAGGCATTCAGCCGCTCCATCATATAGTCAAAAACATCACTGGCGGTGTTGCGGGTATCCAGCTTGTCGGCCAGCCCCGCTGCGGCTGCCTGTAACAGCGCCTCAAGATCAAGTGACAGCGGGGTCTCGATAAGGATACGCAGCACACCCAGTGCAGCACGGCGCAGGCCAAACGGATCCTTCTCACCGGTTGGTTTCTGGCCGATGGCAAAGATGCCAATGAGGGTGTCGAGCCGGTCTGCAATAGCAATGGCACGGCCACAACCGGTCTGTGGCAGCCTGTCACCCGCATGGCGTGGCAGATACTGCTCCTCAATCGCGGCTGCAATATCACCCCCCTCCCCTGCGTGCTGTGCGTAGTGACGCCCCATCACACCCTGCAGTGACGGAAACTCCCCCACCATATTGGAGAGCAGGTCGCACTTGGCAAGCTCTGCTGCACGGGCTGCCTCTGCCGGGTCAAAACTGAGCTGCCCGGCAATCTGCTGCGCCAGTTGTGAGATGCGCTGGGATTTGTCATACAGCGATCCCAATGCGTGCTGAAAAACCACAGCCTGTAGCCGGGGTATCAGCGCATCGAGTGGCTGTTTGAGATCCTGTTCCCAGAAGAAGGCGGCATCGCTGAAGCGCGGGCGGATGACACGCTCATTTCCAGCGCGAACCTGTGCCGGATCCTGGCTCTGGATATTGCTGATGGTGATAAAGCAGGGCTCTAATCTGCCACTGTCATCCACCACGGGGAAGTACTTTTGATGCTCCTGCATCGCCTTTATCAGCGCCTCTGCAGGTACCTCCAGAAAGCGCTTATCGAATGCGCCCATCACCGCAACAGGCCACTCATTGAGTGCAGTCACCTCATCCAGCAGAGCTGTGTCGATAGCGGTGATCCTGCCGGCCTCAGCGGCAATCTGCTCCACCGCTGCCCGGATCTTCTCTCGGCGGGCATCCATATCGGCAATCACATAACCTGGATCAAGCAGTGTTTGGGCATAGCTGGCCGGGCTCTCCAGCACGA
>JALSJZ010000089.1 GCA_026989135.1 Sedimenticola sp. | reverse complement strand
GAGTCAGTGCACTGTTCAGCAGTTTCAGGCTGTGCATTTTGCATCGCATTGCTCCTTGAGTTCGGGGAACTGTTTGTAGAGGGAACCGAAGAAGAGACCACGAGCCTTGACCTGCGCCCGGTAATGGCGGCCCTGGCGCTCCGGCAGGCGGCGGATCGCCTCCTCCAGCACCTTTTCGGCTTTTTTCTTGAGGGCGGTCAGCCATTCGCGGCGGGCCTGCTCTTCATCTTCATGATCGAGGGTGCGCCAGAGCCAGTCGAAGTAGTCGTGGGACCAGGCTTCGGTGAAGTCGCGGGTGGCCTGGGTGACCCAGACTTCTATTTCACGCCTATGTTTCTTTCCTTTGGATTGTTTGTGTGGACCGCCTTCCAACAGCGAAAATAACGCAGGTCTTAAGACATTGCGCTGCATTTTGTATGAATCACTCAGTCCCTCTTCACTGGCTGCCGCAAGTTGGTCACATTTTTTTCCACCACTGAACAGAATGAAACTTACTTTGCCCGGTATTCGAATCTCTTCTTCGTAAAACCCATCAGTTCTCCCCATTCCATCCGGAACCAAAACCGAGCCTTTGAAATAACAAGCTCCCTTATCTCTATCCGGCTTTAGCATGAAAGGAGCAAGAAAACCGTTCATGCTAAATATCATGTTTCTGATATTTTCTGGTGAAAAAACAGAAGCTCTTGCAGTCAATGCTTTGTCACCGCCATCAACAATCGGTGCCCACGGATCACCCATTACACCCTTTTGTGCTTCAGCATTTATATGGCGCGTTGTACCTCCGTCTCCGCCAAACACAACAATCTTCTCTTTATCGTAAAGGAGTCTTCTTGCCCTGGCCGATTCAATAAAAAATGGGTCAAGTTCTTTTATGGACAGGCTTGTTTCCAGATCCCAAGGTTTTACCCAGGTTAGAACAAGGCCGTCAGTGCGATATAACCATTTGCCTCCCAATATAATTGGGCGGTATTCGAGGAGTTTTGTTGTGTCTCTAATCCACCGCCCACCAAGTGAGGTTTTGTAAACCAATCCAACACAAACGCGACTTCCTGTACCGCTGTTCATACGGGCGATGCCATAGTTACCACGTCCCATATGGCCAACCGTTGTTTGCAGACTGACCAATGAATAAATCCAGTCCTCTGGGTTAGGATTAATGGCCTTGGTAGATTTCACATCATGGTTTTTGGCCAGTTGGAGAACATCCAACTCATCGGGGGTTGTTGCCTTGGGGATGAGTTTTTCTAAAAGAGACTCGCTGGTAAGGCACGGCTGCATAAACGCCGGTTTGGTTACATCCTCCACCACCAGTGTCCAGGCCGTATCGTCTTCCCGCCCCGTAAGCTGGCGGATGCCATCTTGCCAGAACGCTTCACTCTGGCTGGGGCCGCTCAGGCTCTGCCGGTCGAGTACGGCAGCGGCGAGGTAGCAGAGAAAGATATGGAATGGGTCTTCCTGATGGCGTTGCAGGCCGGGCAGGGATTCAATCTCATCCCGGCCCAGTGCAGCAAGCAGGGCGGGCAGGCTATAGGCCTGTACTCCTTGGTTGGTTTGCGTACGGAAGATGGGGTCAGTGAGCAGGTTCATCGATAATCTCCAGTCCATGACGGCTGTAGCGGTAGAGTTTAGGGCCGAGGCGGAATTGAATGTCGTCGTCGATTTGAGCCAGATCCCTGATCTCATCCTCGCCCTTGGGCGCCATGTGGCCAGGGATGAGCATCTCCGAAAGTGTCACGCCAAAAGGGCCGGTCACGGGTTCGGGCAGGGGCAGTCTCAGGGTGTCCAGTCCAAGCCTGGTGCGGGCATCGTCGTTGAGATCGTTGAAGCTGAACTCTCCGAAGGGCTGGTCATAGCATTTGACCAGCGAGAGATGATCGGCTCGCACACCTTGGGCGATCTGACCCCCTTCAATCAGTGAGGCATGTCTTTGCCAGTGCTGGCCTTTAAGCTCTTTCACGGCATCCGGGTGGGTGGCGCTCTCCACCAGCAGCCGGTTGTCACGGGGGATCTCGATTTGCGGGTTTTTCCGGAGAGTGTCCCAGCTGAGTTGCAGGGTTCGCAGATCGGCATAGACGCTGCCCAGTCCAATGCGCCTGGCACCTCCCGTCGCCTCGCCATCGCTTTGTAGCCAATCTTCCAGGCTGCCGCTGTCGGGGGTGAGCAGCAGGCAACGTGCCTCTTGCATGCTGGCAGGGCGCTCTCGATCATGGCGATGCAGGCGGCCGATGCGTTGCAGTAGCACGTCCATCGGGCAGAGATCGCTGATGAGCAGGTCGGCATCGATATCCAGGCTCTGCTCCAGGGTCTGGGTGCCGATGAGCAGCAGGGGGCCGGGGTCACTTCTCTTACCCAGACGCTGGCTGACAGCGGCATCCAGCAGTTCCCGGTCTGCCGGGCTGTAACGGCCATGGTGAGGGGTGATGATGTTTTTGCAGTGGAACAGCGCCTCCGGTGGAATGGCCTTTTCTACTGCGCGTTGCAGCGCCAGGGTACGGCCCACGGTATTGAGCACCACCAGGATTCTGGCTCTCTGTGTCAGCGCCTGCTGGATCATTGGCAGCAGGGCTTCCGGTTCGGTGAGGCAGGGCGTGCATTCGACCGTTACCCGCTTCGTTCGGGTTTCCGTCACCGTGAGGGGCAGCTGTTCACCCATACCGTTGGTCAGGGCGGGATAAGGCATTTTGAGCGCATTATCGAGTTTAGAGTTGGCTCGCTTTGCTCCAGCAGCAGCGAGAAAGGCATCCTGCGCCACTGCACCCAGGGTAGCGGAGAGCAGCAGGGCATGGCTGCTGGTCAGGTGGTGTCGGAGCAGTTCAGTGAGCAGGTGGCGCATGTAGGGG
>JALSJZ010000088.1 GCA_026989135.1 Sedimenticola sp. | reverse complement strand
TGACAAAGGCATTGTAACCGGTGCCGTGGCATCCTTTACCGACATCACCGCACGCAAGCGGGCCGAGCGGGCGCTGCAAAAGGCCTATAATGAGCTGGAGTCACGCATCGCACAGCACACTAACGAGCTACAAGCGGCCAATGAAGCGCTCATGGAAAAAGAGAGCCAATTCCGCAGCATGTTCACCAGCTCAGCAATCGGCATGGCCATCCTCAGCCCTGGTGCTCAACTGTTGCAGGTCAACAGCTCACTCTGCTTCATGCTGGGCTATTCAGAAAAGGAGCTTTTAAACAAGACAATCCAGGATATTACCTACCCAGACGACGTGCAGATCAGCACTGATTATCTACACAGGCTGCTGGAAGGGGGTATTGATGCCGCAATATTTGAGAAGAGATACCGCCATAAAGAGGGACACACAGTCTGGGGTTTAATATCCGCATCACTACTCCAGGACAGGCAAGGCAGGCCACTGTACTTCGTTACCCAAATACAGGATATCACCAGGCGCAAGCTGGCCGAACAGGAGCTGGCGCACTATCAAAACCACCTGGAAACCATTCTGGAAGAGCGCAGTACCGAGCTTGCTCGATCCGAAAAAGAGCTCAAGGAGTTTGCCTACATTGTCTCCCATGATCTGCGTGCACCCCTGATCAGCATCCAGGGTTTTAGTGGTGAACTGCGCCACGGCCTGAAGCTGCTGCACCCAGCCGTGGAGGCCGGACTGCCCCATTTCAGCGAGGCACAGCAAGCCGTGCTGAAGCATGAGCTTGATCAGCATATCCCTGAAGCCATGGATTTTATTGAAGCCTCAACGATCAAAATGGACGCGCTGGTGAAGGCCATCCTCAAGCTGTCACGCATGGGGCACCAGAGACTGAGCTGTGAGCCGGTGGATATTGGGCGGCTGGTGAAACAGGAGCTGAAAACCCTCGCCTATGCCATCGAAACCCAAGACATAACAATAGAACAGGGCAGCCTCCCCACACTCTACACCGACCCCCTGGTCATGCAGCAGATCTTTGGCAACCTGCTCTCCAACGCCATCAAATACCTCTCTCCTGAACGACCCGGCATCATCAAAATAAGTGCCGGGCTGAGCCACAACGACACCACCTTTCACGTTCGCGACAATGGCCGTGGTATTGCCGCAGATGAGATCGACAGGGTATTCGAGATCTATCAACGGGCAGGGGATCAAAAAGAGCCCGGCGAGGGTATGGGGCTGACCTATGTCAAGGCACTGGTACGGCGTCTGGATGGGCAAATCTGGTGCCAGTCAGAGTTGGGCGGGGGAACGACATTCAGTTTCAGCCTGCCACAGAAAAAACTGAAGGGGGTGGATAAGTAGTGGAGCAATATTCACTTTTGGCAGACAGTGCTCATGCCCCGCCACGCTGCCTGCACATGACGATTCAGGCATAGCTCCCTTGACCTGGCCCGCGCTCAGCACCAAAGCCAGCCTCCTCTACATAGAGGATGACCCAAGCCTGGCCCGGATGACCCAGATGCGTCTTGAGCGCGCCGGTTATACGGTAGACCTGGCCAGTGATGGGGAACAGGGGCTGGGGATGATTCAGGCAGGCAGTTACCAGGTGGTGCTGGTCGATTACCAGCTGCCCAAACTCAACGGCCTGGAGCTGATCCGCACCCTCTCCGAAGAGAGCCATCTGCCACCTACCATCATGCTCTCTGGGATGAGCGAACTTACCGTGGCCGTTGAGGCCATGAAACTTGGAGCCGCAGATTACATCATCAAGGAACCTGCCAGTGGCTACCTGGAGCACCTGCCAACCATCATCGAACGACTGCTGGAGAGAGAGCAGCTGCTCAACGATATGCATCAGGCCAATGAACAGCTGCGCCTGGCCGCCATCGTATTCGAAACCACAGCTGAAGCCATCATCGTCACTGACCGGGACAATCACATCCAGGCAGTTAACCGCGCCTTTTGCGACATCACCGGCTACACAAAAGATGAGGTGATTGGGAAAAACCCCTCCCTGCAAAGTTCAGGCCGGCACGACCCGGCATACTACCAACAGATGTGGAGCTGCCTGGAACAGGATAAAAAGTGGGAAGGCGAGATCTGGGAGCGACGCAAGGGTGGCGAGCTCTACCCGGCGCGGATGATCATTAACGCCGTCTGCAATGAGCAGGGGGAGACCACAGGCTACGTGGCCCTCTTCAGCGACATCACAGAACGCAAGCAACAAGAGGAGCGGCTCTGGCAGCAGGCCAACTTCGATGCACTGACCGGACTGCCCAACCGCGCCCTCTTTATGGATCGCCTCTCCCAGGCCATCCACTCCGCCCGCCGCGAGGGGTGGTCACTGGCACTGATGTTCATCGACCTGGATCGCTTCAAATGGGTCAATGACAGCCTGGGGCATGAGGCAGGCGACCAGCTGTTGCAAGAGGTGGCACGGAGGCTGCGGGGCTGCGCACGCGGATCAGACACCGTAGCCCGCCTGGGCGGGGATGAGTTCACCATCATCCTGCCCGATATCGGTGGCCGGAGCGGCGGTGCACAGGTAGCAAAAAAGGTTCTGGAAAGTCTGGCTCAACCACTGACCCTGGCGGGGCGGGAAGAGTCCTTCACCTCCGGCAGCATCGGCATCGCCTTCTATCCCGACGATGCCAGCAGTGCCGATACCCTG
Organism: Sedimenticola sp.; assembly: GCA_026989135.1. Classification (GTDB taxonomy): domain Bacteria; phylum Pseudomonadota; class Gammaproteobacteria; order Chromatiales; family Chromatiaceae; genus WFXD01. The sequence goes on along the minus strand of JALSJZ010000088.1, from coordinate 187 downwards.
CTGAAGAACGCTGATATGGCAATGTATCAGATCAAAAAGAGCGGCCGCAATGCCTTCGCCTTCTTTACCGAGGAGATGGATAAGAAGGCAAACCCCTGGCATGAAGGTTAAACCTGACAGCAAAGGTTTGGGGAGTGGGGCTATGCCATATTGAGTGGGCAGACCAGCTATTTTTCATAGACACAGA
>JALSJZ010000087.1 GCA_026989135.1 Sedimenticola sp. | reverse complement strand
GATCATCCTGCCCTATTCCATCATCCTGGCAGCCATCGGCCTGATTGAGTCGCTGTTGACGATGAGCCTGATTGATGAGATCACCGAAACCCGTGGGCGAGGTAATAAAGAGTGTGTGGCTCAGGGTGTGGCGAATACCGTGACTGGGATGTTTGGCGGCATGGGTGGCTGTGCAATGATTGGCCAGAGCATGATCAACGTCAACTCTGGTGGTCGCAGCCGTCTGTCGGGCATTACAGCGGCGCTCTGCCTGCTGGCCTTCATCCTGTTTACCTCGGATCTGATCGAGATGATCCCGCTGGCGGCCTTGACCGGGGTGATGTTCATTGTGGTGCTGGGCACCTTTGAGTGGTCCAGTTTTCGCATCATGGGCAAGATCCCCCGCACTGATGCCTTTGTTTTGATATTGGTATCCGCAGTAACCGTGGTAACCGATCTGGCGATTGCGGTGGTGGTTGGGGTGATTGTCTCGGCGCTGGTCTTTGCCTGGCAGCACGCCAAGCATATCAAGGCCAAAACCTTTGTTGCAGAGAATGGTTCCAAGATTTACGAGCTGCACGGCCCGCTCTTTTTTGGTTCGGTGCACAGTTTTATGGAGCTGTTCGATCCACGCAGCGATCCAGACGAGGTGGTGGTCGAATTTCAGCATTCGCGGGTGGTGGATCACTCCGGGCTGGAGGCCATTGACAACCTGGCCGAGCGCTATCTCAATGCAGGAAAAACACTGCACCTTAGACACCTGAGTCCCGAGTGCCGCCAGCTGCTGCGCAGGGCAGGCAACCTGGTCGAGGTCAACGTCATTGAAGATCCAAAATACCATGTGGCGGTTGATGATCTGGCCTGATGAGAGGGTTGGGAGTCATGCTTTATGGTGTTACTCTTGTGCTCCGATGCCACGCATAGCCAGACTGGGGGCAACACATGGCGGCAAGACTCTTCTCTATTGCTACACTGGTTTTTTTTATCTTCACAGGCGTAGCCAACGCGGATATTGAGGCGCTTACCACGGATGGCAAGCGGGTGCTTCTTAAGGAGGATATGACCTGGCGTTATCTGGATAAGGCGGCGGTTGAAGAGGATGAGTATGTCAGCCTGACCGTGGTCGGGAAAAAGGCGTTGCCAAATGGGTGCAAGCTGGGCATTAGATTAGAAAACCACTTAACGGTAGATATAAAGACCCTGGTTCCCCAGTTTTCGGCATACATTGGCAAAAACATCCGGTTTCAGACGGTCTTCAAGGAGTTTTCGAGGATAAGGCCTACCCTTACGCAGTATCGGGAGATCATTTTTACCAAGATTCAGTGCCAGGAGATCCAGTATATAAAGGTGCATGGCGGTGATCGTTGCAATATGGGTGAACTGAATCGGTTTACCCCAGGCAAAGGAATGTGCCTGAAAAAGGTTCGGGTGCTGCCCAGTGATATTTTCAGGATGATAAAAGAGATCCCGGTAGAGGAGTCGCCCCCAGAGGGAGAGACCCCAGAGGATGAAACCCCGGCAGCGCGGGAGCCAGAATCAGAGGCAGAGATAGAGTTTAAGATTGAAGATTTTAATGAGTAAAAAAGGGGCTATGCCATATTGAGTGGGTAGCTCAGCTATTCTTTAAGACACAGAGAACACAGAGTTATCTTTAGAGTCAACAACACCCTTCACCCTGTAAACAGGGGGAGCTATCACCTGTAACTGATTCTCTTGCAAGCGGTGAATTACGTTACAAAACATCATGTTAAGTTGCAATTTCTTTTTCTGGCAGACGTAAAACCTGCCTGTATTTTGCTATCAACAGCGTAAAATCAAACCCTCAGAGGCTAAATCTCTGCACTCTCTGTGGTCTCCGTGTCTATAAAAAATAACTGCATCCTCACTCAATATGGCATAGACCTGTAAAAAAGAGCGCCGCCCAGCAATATGGGGCGGGCATTCTTCCCTGTTTTCAGCTTGAGCCAAACACCTTTTTAAGCAGATCGGTAGTCCGCTCCAGCGGGTTTTCCCGGATGCGCTTCTCCTCCTCGGCAATCATTAAAAACAGGCCGTCCAGCGCCTTGCCGGTGACATAGTTGTTGAGATCAAGTGACTGGGTATCCACCGCATCACCCAGAAATTCCAGGCTTTTCGTCAGATTATTGTAGGCGCTGGTTACCCCGGCCTGGCCGGTGGCCTGCTCAATGACAGGCTGCATACGCTCGCGCAGGCGCTCTTCACCCACCTTGCGAAAATACTGTGTTGCAGCATCATCTGCCCCATCGAGGATCTTTCGGGCATCTTCGATCGACATATCGCGGATGGCATCCATGAAGATGGCCTTGGCCTCGGGAGCTGCGGCCTCCGCTGCCCGGTTCATGGTCAGCTCGAACTCGTCGGCATACTTGTCCTGCCCCAACAGACGCAGCCCGCTGGAGAGCTGCTGAAGATGCTCCGGCAGAGGGATGCGCACCTTTGGATTGGCAAAAAAACCATCCGGCTGACCCAGCAGATCTACCGCGATGCGTACCCCTTTCTCCAGCGCCTCCCGCAGGCCGCTTACAATCTCATCGGAGGCCAGCTCCGAGACGCCTTCGGTGACTGTCTCACTACCTAAAACCTCATCCTTTAAGCGGTCGAGCCAGCCGGCCTGCACCGGGGTAATGACCATCGCCAAAAGCAGCATACAGAGCACAACATTCCTATAATTCATGATATATCCCCTTGGTAAGTCCACGACTCAGCCCCGATAATAAGCTATTCGCAACGGCAGTTCTGCTTTTTCCTCTGAATCAAAATTTTTTACCTGCAAGCATAAATTCTGCCTACACTACCCCAATCTGTTTTAGAGACACCTCTCATGCCCTCACCACAGCCAGCTATAGCGGCCTAACCCACCTAATTAGAGACTGGAGGTGAAGTGGATCGTTGCTACACCGCCCAGGCTCTGGGGGTATTTGGCGGCAATGCGGCAGAACAGGGTGCAGGCCGTTGCGGTACTGGCCAATATTGTGTAGAGGGAGTCCGGCCCAAGTCTATAATTGAAAACCTCAGGAGATAATGCAGATGAAAAGATTGGTCGCTATGCTCGCAGTTGCGGGTTTTTGCACGCTACCGCTCATGAGCCAGGCAGAAATCTATAAAGAGGTCGCCGTCAGCAATGGCGGCACGATAACCGGCAGAGTCACCCTTGCGGGTAGAGACTATGCCCCAAAAAAATATACCGTTGTCAAAGACAGTGCAGTCTGTGGTGAGGGCGCCCGTGAGATTGATTATGTACGCGTAGTCAATGGTGCGCTGCTGGATGTTGTGGTCTACCTGGATGAGGTCAAATCGGGCAAGCCCTTCCCGGCAGAGGTCGGTGACGGCAAAATCCTTCAGAAGGGTTGTGAGTTCACACCGTTTCTGGGTGTCATGAGAAACGGTGCTAAATTTGCGATCATCAACCAGGATCCTGTGCTGCACAACATCCACACCTACGAAATCATTGGCCGGATCAAAAAGACGGTGTTCAGCATCAGTCAGCCGGATCAAAACACCATAACCAAGGTGGTGGAGCTGAAAAAAGGCACGGCCATGAAGGTGGAGTGTGATGCCCATGACTTTATGCATGCCTATGCCTTTACCGCCAGCAACCCCTATTTTGCCGTGGTAAAAGAGGATGGCAGCTATCGTATTGATAATGTGCCTGCCGGCAAATACAAGATCAAAGCCTGGCACGGCTTCCTGAGGGATCAAAAGAGCAGGGTTGAGATTGCTGCTGGCGAAACCGTTACAGTGGACTTTGCATTCAAAGGCCGGTAGGTGACCTTGCACCAAAGCACCATAATGGCGCGCCAAAGGTTCGCGCGGCGCCATAATGGTGCGTAGCAGCCTTTGCCCTGGGGGTGTTGGCGTGTAGCAGATTATGTTTGAATAACCTGTAAGTTTCTAATGTAACTGGATGTTATTTAATGCATATCGCCATTCATAAAAATAGAGTCGTGAGTATAATGAACGGCAGGTGCTGTTTTTAAAGAAAACCCTGTATGACATGGCACGGATGCTGCTATTCTGGGGGGTGTATTTCCTGCTACTCATACAGGTAAAAACAGAATTTTCCATAGCTGCTTAGGCAGTAAATTTTTTTGTCGGATTTGGAGAGAGAACGATGGCTTCAACAGCCCTGAATATGATCAAAGATAATGAAGTACTGTTCGTGGATTTTCGCTTTACTGATACTCGCGGCAAAGAGCAGCATGTGACGGTTCCTTCCAGTATGGTTGATGAGGATCTGTTTGCTGACGGCAAGATGTTTGATGGCTCTTCCATTGCGGGTTGGAAAGGCATCAACGAATCTGACATGATCCTGATGCCAGATGATTCAAGTGCGGTGCTGGATCCTTTCTCAGATGAGGCCACCCTGATTCTGCGTTGCGACATCCTGGAGCCAAGCACCATGCAGGGCTATGAGCGTGACCCACGTTCTGTTGCCAGACGCGCAGAGGCCTATCTGAAGTCAACCGGTATTGCCGATACTGCCTTCTTTGGCCCAGAGCCAGAGTTCTTCATTCTGGATGATGTCCGCTGGGGTGCCAGTATGTCGGGTGCCTTCTACAAGATCGACTCTGAAGAGGCCGAGTGGAACTCCGAGCGCGTCTACGAAGATGGCAATATTGGCCACCGCCCTACCTGTAAAGGCGGCTACTTTCCTGTTCCTCCTGTCGACAGCCTGAACGATATCCGTGGTGCCATGTGTCTGGCGCTGGAAGAGATGGGGGTACCGGTTGAGGTGCACCATCACGAAGTAGCAACTGCAGGTCAGTGCGAAATCGGCACCGTATTCAATACCCTGGTTCGTCGTGCAGACCAGAACCAGATCTTGAAATATGTTGTCCAGAACGTGGCTCATGCCTATGGCAAGACCGCCACCTTCATGCCCAAGCCTCTGGTGGGTGACAATGGCTCCGGCATGCACGTACATCAGTCGCTGGCGAAAGATGGCAACAACATCTTCGCCGGTGACAAGTATGGCGGCCTTTCAGATGAGGCTCTGTTCTACATTGGCGGTATCATCAAACATGCCCGTTCACTGAATGCCTTTACCAACGCCTCAACCAACTCCTACAAGCGTCTGGTTCCAGGTTTTGAGGCTCCCGTGATGCTGGCCTACTCTGCACGCAACCGCTCTGCCTCTATTCGTATTCCCTGGGTTGCCAGCCCCAAAGGCCGTCGTATCGAGGTGCGTTTCCCAGATCCAACCGCCAACCCATACCTGGCATTCTCTGCCATGATGATGGCCGGTCTGGATGGCATCCAAAACAAGATCCACCCCGGTGATGCGATGGACAAGGATCTCTATGACCTGCCAGCAGAAGAGGCCAAAGCGATTCCAACCGTATGTCACAGCCTGGATCAGGCGCTGGAGTGTCTGGATGCCGACCGTGAATACCTCGTCAATGGCGGCGTATTCACCAACGATCTGATCGACGGCTATATTGATCTCAAGATGGAAGAGGTGACACGCATGCGCATGACCACCCATCCGGTCGAGTTTGATATGTACTACAGCCTGTAAATCAGGTAGCTATGCAGCATGAAAACGCCCCCTTTAAGGGGGCGTTTTTGTAACTATTCAGCACCTTACAAAATTGCCTGTAACTGTTCAGGTTGCCCCTGAAATCCGTCAGTTCAAGGTGCAAACCAAAAGCAGGCGCTTTAGGCGATGTGAGTTTACAAGTGTAAATGATCATTTTGTAACACAGAGATGGCGGATTTCAGGGGTGAGCTGAATAGTTACGCGTTTTTTTGTTCAAATTCCCAGCTGATCCCAGATCTCATCCACCCGCTGTTTGACCTCGGCGGACATCTCAATCGGCGTACCCCATTCGCGGTTGGTCTCGCCTGGCCACTTGTTGGTGGCGTCGAAGCCGATCTTTGAGCCCAGCCCTGAGACGGGTGAGGCAAAATCCAGATAATCTATCGGCGTATTTTCGATCATGGTGGTATCACGGGCGGGATCCATGCGGGTGGTCATGGCCCAGATAACATCGTTCCAATCACGCACGTTCACGTCATCATCGGTGACGATCACGAATTTTGTATACATAAACTGCCGCAGAAAGGACCAGATGCCCAGCATCACCCGCTTGGCGTGACCCGGGTACTGCTTCTTCATGCTCACCACCGCCATACGGTAGGAGCATCCCTCAGGTGGCAGGTAGAAATCTACAATCTCCGGGAACTGCTTCTGCAGGATGGGTACGAATACCTCATTCAGCGCCACCCCCAAAATGGCTGGCTCATCGGGTGGGCGGCCGGTGTAGGTGCTGTGGTAGATCGGCTTCTGCCGGTGGGTGAGGCGCTCGATGGTGAATACCGGAAAATCATCCACCTCATTGTAGTAGCCGGTGTGGTCGCCAAAGGGGCCTTCGGGAGCCATATCATCGGGGTAGATGTGCCCTTCGAAGATGATCTCGGCACTGGCGGGCAGCTGTAGATCCGAGGTCAGCGCCTTGACCACCTCGGTACGGCTGCCACGCAGCAGCCCGGCAAAGGCGTATTCGGAGAGCGTATCGGGCACCGGAGTAACAGCTGCCAGGATGGTGGCAGGATCTGCCCCCAGCGCCACGGCTACCGGGAAAGGTTCTCCGGGATGTTTGATCTGCCACTCACGAAAATCGAGCGCCCCGCCCCGGTGTGAGAGCCAGCGCATGATAACGCGATTCTTGCCAATCACCTGCATGCGATAGATGCCGAGATTCTGGCGCGGCTTCTCTGGCCCACGGGTAATCACCAGCCCCCAGGTGATCAGCGGCCCGCCATCACCGGGCCAGCAGGTCTGCACCGGGAGCCTGGCCAGGTTGACCACCGCATCCTCCATGATGACCTCCTGACAGGGTGCGCGTTTCAGCTCCTTGGGTGCCATATCCAGCACCTTGCGATACATTGGGAGCTTGCTCAGCGCATCCTTCATCCCCTTGGGTGGGTCCGGTTCCTTCAATATGGAGAGCAGCTTGCCAACCTCGCGCAGTGCCGCGACGCTCTCTTCGCCCATCCCCATTGCAACCCGGTGAGGGGTGCCAAATAGGTTGGCCAGCAGTGGAAATTCTGAGCCTTTGACCTTTTCAAAAAGCAGCGCAGGGCCACCGGCACGCAGGGTGCGGTCACAGATCTCGGTGATCTCCAGATTGGGGTCGACCACCATGCTGATGCGTTTGAGCTCGCCCTCCGCCTCTAGCTTTTTGATAAAATCGCGCAGGTCTTTGTATTTCATTTGATTTCCTGGGGTGGTTTCAGTTGATTATTGGGTCCATGTCATATTGAGTGGGTAGCTCAGCTATTCTTTAGACACAGAGAACACAGAGGCCGCAGAGTTATCTTTGTAAGAGTCAACAATACTCTCCACCCTGTAAACAGGGGGAGCTATCAGCAGCGTAAAATCAAACCCTCAGAGGCTAAATCTCTGCGCTCTCTGTGGTCTCGGCAACTGCTCCTGCGTCGCCTAAAGCGCCTACTTTTGGTGCTCTACCACCTATATCCATATAGGCGTCTGTGTCAATTCGTTACCCACTCAATATGGCATAGATCCTGATTATTGGAGCCTACCGGTCGGGCAGAGTGGCTGGTATAAAAAGATCGGCACCCTGTTCACCATCAATAACGGTGAACAGCATGCTGTAGGGCACGTTCCAAATCGTGGTGCCCACCCTGACCTTGGCTCGTTTGGGGTTGAGCTTGATAACGGTGCCGAACAGCTCCTCATGGTTTTTGCCTCTGAATCCCACCCGGTCATCAATGCGCAGTGAGAGCCGGTCAACCCCCTGCTTTCGCGGGGCGAGATCGGTGTCGCTCTGTTCCAGATTGATCATGTAGAGTGGGATAGTCCAGCGCTTGCCCGATTCGCTCTCTTGAACTGAGGCGCGGGTTTTGCGTACCTGCAACAGCCTGGCGTTTATCAGCCGGTTCTGCTGTTCATCAAAATAGCTGATCTCCATGCCGGGGCGTAACTGGTTCTTGATTATGGCAATTCGAGTGGGATCCTCCAGCAGTGTGCTGATGGCGGCCCGCAGGCGAAAGAGTTCGAATGTTGAGGCCTGCTCCAGCTCGGAGAGCACAAGATTATAGTTCATGGGGTAGGTCACCTTCAGAAGGCAGTTGGGCGCATGCAGAAAATTCTACAGGGATATGCGAAGAATGCCCATTCGGGTTAAGCTCTCTGCATGAACTCCAGCACAATGAATGAGCTCGTGGATCGCAGCGAGAAACTATGGCAAACCTGGTGCAGATCGGCAGCGGCAGAGGGGCTCTCCGTTCCTGATGATGCGGCTCTGATCCGCACCCTGAAACGGGTCTGGGAGGGGAGCGACTACGTGGCCCAGAGCTGTCTGCGTGATCCCAGGCTGCTGGTTGCGCTGCTGGCATCGGGTGACCTCTACAGTGCCTGTCCCGCCGGAAGGGTCGTCCAGCAGCTGCAGCAGGCGCTGGACGGGGTGGCAGATGAGGCGGCACTGGCCAAGAAACTGCGCCAGTTTCGCCGCTATCAGATGGTGCGGATCATCTGGCGGGATCTGGCTCGGCTGGCACCGCTGGAGGAGACGCTGGAGGATCTGAGCGCCCTGGCCGATGCCTGCATCGATGAGACGCTGATGAAACTCTACGACTGGGCCTGCGCCGAGCAGGGGATACCGCGCGACAAGGTCGGCGTCCAGCAGCGGCTGGTGGTGCTGGGCATGGGCAAGCTGGGCGCGCGCGAGCTGAATCTCTCCTCTGACATCGACCTGATCTTTGCTTTCCCTTCGCATGGCGAGGTGGAGGGCGCACGCCGTCCCCTCAGCAATGAGCAGTTCTTCCTGCGTCTCTGCCAGCGGCTGGTGCAGCTGCTGAACCAGCAGGATGCCGACGGCTTCGTCTTCCGGGTCGATGTGCGGCTGCGTCCCTTTGGTGACTCCGGCCCGCTGGTGATGAGCTTCGCTGCGATGGAGGGCTACTATCAGACCCAGGCGCGCGGCTGGGAACGCTACGCCATGATCAAGGCGCGGGTGGTGGCCGGTGATCACGAAACCGGGGTCGAGCTGATGGCGATGCTCAAACCCTTTGTCTACCGCCGCTACCTTGACTTTGGGGTGATCGAATCGATCCGGGATATGAAGGGGCTGATCAGTCAGGAGCTGAAGCGCAAGGGGCTGGCGGACAACATCAAATTGGGGCCGGGAGGCATTCGCGAGATCGAATTCATCGGCCAGGCCTTCCAGCTGGTGCGGGGGGGGCGAGACCCTGAGTTGCAGACCCGCTCCATCCTGGCGGTGCTCCGGCTGCTGGGAGAGCGGAATCTGTTGCCCCCCTTCGTAGTGCGGGAGCTGACTGAGGCCTACGGCTTTCTGCGTCGGGCAGAGAACCGCCTGCAGGCCTGGCAGGATCAACAGACCCACAGCCTGCCCGAGGATGAACTGGGGCGGCTGCGGTTGGCGCGCAGCATGGATTTTGCCGACTGGGAGGGTTTTTATACCGAGCTGGAGCGGCACCGCCAGCGGGTGCAGTCGCAGTTCGACCAGGTATTTGCCGCCCCCCAGACCGAAACCGAGGCGGAGCAGCTGGCGCTGATCGCGCTGTGGCAGGGGCAGCTGGAGGCGGAAGAGGCACACGAGATCCTGGCCGGCATCGGTTTTCAGCACCCGGCCGAGAGCCTGGAACGGCTGTATCAGCTGCACGGCTCCCACGCCTGCCGCGCCTTGGGTGCGCGCGGTCGGGCGCGACTGGATCAGCTGATCCCCCTGCTGTTGGAGGCGATTGGCCAGACCGGCGAGCCGGATCAGCTGCTGGGACGGCTGACACCGCTGATCGAAGCCATCGCCCGGCGTACAGCCTATATTGCACTGCTGGTGGAGCGGCCGCTGGCGCTGTCGCAGCTGGTGCGCCTCAGTGCCCAGAGCCTCTGGATCAGCCGCCAGCTGACCCGCCACCCTGTGCTGCTGGATGAGCTACTGGATCCCCGGCGGCTCTACGAACCGCTGCACCGGGAGGCGCTGGAGCAGGAGCTGGACAACCTGCTGGTACCGCTGGCGGTGGATGACCTGGAGCAGCAGATGGAGTCACTGCGCCAGTTTGCCCAGAGCAACAAGCTGCGGGTGGCGGCGGCCGATGTGACCGGGGTGATCCCGCTGATGGTGGTCAGTGACTATCTGACCGAGATCGCCGAGGTGGTCACTGCGCGGGTATTGCGGCTGACCTGGGACAAGCTGCTCCTCACCCACGGCCGACCGGCCGATCTGCAGGGAGAGGATAGCGGCTTTGCGGTAATCGGCTACGGCAAGCTGGGGGGGGTTGAACTGGGCTACAGCTCGGATCTGGATCTGGTCTTTCTGCACGGTAGCCAGAACCCCAATGGCATGACCGATGGCTCACGCCCCATCGGCAACGATGTCTTCTATATCCGACTGGGCCAACGCATAGTCTACATGTTTACCACCCGCACCCCCTCCGGCATGCTCTACGAGGCCGACATGCGGCTGCGTCCCAATGGCGATTCCGGCATGCTGGTCTGTTCGCTGAAGACCTTCGAGAGCTACCAGCAAGAGGATGCCTGGACCTGGGAGCACCAGGCGCTGCTGCGCGCCCGCCCGGTGGCGGGTGATAAAAAGGTGATTGATGAATTCAGACGCATCCGCCAGCAGGTGCTTTCACGCCAGCGCGACCCGGAACAGCTGCGGTTGGAGGTGGTGGAGATGCGCGAAAAGATGCGCCAGTCGCTGGACAAGACGACTGCCGGTCAGTTTGACCTGAAGCAGGGGGTCGGCGGTATCGCAGATATTGAATTTATGGTTCAATATGCGGTTCTGCGGTGGGCGTATCAATACCCCGACCTGCTGGAGTGGACGGACAATATCCGCCTGCTTGAAGGGCTCTCCCGTCATCGGCTGATGGCTGGTGAGGCGGCAGAGCAGCTGGCCGACGCCTACCGTGTGTTGCGCACTGCCTCACACCGCAAAAGCCTGCAGGATGTACCGGCGCTGGTGGCGGATGACGAGCTGGTCGAGGAGCGCAATCTGGTCAGGTCGGTATGGCAATCCCTTATGGCGCCCTGCCGCGATTAATAACTGTTTTCGGAGAAAAGTTGATGTCTACAATGGCTGATCGTGACGGGGTTATCTGGCTGGATGGTGAAATGGTGCCCTGGCGCGAGGCAAAGATCCATGTTCTAACCCACACCCTGCACTATGGCATGGGGGTGTTTGAGGGTGTGCGCGCCTACAAAACAGACAAAGGTGCTGCCATCTTCCGTCTGCGTGATCACTCTGTTCGGCTGCTGCGCTCTGCCCATATCCTCGGTATGCCGATGAACCATAGCGCCGAAGAGCTGGACGAGATACAGCGAGCAGTGGTGCGTGAGAATAATCTGGACTCCGCCTATATCCGTCCCATGTGCTTCTACGGCTCTGAGGGGATGGGGCTGCGCGCCGACAACCTCAAGGTTCATACTATGGTCGCCGCCTGGGAGTGGGGTGCCTATCTGGGCGAGGAGAATATGCAGAAAGGCATCCGTATCCGCACCTCCTCCTTCAGCCGTCATCACGTCAACGTCACCATGTGCAAGGCCAAGGCCAACGGCAACTACATGAACTCCATGCTGGCGCTGCAAGAGGCGATCTCCTGCGGTTATGATGAGGCGATGCTGCTGGATACCGAAGGCTATGTGGCCGAAGGGAGTGGTGAAAATATCTTCCTGGTGGTCGATGGCACGCTGGTCACACCGGATCTCACCTCTGCGCTGGACGGCATCACGCGCAATACCATTTTTCAGCTGGCAGATGAGCTGGGCATCCCGGTAAAAGAGAAGCGCATCACCCGCGATGAGGTCTACATCGCTGATGAGCTATTCTTTACTGGAACAGCGGCAGAGGTGACACCGATCCGCGAGGTGGATAACCGCACCATCGGCAATGGTGGCCGCGGCCCGATCACCGAACGGCTGCAGAGCCTCTATTTCGATCAGGTGCATGGCCGCCGGGATGAGCGCCCGGAGTGGCTGACGCTGGTATAACCCCGGAGGAGCAGAGCAATGGCTGAAGCATTACCCACACAACCCTTGAGTCACGATGACTATTTTGCCCTGGAGCAGGAGCAGGATCAGCGCTTTGAATATATAGCAGGTGAAGTGTTTGCCATGACGGGAGGCACGGAACGGCATGCGCTGATTTCTGCCAGTACTATAGCTGCTATGCTGAGTGCTCTGCGAAACAGGCCATGCCGGGTCTACGGATCTGATATGAAGCTGCGCATCACCGAACAGGATAAATTTTGCTACCCGGATGTTATGGTACTCTGCGAAGAGGGGCGGCGCAGCAAGCTCTATGTCGAGGAGCCGCTCTGTATCATTGAGGTGCTGTCAGACAGCACCGAGTCCTATGATCGCGGCCTCAAATTTGAACACTATCGCTCCATCCCATCCCTGCGATCCTATCTGCTGCTTAACCAGGATCGTGCCCATGCCGAGCTGTTTGAGCGTGACACCAACGGCACCTGGCACCTGGCCGAGGCCAGTGGCACAGAGATGGAGATAAAGGTTACCAGCATGGAGATATCCCTGGCGCTGTCGGATCTCTATCAGCAGGTGGATTTCGATTCAGACTGATAGCCAACCCAAGGTACTGGTCGTCGGCCCCTCCTGGGTCGGTGACATGGTGATGGCTCAGAGCCTGTTTATCACCCTCAAACTGCGTGATCCCGAGCCACAGATCGAGGTGTTGGCCCCTGGCTGGAGCCTGCCTCTGCTGGAGCGAATGCCAGAGGTCGCTGGTGCCATCGAGATGCCACTGGGTCACGGCAGGCTTGATCTCAAAACCCGCTGGCGGCTGGGCCATGCGCTACGGGATCGTCATTATGACCAGGCCATCCTGCTGCCCAACTCCCTGAAGTCAGCACTCACTCCGTTCTGGGCCAACATCCCGCGGCGCACCGGCTGGCTGGGCGAGATGCGCTACGGCCTGCTCAATGATCTCCGCAAGCTGGACAAGACCCACCTCACCATGACAGTGCAGCGCTTTGTGGCCTTGGGGCTGGCAGCCGATTTTCCGGGGGTTCCACCAATACCCACACCCAGGCTACAGGTTGATCCAACCGCTGCTGAACAGGCAATGCAGGATCTGGGGATGGGAGAGAAGAGCAGGCCGGTGCTGGCACTCTGCCCAGGCGCTGAATTTGGCCCCGCCAAACGCTGGCCAGAACAGCACTATGCCGAGCTGGCTGCCCGCAAGATGAAGCAGGGGTGGGATCTGTGGCTGTTTGGTTCGGTCAGGGATCAACCCGTCTGCGCCAAAATCATCGAACAGAGCGGGGGCGGGGTCGATCTCAGTGGTCGCACCTCACTGGCACAGGCGGTGGATCTGCTCTCACTGGCCGATGCGGTGGTGAGTAACGACTCCGGTCTGATGCATGTGGCCGCAGCGCTGAACCGCCCACTGGTGGCCGTCTATGGCTCCTCTGATCCCGGTTTTACGCCACCACTCAACAGCCGTTCACAGGTGGTCAGCCTTGACCTCGATTGCAGCCCCTGTTTCAAGCGGGAGTGCCCCAAGGGGCATCTCAAATGTCTGGAGGAGCTTGCCGTGGATCAGGTAGAGGAGGCTCTAACCGGGGTGCTCACGTGAGGGTGCTCATCGTAAAAACCTCGTCACTGGGGGATGTGATCCACACCCTGCCAGCGGTGACAGATGCCGCTGCTGCCATCCCTGAGATCCGTTTTGACTGGGTAGTGGAAGAGGCTTTCGCTGAGATTCCCGCTGCCCACCCGGCGGTACAACGGGTTATTCCCATTGCCCTGCGGCGTTGGCGCAAGGGCTGGGGAGCTGCCTTCAGTAGAGGAGAGGTTCACATCTTTCTGCGGAGCCTGCGCCTGGACAGCTATGATCTCATCATCGATGCCCAGGGGCTGATGTTCAAAAGCGCCCTGGTGGCGATGCTGGCCAAAGGATCACGCACCGGCTATGACCGCAACTCGGCACGCGACCCCTGGGTGGCTCTCACCTATGGGCAATGCCATTCCATCTCCCGCGAGCAACATGCCATAGTGCGTGTGCGGCAGCTATTTGCTCAAGCCCTGAATTACAAGCGGCCGGAAACCGTGCCAGAATATGGCTTGGCTCAGCAAGACCAGATTCAAACCGGGCGCTCCCCCTATCTGGTCTTTTTGCACGGCACCACCTGGCCCAGCAAGCATTGGCCGGAGCTCTATTGGGCAGAGCTGATTGTACTGGCCACTCAGCAGGGGCTGGCAATCCACCTGCCCTGGGGTAGCGATGAAGAACGACTGCGCGCTGAACGGCTGGCGGCAGATCACCCGGCAGTTCAAATCCTGCCCCAAATGAGCCTGACAGAACTGATGCAGGAGCTGCGAGGTGCTACAGGTGTGGTGGGGCTGGATAGCGGTCTCAGTCATCTGGCGGCTGCACTGAGCGTTCCGGGTGTTACGATCTATGGTTCCACCCGTGCAGATCTGACCGGGGTGATCGGCTCACAGCATCAAAATCTGGTGGCAGAATTCCCCTGTGCCCCCTGCCTCAAACGGGTCTGTAACTATACGGGTGAATCCCGTGTGCAGCCCGCCTGCTATGAACAACTTTCGCCAATCGTTGTCTGGGAGTCTTTCCAAAAACAGATACAATGGACGGCAGCATGAAGCTGGCCTTTGTCCTGTTCAAGTATTTCCCCTTTGGTGGTTTGCAGCGCGATATGCGCCGCATTGCGCAGGAGTGTCAATCCTGGGGGCATGAGATCCATATCTACTGTCTGACCTGGGAGGGCGAGATTCCGCAGGGTTTTTCGGTGCATCAGGCGGACATAGAGCGGTTGACCAATTATGCAAAGTACCGGGCATTTCACCAGGCATTGCAGGGCCGGTTTGTCGATGAGGGCGTTGATTGTGTTATCGGTTTCAACCGCATGCCGGGGCTGGACATCTATTATGCAGCCGACAGCTGCTTCAGAGAGAAGCTGTCACATCGCAGCAAATGGATTCGATTTGGCCCACGTTACCGACATTTTCTGGAGTTTGAAGAGGCGGTTTTTGGTTCTGGTTCAAAGACCCAGGCGCTGTTGATCTCACCCACCCAGCAGAGAGATTTTCAGCATCACTACAATACGCCCACAGAGCGGCTGCATCTGCTGCCGCCCGGCATCAGCAAAGATCGCCAGGCGCCCCCCAATGCTGCTGAAATCAGAAAAGAGTTCCGCCATGAGTTTGGCCTGGCAGAGGATGATCGATTGCTGCTGGCGATAGGTTCCGGTTTTAAAACCAAGGGGCTGGATCGCACGCTAAAGGCCATTAAAGCCCTGCCGGAGCAACAAAGATCACGCACCCGCCTGATCGCCATGGGCAGTGACAACCCAAAGCCCTTTATCAAAATGGCAAAACGGCTGGGGCTGGCGCAGCAGTTTGAGATTATCTCTGGCCGGGATGATGTGCCCCGGTTTTTACAGGGAGGCGACCTGCTGATCCACCCCGCCTACACCGAAAATACCGGCACGGTATTGCTGGAGGCACTGGTGGCCGGCCTGCCAGTGCTGACCACAGCCAGCTGTGGCTACGCCTTCCATGTGGAAAAGAGTGGTGGTGGCCGTGTGCTGCCTGCACCCTTTGAGCAGGCGCAACTGAATCGGGATCTGGCAGAGATGCTGGACTCGCCTCAGCGCGAGCAGTGGCGCAGCTGTGGTATCCAATACGGCCAAACCGAAGATCTCTACAGCATGCCGACATTGGCGGCGAGCCTTATCCTGAAGCAGGCATACAGCAAGTGATCTGGTTTGCACCCAAATTTCTCGCAGCCTGGGGGGAGCGCGTTCCTGACATGGCGGAGATATTCAGAATCACTGGCGAGATCTACCGCGAACCTCCCGGTGCCAACCGCCGTACACTGCGTTTTGAATGTGGGAGGCAGGGCTTCTATCTCAAGCTGCACTGGGGTGTTGGCTGGCGTGAGATTATCAAGAACTTCACCAGCCTGCGTCTGCCGGTGCTGGGGGCAAAAAATGAGTGGCAGGCGATCCAAAAACTGGAGCAGCTGGGTGTGGAGACGATGCAGCTGGCAGGCTATGGGCAGACGGGGCTGAACCCTGCGCGGCAGCAATCCTTTGTCATTACTGAAGAGCTGGCAGGTTGTACCAGCCTGGAAGACTACTGCCGTGACTGGCCAGAAAAGCCGCCACCCTTTACCCAAAAAAGGGCGCTGATTGAGCGGGTGGCAGAGATGGCTCGCCGCCTGCACGAAAATGGAGTGAATCATCGGGATCTCTACATCTGCCACTTTTTGCTACAGCTGCCGTGGGATGGCCGGGATGAGTCACTGCACCTGCATCTGATCGACCTGCACCGGGTGCAGATCCGTAAGCGGACACCACTGCGCTGGGTGGTGAAGGATGTCGGCTCACTGCACTTCTCATCCATGGAGATCGGACTGACCCAGCGGGATCTGTTGCGCTTTCTGCGGGTCTATTTCAGACAGCCGTTGCGCCAGATTTTAGTTGATAAGGCGGCATTTCTGAAGGCTGTGCAGCAGCGGGGTGATGCCCTGTATCGCACTCAACCCTTGCCTGAAGAGGCTGCTGAATGAGTTGTGGCAAGCTATTCCAGCTAAAGGATGGCCGGCAGCTCAAGGGTCTGCGGCTGGTACGCTTACTATCTGGACGGCGAGAGGTCTGGCAGGCTGAGCTGGAGGGGCAGCCTGTTTTTGCCAAATTCTATCTCAGCGCCAGGCGGGCAAAGGTGCACTGGCAGCGTGAGCTGGATGGTATCCATGCCTTTCAGCAGCAGGGCATCCTGACCCCAGAGCTACTCTATTCGGGCAGTGAGCAGGGTTGCAATTGGCCGGTCATTATCACGGCGGCAATCCCAAATGCAAGAAGCGTAAATAGCGTTTGGGATGAGGCAGATAATAACGACAGGCTTCAGCTGTTGCAGAAGATGGTCATCCTGCTGGCCAGCCACCACCGTGCAGGTATCTGCCAGATGGATCTTCACCTGGGCAACTTTATGCTGTCGGGCGACAATATCTTCAGCCTGGATGGTGATGGGGTAAAGAGGTTGCCCACAGGGCAGGAGCAGTCAGCTTCACTGGATAACCTGGCGCTCTTCATTGCACAGCTCCTTCCTGAGTGGGAGTCACAGATCCCGGAGCTGTACGCATGCTATCTGAATGAGCGGGAGTGGCATCAAGCTCCGGATAGCGATGACCTGTTACAGCGAGTCAGGCAGGCTCGTAACCGGCGCTGGAGTGGGTATCACAACAAGCTGTTCAGAGAGTGCAGTGCCTTTATCTGCCATAAAACAGCCAAACGCTTTGAAGTGATTGCCCGTGATGCCTCCGGGCTGGAGCTGGATAGGCTCTTGGCTGACCTGGATGCCTCCTTCCCCGGCAGAGCGCAGGCGTTAAAGAATGGCAACACCTGCACCGTCTGGGCGACAAGGGCTGGCAGCCAGAAGCTGGTGATCAAACGCTACAATGTCAAAGGGTTGCTGCATGGTCTCAAACTCAGTATTCGCCCCGGCAGGGCGATGGTCTCCTGGGAGAATGCACACCGACTGCTCTTTTACGGCATCGCCACCCCTAAACCAATCGCAGTGGTAAAGATAAAGCGAGGCCCACTACAGCCTATTGCCTATTTTCTGGCTGAAGCAGTGGATGATGTTAATGCATTGAGCTGGTTTCAGCAGCCTGCCGTTTCAATGGATGAGAAGGCAGAGATGGCCAAAAAGATTACGGCACTCTTTATGCAGCTGGAGACCCAGCAGATCAGTCATGGCGATCTGAAGGCGACCAATATCCTGATTGCAGATGGCAGGCCGCTACTGATCGACCTGGATGCCATGCAGCAGCACAGAGATAAACTCTCTTTCAAAAAGGCCTGGAAGAGAGATCTGCAACGCTTTATGCGTAATTGGAAAAAGATGCCAGAGATTGAGCAGCTGTTTCCAAGGTGCAAGGCTACGGATTAAAACTCGCACCAAACCCCAATCGCTGGCAAAATTGGCGATCTTGTTTCAATCAATCAGAAAAGAATCCACTCAATGATAGTTCTGGGCATATCCGGCGCAGTCGGCCACGATCCCTCGGCGGCGCTTTTTATCGACGGCAAACTGGTCGCAGCGGCGGAGGAAGAGCGTTTCATCCGCGACAAGCACGCCAAGGGGCGTTTCCCCTATGAGGCACCCCGCTTCTGTCTGGAGTTTGCCGGTATTCGCCCGGAGGATGTCAATGTGGTGGCCTTCCCCCATGCCGAGATCCCCCTCAGCAGCCCTGCCCGCTGGCACTATGCCGCCCGCCACTGGTACGCCCCGGATCGGGCGCTGACGGCGCTGTTCAACGGCAACCGACGGCATCACCGCAACATGGTTCAGCTCAACAAGCTGATCTCAGATCTCAATATTGGCGGCGGCAAGGTGCGGATCGAGGCGGTAGAGCACCATCTGGCACATGCCAGCAGCGCCTATCACCTGAGTGGATTCAAGGAGAAGACCGCGATTCTCGGCATCGACGGTAAAGGGGAGTA
>JALSJZ010000086.1 GCA_026989135.1 Sedimenticola sp. | reverse complement strand
GTTTCATATCGCTATACGGATCAATAGCTTGTGCCATGTGAGTGCGAGCACTTGCAGGATTTAGGTTATATTCAATCACATTAATCCGCTGTGGAAAGGAAGGTGACAATATCATCTGCATGCACCCAGGCCATCGCCTTCTGCCCGTAAGCCATAGCACTACTGGTGAGGATGATTGATTCGCCAACAACCTGGTCTGTCGCTGTATTGACAACCTGAACCCTGGATTTGACCTCATCGGCTCCGGCAAGCACCCCCATCACTTCGCGGGAGGTTCCTCCATTAATCTCATAGCCAATGATCTGAATACGAACCTTCAGTGACCCCTCTTTTTTGGGGTAGAGCGCAAGCTCTGACAGATGTTGCCGCAGGTTGTCGGAGAGTGTACGGATAAAACCGCTTGATGCCTCCGCCTCATCTGCTCTAATGTTAATGCTGCGGTATCCCCCTTTTTCGCTATCACTGATGAGTTCATGGGGGATTGGTGTGCGCACATCAATATTTGCACCGCATGCCACCAGGGTAAAAGATAGAAAAAACAGCAGGGTATGTTGCATGGTACTTCTTTCCAAAAGTGCGTGAAGGCGTATCTCAACTCATATATATTCAGTGTAGCGGGTTTAAGAGGTCAGGGTTGAAAATAGTAAGTCCGATGCCAAGTGGGAATGGTGCCTGTGTGCTACATCAGCAGTTAGCGGCACAGCTGCCAGGGTATTGCGTGCGCAGCTACTCCCCCTGGTGGACACTGCTGCCGATCAGCCTGCCCTGGTTTGCCCGTGGCCGCCAGCTGGATCTTATCCACACCGAACTCAATTATGCCTGCTTTTTGAAGCGCCCTGGTCTGCCACTGGTGGCTACAGCTCACGGCTATTCGCTGGATCCCTTTCTGGAATTCTACTCATCACCTCTGCAACGCCTTCATTATCGTACCGATCTGCGCTGGTTTCTGAACCGCTCCCTGGCAATGGCAGACCGGATCACTGCGGTCAGCCAATACATTGCAGACAAGTTGCAACCACATCTGAAGCGCCCAATGGATATTCAGGTGATCTATAACGGCATTGATGAGCAACGCTTTCAGCCGATATTCGATACCCCACATAGAAAACACCCCTTCCGTATCCTCTTTTGCGGCAAACTAACCAGAAAAAAGGGGGCGGATATGATTGCTCCACTGGCCAACAGACTGGGCACCGATTATGAGATCCAGTACGTGGGTGGCGGGGAGCTGGATGCAGGGGCTGCTGGTTCAGGCAGCATGGCTGCCATTGGGGTGATTCCCTATGAAAAGATGCATGAGCTTTACGCTTCAGTAGATGCGTTGTTCATACCCTCTGTGCGAGAGGGGTGTCCGCTGGCCGTGCTTGAGGCGATGGCCTGCGGCCTGCCGGTTGTGGGTAATGACTGTTCGGGAATCCCGGAACTGGTGGAGGATGGAGAGGGCGGCTTTTTATCTGAAATAGGGCAGATCGAGCAGTATGCAGAGGCCTTTGAAAAGCTGCGGGGTGATCCACAGCTCTGCCGCAGCATGGGGGAGTTTAACCGCGCACGGGTAGAGGAGCGGTTCACACTTGCACGCATGGTGGATCAATACAAAGCCCTGTTTGAATCAGCACGCGAGGCTGGCAGTTGAAAAAACGTATCCTCTTCATTACCCGAAACTTTCCACCGCTGACAGGGGGGATGGAGCGGCTGAACTACCATGCCTTTGAGTCACTCTCTGATCGCTATGAGACGATGCTGCTTGGCCCCAAAGGGTGTGGTGATTATGCCCTGGGCAGCCCTTTTACAGCCGTTTCAACAGCCTCATCATTGCGCTATCTGTTGCGCAGCTGCTTTGAGGCCTGTCGACTGTCACGCCAGTGGAAACCTGACTTGATCATTGCGGGAAGTGGTGTCACCGCACTGCCAGCCCGAATTGCCGCCCGCTGCAGCGGCGCAGCTACGGTTACTTTCGTACACGGGCTGGATATCATCTATCCCAGTCACCTCTATCAAATCGGCTTTGTGCCGGCAATCTGCCGCTCAGACAGGGTGATTGCCAACAGCGCCAATACCGCCAGACTGGCACGCTCTGCCGGGGTTTTGGAAAAACAGATAGAGATACTGCATCCAGGGGTTACACTGCCCCGGCAACCCTCAGAGCTGCCGCCGCCTCAATTGGGTTTTAATCTGCAAGGAAAGAGGGTTCTGCTGGCGGTGGGTCGGCTGATTCGACGCAAAGGGCTCCCTGAGTTTATCCGCTATGCGCTGCCTGAAATTGTGCAATCAGAGCCTGATCTGCTCTTTTTGGTGGTTGGTGCGGCTTCAGAGTCATCACCACTTAAAAAGGAGGGGATTGAAACGGATCTTCAGCAGGCTATCGTGGAGACGGGCATGCAGGGGCATGTGAAGCTGCTGGGTCGCCTCTCCGATGAGCTGCTGGAGCAGCTCTTCTCCATTGCCTCTCTGCATATCTTTCCGGTACTGGATCTGCCGGGAGATGTGGAGGGTTTCGGGATGGTGGCGATTGAGGCCGCTGCCCACGGGGTGCCGACTATCGCCTTCAACAGCGGTGGCGTGCCGGATGCAGTCAAGGATGGCGTGACGGGTTATCTGGTAGAGCCAGAGAATTATAGCGCCTTTTCCCAGGCGGTAATTCGCGGGCTGAACACGCCGGGTAAGGCACTTTCTGCGCAGTGCTGCATTGAGTATGCCACCCATTTTTCATGGGACAACTATGGCCAGCGTCTGTCGGCTATCTGTGAGAAGACGCTTTGTGACCCTTCACAGACAGGTTGAATTCGCACGGCTTCTCTCCAACCCAACTGATCTTTCTAGGTTGCTGATGTGATAATATTTCGTCCCCGGCGCAAGCCTCATCTACGGGTCAAGAAAAAAAGCCATGTCTGGAAATAGCATCGGAAAACTCTTCACTGTGACATCCTTTGGCGAGAGCCACGG
>JALSJZ010000085.1 GCA_026989135.1 Sedimenticola sp. | reverse complement strand
GCAGCGCGGCCAATCATGAGTCCATCGGCCTGGGTCAGCTCCAGTACCTCTTTGGCCCGCTCTGGTGTGCGGATGTCGCCATTGGCGATCACCGGGATGCGGATCGCCTGCTTGATCTGGCGGATGGTCTCCAGCTCGGCTTCACCGGAAAAGCCACAGGCACGGGTGCGCCCATGCACAGCCAGTGCCTGAATGCCGGCCTGCTCGGCGATGCGGGCGATGGTGACGCCGTTGCGATGCTCAGCATCCCAGCCGGTGCGGATCTTCAGGGTGACGGGGACATCAATTGCCTCAACCACTGATTCCAGGATCTGCTGTACCAGGGGTTCATCTTTCAACAAGGCAGAGCCGGCGTTTACCTTGCAGACCTTTTTGGCCGGACAGCCCATGTTGATGTCGATGATCTGGGCACCCTGCTCTACATTGATGCGTGCGGCAGCGGCCATCTTTTTGGGGTCAGACCCCAGAATCTGCACAGAGATCGGTGCCGGCTCACCCTCGCGCATCAGCCGTCGCAGGGTTTTTGGGTTGCCCCAGAGGGTGGAGTCGGATGAGACCATCTCGGATACCGCCATGCCTGCGCCAAGGGATCGGCAAAGGCGGCGAAACGGCAGGTCGGTAACCCCGGCCATAGGTGCAACGATGAGGTTGTTCTCTAACTGATAAGGGCCAATGCGCATACTGGATCTGGGTTTTTATTGTTTGCCGGAGAGCGGCAAAAAGGGGGATACATATTACGCCTAAAAAGCGGGCAGGCAAAGTGCTTGTGGAGGTTCTTTATGGCGTTGTTAAGCCATTGAAAAATATAACAATGAAGGAGATATTAAAAGTGCAACTCCATGCAAATCAAATGCTTATGTGCGGTGGGTGAAATGCCGGTTTGTTCACGGATTCAGAAAAAATTAAACTCAAATCCAGTGACATCGGCGCCGGGATCCTCGATCTCTATCCTGATCTGCCGGGGTATGCCGGGGGGCATCAGCCGGTTGGATGCTGTGACGGGATCAAGATATTCGGCCGGTGAAAAACTGCGGCGGGCAATCAGCGCCCCGTCAGTGGCTGAGAGACCCAGTTCCAGTATCGGGTAGGGCTGGCTGAAGGATGCCTGGTTCTGGATGGTCAGCTCCACCAGCAGGGCGTTGTGCCGCTCTGGGTGAGAGGTGATCTGCCGCTGAGTGATCTTGATAAGGCTGAGATCACGCCGCTCCGGCAGCTGGCACTTCGCGTAGTGGCAGAGCTTTTCCAGCAGCATGCGCCCTTCCGGGTATTTGATGACCTCTTCCCGCTCAAACCATGCCAGTTGCAGTGCGGCTGCCGCCAGCAGCGCGCTGCTGGCCAGCAGCCAAAAGAGTGTGGCAAAAAAGCCCCTGCTCTTTTTGGGTGGAGCCAGCAGCTCATCAATAGAGAGGGGAGGGGTATCCGGGTGAGGGGGGGCGGTGTTCTCTGTCTCTTGTGCCAAAGATGCAGGGGTGATCTCTCTTTGAATGCCCGCTATTGCTGATTCGACCTGGGTGGATTGAATCGTATCAGCGGTGTGGACACCTTCAAAGGTTGCTGATGCAGGCGTTGGCTGCTGGCTGGGCGGTCTGGCTGCCGTGGATGTTTCAGTGAGGTTTTCACGGGCATTGAACACCTGTTCACAGCGATAGCAGTGCGCCAGTCCATCGGCCATCTTGAGCTGATCCTCTCGAATGCGAAAGATGGTGTGGCAGTTGGGGCAGCGGGTCAGCATCTTCTTGTTCCTTCCAGTGCGACCCACTCCTTTTGAACAGTGGGGGGGCGCATCTCGAAATGGGCGCAGAAGGCCTGGCGAATCTCTTCGGCCTGCTCGATCAATATGCCAGAGAGGAGGATGCGTCCTCCCGGTTTTACCCGTGATGCCAGCAGCGGTTCGAGTTGAACCAGCGTGCCGGCCAGGATATTGGCCAGCAGGATGTCGGCCTGCATGGCGGGCAGCTGGCCTGGCGCTTTGATCTCCAGCCTGGATTCCACCCGGTTCTTTCTGGCGTTATCCAGGGTGGCCTGTAGCGCCTGTGGGTCGTGGTCTGTAGCGACGGCCTGTTTGGCGCCCAGCAGCAGTGCGGCGACGGCCAGAATCCCGGAGCCGCAGCCAAAGTCGATCACGGTTCGATCCTTTAGATCAATGCTGTCGAGCCATCTCAGGCAGAGTGCGGTGGTGGGGTGGGTGCCGGTGCCAAAGGCGAGTCCGGGATCCAGCTCCAGGATGATGGCATCGTCTGCATCGGGGCGCTGACCTGCCGGGCAGACCCAGAGGCGCTGGCCAAATGGCATGGGGTGGAAATCGGCCAGCCAGGCGCGCTCCCAGATCCGGTCTTCCAGCCGCGCTATCTTCAGTTGACGGGAGCAGTCGGTATTCAGGCTCTGGTTAATGAGGCTGCGCAGCTCATCCGGGTTGCGGTCGCCTTCAAATAGTGCGGTGATGGTGGTGGCCTGCCACAGTGGCGTCTCTCCCAGGCCAGGCTCCAGGATGGGTTCATCCCCGGCATCACCCAGGGTAATGGCGTGTGCGCCCATGTTTTCAAACAGTGCCTCGATCAGGGGGGCTTGCTCTTTTGGGGTGGTGAGAGAGAGTTGCAGCCACGCCATAACAACAGGTTCAAGGCTCAAGGGGCAAGGTTCAATAATAGATCCTTTTACCTTGAGCCTTGCCCCTTTTAAAGTCCAAGTTTCTTTTCCAGATAGTGGATGTTGACGCCACCCGCCTTGAAACCCTCATCGCTGATGATGTCCCGCTGTAGCGGGATGTTGGTTTTGATGCCGTCGATCACCATCTCGCTCAGGGCGGTGTTCATGCGTGCCAGCGCCGCTTCACGGTCTGAACCATAGGCAATCAGCTTGCCGATCATGGAGTCATAGTACTGTGGCACGGTGTAGCCGTTGTAGATGTGGGTGTCGATGCGGATGCCCGGCCCGCCGGCGGGGTGAAACTGGGTGATGGTGCCGGGGCAGGGCATAAAGTTATTGGGGTCTTCGGCATTGATGCGGCACTCGATGGCGTGCCCTCTGATCTGAATATCTTCCTGTTTATAACGCAGTTTTTCACCGGCGGAGATGAGGATCTGCTCTTTGACAATATCCACACCGGTTATCATCTCGGTCACCGGGTGCTCCACCTGCACGCGGGTGTTCATCTCGATAAAGTAGAATTCGTCATTTTCATACAGAAACTCGAAGGTGCCGGCACTGCGATAGCCGATGGTGCGGCAGGCCTCGGCGCAGCGCTCGCCTATCTGTTGGCGCACCGCTTCGGTGATGCCGGGGGCGGGTGCCTCCTCGACCACCTTCTGGTGGCGGCGCTGCATGGAGCAGTCACGCTCGCCCAGGTGGATGGCGTTGCCGTGCTCGTCGGCGAGTACCTGAAACTCAATGTGACGTGGCGTCTCCAGGAACTTCTCCATATAGACTTCATCATTGCCAAAGGCGGCGCTCGCCTCGCTCTTGGTCAGGGAGATGGCATTCAGCAGCGTGGCCTCGGAGTGGACGACCCGCATGCCACGGCCGCCGCCGCCGCCAGAGGCCTTGATGATCACCGGGTAGCCGATCTTGCGAGCCAGATCCAGGGTGTGTGCGCTGTCGCTGCCCAGCGGGCCATCTGACCCGGGTACGCAGGGGACGCCGGCTCTCTTCATCTCCTCAATCGCCCTGATCTTGTCACCCATGATGCGGATGGTTTCCGGTCTGGGGCCGATGAAGGTGAAGCCGCTGTTTTCAACGCGTTCGGCGAAGTCGGCATTCTCAGAGAGGAAGCCGTAGCCGGGGTGAATGGCTACCGCGTCGGTCACCTCGGCGGCGCTGATGATGGCGGGTATCTGCAGATAGCTGTCCACGGAGGGGGCCGGGCCGATGCAGACCGACTCGTCGGCCAGGCGGACATGTTTCAGGTCGCGGTCGGCCTCGGAGTGGACAGCAACGGTGCCGATGCCCAGCTCGCGGCAGGCGCGTAGAATCCGGAGTGCGATCTCGCCCCGGTTGGCGATGACGATTTTCTCTTTCATTCGATGATGAACAGCGGTTGGTTGTACTCAATAGGCTGGCCGTTCTCTGCCAATATCTTTTTTACCACCCCGCTTGTGTCCGACTCGATCTGGTTGAGGATCTTCATCGCCTCGATAATGCAGAGGGTGTCGCCCTGGGAGACATGCTGCCCCTCTTCGACAAAGGATTTGCTGCCAGGGCTGGCGGCACGATAGAAGGTGCCGACCATGGGGGATGTGATCTGATGGCCGCTGATCTCTTCGGGCTCTGGCTCAGCTTCAGCTGCTGTGGGAGCCGGGGCAGCGGCTGGAGCACTGGGTGCAGCAGCGGCAACCTGGGTGGTTTGAACGGGAAAGGCGCTGGCTCTGCTGATGCGGACGGACTCCTCGCCTTCGTGGATCTCGATCTCCGCAATATCGGACTCTTCCAGCAGTTCGATAAGTTTTTTAACTTTTCTGATATCCATTGGATAGGGCCTGTCTCTTAGGTTTCGTTTCTGTCTGCATCGTCCAGCCGCTTGATAACGGCCTGCAAGGCAAGTTCATAACCCTGGGCGCCAAGGCCGCAGATTATCCCTTGAGCGATGTCAGAGAAATAGGAGTGGTGGCGAAATTTTTCCCGGGCATGCACGTTGGAGAGGTGCAGCTCGATGAATGGGATGCCAGTACCCAGTAGTGCATCCCGCAACGCGATACTGGTGTGGGTGAACGCGGCGGGGTTGATGATGATGTAGGCAACCTGGTTTTGTTGTGCCTGGTGGATCTGCTCCACCAGTTCATGTTCGGCGTTGCTCTGCATGAACTTGAGCCGGTGGCCGGCCTGCTGGGCAAGGCTCTCCAGCTGCGCCTGGATTGAATAGAGGGTGTCGCGGCCATACAGTGCAGGCTCGCGGCTGCCGAGCAGATTCAGGTTTGGGCCATTGATGACTAAGATGGTGGACATGGCTATCGACTCAGGTTTTAGCTGCTGAATCCGGCAGCTGCTGCTGCCGTTCTCTATTGCGCGGATTTTGCAGAATATCCGGGGGTTTGTCCAGTTTTGTTGAAAGATAAGGTCAGATCGTGCTTTTTTACCCGATTCACTGGAGCGCCCGCTCCGCATGGGCGGCAAATTCATCGGCAGACATAAAGCCAATCAGCCGGTGGTTGCGGCGCTCCTGCCCCTTGCGATTATAAAAGATGATGCCGGGTGGGCCAGGCAGACCGAAGCGCCCTTCGATCAGCGCCTTGTCGGCCTCGTCATAGGCGGTGACATCGGCCTGTAACAGCTGGTAGTTGGCGAGCACGCGGATCACCTTGGGATCGGAAAAGGTGTAACGCTCCATCTCTTTGCAGGAGACGCACCAGTCGGCATAGAAATCGAGCATGACCGGCCTGCCCTGGGCGCTGGCAGCAGCGAGTTCGCGGTCAAGATCCGCCACGCTTTTGATCAGCTTGAACTCGGCATGTGCCGGAGCTGCCGCGCCGGTCGTTGCGCCCAGCCCCAGGCCGCGCAGGGGTTGTACGGTATCCTTGCCACCGGCGGCGGTGCCCACCAGCATCAGTGCGCCATAGATCATCAACACCACCCCCAGCCCTTTCCACAGGTGATCCCAGCCGCTGGCCTCGATCGGCAGGGTGCGCAGGGCGCCCATGTAGATGGCGCTGACCACCAGCAGGATGCCCCACAGTGCCATGGCGATTGATGGTGGGATGATGCGTTCCAGCATCACAATGGCGACGGCCAGCAGGCCGACACCGAATACGGCCTTGACGGCATCCATCCAGGGGCCGACCTTGGGCAGTAGTTTTCCGGCAGAGGCGCCGAGTATCAGCAGCGGTGTGCCCATGCCCATGCTGAGTGCAAACAGGCTGATGCCGCCGCGCACCCAGTCGCCGGTCTGGCCAATCACGATCAGTGCTGCGGCCAGGGGGGGAGCCACGCAGGGGCCTACGATCAGGGCTGAGAGAAAGCCCATGATGGCAACGCCAATCAGGCTTCCACGGCGCTGCCGGTTGCTCATCTCGGTCAGCTTGGTCTGTAGCCTGTGTGGCAGTTGCAGTTCGTAAAAGCCAAACATGGAGAGCGCCAGAAAGATAAAAACCGCGACAAAGGCGCTTAGTATCCAGGGGTCTTGAAATGCCACTTGCAGGTTGCCACCCAGCAGACCTGCGGCAATGCCGATGAGGGTGTAGGTGATGGCCATGGCCAGCACATAGACCAGCGAGAGGATGAAGCCCCGGCTTTGGGTGATCTTTTCGCCCTGCCCGGCGATGATGCCGGAGAGGATGGGGATCATGGGGAAGACGCAGGGGGTGAGCGCCAGTGCCAGTCCGGCACCAAAAAATACGGCCAATACCAGCCAGATACTCTCGCTGACCAGGATATTGGCCAGGCGATCCTGTTCGGCTACGATCTCTTCCTTGACAACGGCAGGGGGGGGCGAGTCGGGTGTGCCGCTGGGTGCGACTGTGGCTGCCGCCAGCGCTGCCACAGCCGGCAGTTCAAGCGTGGTTCGTTCGGTGACGGGCGGGTAGCAGATGCCAAGGTCGGCGCAGCCCTGATATTTTACCTCCAGCTCTATGGTGGTTGCTGCGGTGCTGCTGCGGTTGAGTGGAACCAGCAGTTCGATGCCGTCGTAGTAGACGGGCAGCTCGCCAATGGTGCCGTCGATACGCAGGGCGTCTTGTTTGACGAGGGGCTCTGGCAGGCCATAGTCGCCGATGCTGACCCCGTCGGCATCAATGAGCCGTAGCTGGATCTTGTCGTGATAGAGATAGGTCTCATCTGCAATCTGCCACAGCAGGCGCAGCTGTTGTGGCCCGGCCACTTCGGCACTGAACTGGTAGGCCTCCTCTACCCGCAGCGGTTCGTCGCTGCTGCCGAATTTCAGGCTGGAGAGAAAGCCCTCTGCCTGTGCAGAGAGTGAAATCAGCAGTGGCAGAAGCAGGAGGAGAAGGTTTTTTGCTAGTTTTTGGTGCATTGTGTAACCCAGTTCAGGTACCCGGCCAGGCCCTGCTCTACAGGGACAGCGATGATTTCTGGAAGTTCATAGGGGTGCAGTGCGGTGAGTGCCTGTTCGAGATCCGGGTAGCGTGACCGGTCGGTTTTGATCAGCATCAGCACCTCATCCGATCTCTCCAGCCGGCCTTGCCATTTATATATGGAGGTGATGGCCGGGATGATGTTGATGCAGGCCGCAACCCCCTGTTCAACCAGTGCGCTGGCAATCTCCTCCGCCACGGTCTGGCTGGGGCAGGTGCAGAGTGTGATTAGGGCGGATGCTGGCATCGCGCAAAGATACAGGATAATGGGGGTGGTAGCTATGGCGGGGCTACCAAGGGCAGGTGCTTTAGGCGAAGCCCCACTCCCTAAAGAAACGGGCATGCAGGCGGGACTTTAGTCCCGCCTGCATATGAAAAAAGCTGATAGTTGTCAGAGAACAGAGGTCAGGGTATGGTGTTGATCCTGCTCATAACCCATTTTTGCCATGAACCCTGGTTTTATATTTTTACTGCTTTTTGTTGGTGCCCCGGTCGTTGAACTCTACTTCATGATACAGGTGGGTGCTGAGATCGGCGCTTTTTCTACCGTGATGCTGGTGCTGTTTACGGCCGCCCTGGGTGGGGTGCTGGTGCGGATACAGGGGTTTACCACCGCCATGCGGGTTCGGGAGAGCATGGGGCGGGGTGAGATCCCGGCGGTTGAGATGATGGAGGGGATGGTGCTGCTGCTGGCCGGCTTGGCGCTGTTGCTGCCGGGGTTTATTACCGATGCCATCGGTTTTATCTGTCTGATCCCTGCGGCTCGTCGCGGCATGGTGCTGTGGTTTCTCAAGCGCAGCAGCATGATCCGGCCGGTTGTGCCGCCGCAATCCCGCCCTGACCCCCGTATTATTGATGCAGAGTATCGGCGTGAGGATGACTCACACAAGTAGCTCTCTGGCCTCGTTTTGAGGCAGTGGCCTGCTGAAGAGAAAGCCCTGCCCCCTTGCGCATTGGTGTTTTTTAAGAAACTCCAGCTGCTCTGCGGTCTCAATCCCCTCTGCAATCACATTGAGCCGCAGCTTCTTGGCCAGATCAATGATGCTTGCTGCAATCTCGGCAGAGTCGGGGTCGTGCATCACATCCCGCATGAAGGTGTGATCCAGTTTCAGGATGTCGATCGGCAGCTGCTTCAGGTAGGTAAAGGAGGAGTAGCCGGTGCCAAAGTCATCCATGGCGATCTGGATGCCCATTGCCCGCAACTGCTTCAGGGTCTGGATGGTGTGGCCGAGGTTGTCCATCATTGCGGTCTCTGTGATCTCGAAGATGAGTTGCTCCGGCCGGAATTCATACTCGCTTAACAGCTCATTCACAGTGCGCATGAAATCTTCTCTGGTGAATTGATGCGCAGATATGTTGATGGACATGTAGAGCGAGTTGTTGAGCTGTTGGCTCCAGTGATTCAGCTGCTGGCAGGCCTTTCTGAGTACCCACTCCCCAATCGGGACAATAAGGCCTCGCTCTTCGGCTATGGGGATAAACTTTGCCGGTGATATGAAGCCGGACTCCGGGTGCTGCCAGCGGATCAGCGCCTCGAAGCCCATCACGGTTTCGGTCTTAAGGTGGTAGATGGGTTGGTAGTAGAGGCTGAACTCATCCCGCTCCAGCCCTTTTCTCAGGTCAGCCTCCAGGATGACGCGCTCCCTGACGCGGCTCTCCATCTCTGGGGTAAAGAACTGATAGTTGTTTCTTCCGCGCTCTTTGGCGTGATACATGGCGGTATCCGCATTTCTGATCAGCGTGTCGGTGTTGTCGCCATCGTTGGGGTAGAGTGCGATGCCGATGCTGGCACCCAGGTGGATGTTGTGTCCGCCCAGATCGAATGGGGTTTTGAACAGAGCCAGTATCTTGTTGGCGATCGAGGCGGCATCGGCCTCGCTGGATATTTGGGTCAGCAGGATGGTGAACTCATCGCCACCCATGCGTGAGACGGTATCCTCTACGCGAATGATCTGGCTGAGTTGAGCAGCGAGTCGATGCAGGAAGATATCCCCCATGTGGTGCCCAAGCGTGTCGTTGAGGTTTTTGAAGTGGTCAACATCCATAAACATGATGGCCAGCTGATCATGGCTCCTTTTGGCGTGGGCAATGGCTTGCAGCAGGCGATCCTGGAACAGCAGCCGGTTGGGCAGCTCTGTGAGTGGATCATGAAAGGCGCGATGTCTGATCCTGTCTTCGCTCTCCTTGATGTCGGTAATATCATAGAAGATGGCGGTGTAGCGGATGGCGTTGCCCGCAGGGTCTCTGATGGTTGAGATGGTCAGACGCTCCGGGTAGATCTCGCCGCTTTTGCGCCGGTTCCATATCTCCCCTTTCCAGGAGCCTTGCGTGATAATGGATTTCCACATCTGCTTGTAGAATGGCTGTTCGTGTTTGTTCGATTTAAGCAGCCGGGGGGTGTTGCCGATGGCCTCTTCTGCGCTGTAGCCTGTGATGTCTGTAAAGGCAGGGTTTACAGAGAGGATGCGCCCTTTTACATCGGTCACCATAATCCCTTCAATGGTGTGCTCGTATACATGGGAGGCGAGCATCAGCTCCTCTTCAGAGAGTTTCCGCTCCAGCTCGGCACCGGCCCGTGCGGCGATGATGTTCAGAACCTCCCTGGTATTTTTGGGCAGGACAAGCGCCTTGCGCGAGATGCCGCAGAGAACGCCAATGGTCTGGTTCTCTCTGTTTCTTAGCGGGATGCCGACATAGCTCTCTGCCTTGAGCCGGGTCAGTATTTTACTGTTTGGAAAGAGCTGGGTAAGGTTCTTGGGGTAAAAGCAGTAGCCGCTGCATGTGGCTTTGTTGCAAGGGGTATTTTTCAGCTCATAGGTGGTATTGGCGACGGGTTTGCCGTCGATCTGCATGGAGAGGGTGGTGACATGATCCGGCTTTTCGAGCAGGCCAACCAGGGTAACATCCAGATTAAGCCAGGCAGAGAGGCGATGCACGATGGTTTCAAAAAACTTGTCCCCAATGGCGCCAGCGGTCGTCTCCATCAGGGTGTGGATGGCCTGTTCAACCTGCCGCTGTTCCGTGACATCACGGGATATAAAGGCATAGCCTACGGTGCCTTTATTCCGATCCAGGATTTTTGAAATCCTGGCTTCGAGCTGCCTCTCTCCTTCGCTCGATAGAGCGGTAAATGAGAAGCAGTGCTCCCCCTCTTTAGCAACCCTCTCTATGGCATCTTCAAGGCGCTGGGATTTTATGTCTCTGTCCGCATGGATCTCCATCACGGTGCGGCCAACGACCTCTTCGGCCTTGCACCCAAACAGCTGTTCCGCTTTGGGGTTAAAGTAGGTGATGCGGAAGTGCGTATCGGTGGCCACAATGGCACTGTCAACCGAAGAGCTGAGGATGCT
The DNA here is from genome assembly GCA_026989135.1 of Sedimenticola sp. Lineage (GTDB taxonomy): Bacteria > Pseudomonadota > Gammaproteobacteria > Chromatiales > Chromatiaceae > WFXD01. The sequence goes on along the minus strand of JALSJZ010000085.1, from coordinate 8,494 downwards.
GTCCAGATAATCACTCCTCTGCTGTAGCGCTTCCTTTGCTTCAGTAAGCAGCGATTCATTGCTTTGAATCAGCCTTTGCAGGGAGTCAGCCTCTCCGCGCTCCAGATCCTGGAGGAGGCTTTTCTGTGCAATGAGGCCTTCTATGATGGTGTTAATCTGCTGGGACATATCTGCGGCATCCGTGTTGTGATTATCTCAGGATTATAGCTGGCCTGCCCATGCCGTGTGATGGTGCTGGGAAGATGCGTCGGGGCGAATAATGATTTTTTTTCTGTCCGCCCCTTGACTCTGCACATTTCGCCCCTATTATTAGCACTCGCTTGCGGTGAGTGCTAACTACTCAACCGCGCTGAAATGCGTAAAAATAATTTATCCAGCTACTACTACGGAGATAGCAATCAATGAATATTCGTCCGCTGCACGATCGTGTGATCGTTCGTCGTAAAGAAGAGGAACGCACCACCGCAGGTGGCATCATCCTTCCAGATGCCGCTACAGAGAAACCTGTTCTGGGTGAGATTATGGCTGCTGGCAAAGGCAAGATCCTGGAAAATGGTGATGTCCGTCCATTGGATGTACAGGTTGGTGACACCGTACTGTTTGGCAAGTACTCCGGTACCGAGGTGAAGGTTGAGGGTGAAGATCTTCTCGTCATGCGCGAAGAGGACATCATGGGCGTGGTGGAGTCGTAACCCCACCCATCAAGCAACCGCTGAGCCGTTCTGCGCGATAGTTCGCTGCACTCCGGTTTTGGCAGATTGACAAATACCTATCTATTTTTAAGGAATATATCATGGCAAAAGAAGTGAAATTTGGTGATGACTCCCGTGCCCGCATGCTGGCTGGCGTCAACGTGCTGGCTAATGCGGTAAAGATTACCCTGGGCCCCAAGGGCCGTAATGTGGTTTTGGAGAAGAGCTTTGGTGCGCCAACCGTAACCAAAGACGGTGTCTCCGTAGCCAAAGAGATCGAGCTGTCAGATAAGTTTGAAAACATGGGCGCGCAGATGGTTAAAGAGGTCGCGTCCCACACCTCAGATGTGGCGGGTGATGGCACCACCACCGCAACCGTACTGGCTCAGGCCATGCTGCGCGAAGGGTTGAAGGCAGTTGCTGCCGGCATGAACCCAATGGATCTGAAACGTGGTCTCGACAAGGCGGTTGGTACTGCAGTGGAAGAGCTGAAAAACATCTCCAACCCTTGTGCGGATGACACTGCAATCACCCAGGTGGGCACCATCTCCGCCAACTCCGATACTGCGATCGGCGAGAAGATTGCCGAAGCGATGCAGAAGGTCGGCAAAGAGGGTGTCATCACCGTTGAAGAGGGTTCCACCTTTGAGATGGAGCTGGATGTGGTAGAGGGTATGCAGTTCGACCGTGGTTACCTCTCCCCTTACTTCATCAACAATCAGCAGAACATGAGTGCTGAACTGGAATCTCCTTACATCCTGCTGGTTGAGAAGAAGATCTCCAACATTCGTGATCTGCTGCCAACCCTGGAAGCCGTTGCCAAAGCCGGCAAGCCGCTGCTGATCATCTCTGAAGATGTTGAAGGCGAGGCGCTGGCCACCCTGGTGGTCAACAGCATCCGTGGCATCGTTAAGGTCTGCGCTGTTAAGGCCCCTGGTTTTGGTGATCGTCGCAAGGCGATGTTGCAGGATATTGCTATCCTGACTGGCGCTACCGTGATTGCGGAAGAGGTGGGTCTCTCACTGGAGAAGGCCGGCATCGAAGAGCTGGGTACCGCCAAGAAGATCCAGATCACCAAAGAGAACACCACCATTATTGATGGTGCTGGCAGCGAAAATGACATCAAGGGTCGCGTTGAGCAGATCCGTGCTCAGATCGAAGAGGCCAGCTCTGATTATGACAAAGAGAAGCTGCAAGAGCGTGTTGCCAAGCTGGCAGGCGGTGTTGCTGTGATCAAGGTCGGTGCGGCGACCGAAGTTGAGATGAAAGAGAAGAAGGCCCGCGTTGAAGATGCGCTGCACGCAACCCGTGCTGCGGTGGAAGAGGGTGTGGTACCGGGCGGCGGCGTTGCGCTGATCCGTGCGCTGCAGGCCATCAAAGACCTCAAGGGCGACAACCATGACCAGGATGTTGGTATTACCCTGGCGCGCCGCGCCATGGAAGAGCCACTGCGTCAGATCATCACCAACTGTGGTGAAGAGGCCTCTGTAGTTCTCAACAAGGTTGCAGAGAATGAAGGCAACTATGGCTATAACGCAGCGACTGGCGAATATGGCGATATGATCAAGATGGGCATCCTTGATCCAACCAAGGTAACGCGTGCTGCACTGCAAAACGCGGCCTCTGTAGCGGGCCTGATGATCACTACCGAAGCGATGGTGGCGGAAGAGCCTAAAGAAGAAGGCCCTGCAATGCCTGATATGGGCGGTATGGGTGGCATGGGCGGTATGGGTGGAATGGGCGGCATGATGTAAGCACGCTGTAACCACTGTAGGTCCAAGAGCCCCGCTAGAGATTTAGCGGGGCTTTTTTATTACAAACAACCGGAAGTCCCACTTCCGGTCTGATGACAGGCATAAAAAACTGTTTTAGATGGATTTTTAGTAACCATTCAGCGCCCTTACAAAATCGCTTGTAACTGTTCAGGTTGCCTCTGAAATTTGTCAGTTCAAGGCGCAAACCAAAAGCAGGCGCTTTAAGCGATGTGGGTTTACAAGTGTAAATGATCATTTTGTAATACCGAAATGGCGGATTTCAGGGGTGAGCTGAATAGTTACGATTTTTATTGAGTAGATTTATTGGTATGGTTGAGGCAGATGATTTCTGTTGGGGGTGATAGCGTGGAACTGAGTGGTGCTGAGATTCTGGTTCAGAGTCTGAAAAATGAGGGGGTTGAGTATCTGTTTGGCTATCCGGGTGGCGCTGTGCTGCATATCTACGATGCCATTTTTCAGCAGCAGGATGTCCAGCATATTCTGGTACGCCATGAACAGGCGGCGATTCATGCCGCAGATGGCTATGCCCGTGCCACGGGAAAACCGGGTATTGCGCTGGTCACCTCTGGCCCCGGTGCGACCAATGCGCTGACCGGCATCGCCACGGCCTTCATGGATTCGATCCCGCTGGTGGTCTTTACCGGCCAGGTGCCGACCCCTTTCATCGGCAGCGACGCCTTTCAGGAGGTGGATGCGATTGGCATCACGCGCCCCTGTGTAAAGCACAGCTTTCTGGTCAAAGACGTGCGGGATCTGGCAGAGACCATCAAAAAGGCATTCCATATCGCCACCTCAGGACGGCCTGGGCCGGTGGTTATTGATGTGCCAAAGGATGTGACAGAGCCATCCATCAAGATCCCCTACAACTATCCCGATAAGGTCACACTGCGCTCCTATAACCCGGTAAAGAGGGGGCACAAGGGGCAGATCAAAAAGGCGGTGGATCTGATGCTCTCCGCCCGGCAGCCGATGATCTATTCTGGCGGTGGCGTGGTGATTGGCGATGGGGTCAAGGAGCTGCGTGAGCTGGTAAAAACGCTGGGTTACCCGATCACCAGCACCCTGATGGGATTGGGAGCCTATCCCGCGACAGATGAGCAGTTCCTCGGCATGCTGGGGATGCACGGTACCTATGAGGCCAACATGGCCATGCATGGCTGTGATGTGCTGGTGGCCATTGGTGCGCGCTTTGATGATCGTGTCACCGGCAAGATCAAAGAGTTTTGCCCGGATGCGAGGATTATTCATGTCGATATCGACCCGGCCTCCATCTCCAAAAACGTGCGGGTGCATATCCCCATTGTCGGGCTGGTGCAGGAGGTGCTGGCCGAGATGGTCAAGCTGGTCAAGGGACATAAAAAACAGCCGGATGCCGAAGCGCTCAGCGCCTGGTGGTCGCAGATCAACCAGTGGCGCGCAAGAGAGTGCCTGCGGTATGACGATGAGAGTGCACTGATAAAACCGCAGTGGGCACTTGAGATGGTGCAAAAGGTTGCAGGTGATGATCTCTATGTGGCCTCTGATGTGGGGCAGCACCAGATGTGGGCGGCACAATATTTCAAGTTTGACCAGCCGGGGCGCTGGCTCAACTCAGGGGGCTTTGGCACCATGGGGTTTGGCCTGCCGGCGGCCATGGGTGCCAAACTGGCGCATCCCGGTTCAGAGGCGATCTGCATCACAGGTGATGGCAGTTTTCAGATGAACATACAGGAGCTGGCAACCTGTAAACAGTATAATCTGCCGCTGAAGATTATCCTGCTCAACAACCACTATCTGGGCATGGTGCGCCAGCTGCAGGAGTTTTTTGTAGGGGGGCGCTATGCCGCAGTGGCGCTGGATGGCTCACCCGATTTTGTCAAAGTGGCAGAGGCCTATGGCCATCTGGGCATGCGCGTTGAAAAGCCTGCCGAGCTGGAGCCTGTGTTGCGCAAGGCCTTTGCCCTGAAGAACCGGCTGGTGCTGATTGAGATCATGATCGACCCGGAAGAGAATGTCTATCCGATGATCGAGGCGGGTCAAGGCCAGCACAAGATGCACCTGGCCCCCAGCTGTAGCTGCTGCACGGATGAGTAGTCTTATTCCAATAAGTGCTAGCGATAGAGCGAATATCCCATTCTGGTGATAAGTGGCATCATGTAAAATAGCCCACTGCACCCGGTTGTTTAACCGGGTTTTTTATTTTGGTTTTATGAGGAATGCAATGTGATTGAAGCGGAAAAATATATCAGGCAGGAGGATTTTGATCAGCTGGAAGTGGCCCTGCAAGATTATTTGGACGAGAAGATTGATCACAACCAGCTGGTTGGTGAGCGTCTGATGCTTGGGGTCTATGGGCAGTGGCAGGAGAATCTCTGCATGGTGCGCTCCAAGCTGCCGGGTGGTGATCTGCCACTCTCCTACCTGCTGGGTTATGCCGAGGGGCTGGATGCCATCGACTGCATGGAGACGGTGCATATCACCACCCGGCAGGATATCCAGTACAACGATGTGCCACTGGATCAGACACCGAAACTGCTGCGGTTGCTGGCCACGCACAACATCACCACCCGCGAGGCCTGCGGCAATACCGTGCGAAATGTCTCCGGCTGCCCGATGGCGGGAGCCTGCCAGCGTGAGCATGTGGATATCATGCCCTATATCGAATCGACGGCTGCCTATCTGGTACGTAACCCGCTGACCCAATCGCTGCCGCGCAAATTCAAGATCACCTATTCGGGCTGCGAAGCCGATTGCGCCCAGGGTGCCATCCAGGATCTGGGCTTTGTCGCAACGCGCAATGCAGCAGGTGAGCCGGGTTTCAAGGTGCTTGCCGGTGGTGGCCTGGGGCCGCAGTCACGCCAGGCGATTGTCATTGAAGAGTTCCTGCCCGAGGGGCTGTTGCTGCCTGCCTCGCAAGCGGTGCTGGCCATGCATGACAAATACTCCGATCGTAAACGCAAATCGCGTTCACGCATCAAATTCCTGGTTGAGCGCTTTGGCGCTGAAGGCTTTATTGAAAAGTATCGTGAAGAGCTGAAGCGCACCGTTGCCGCCTTTGATACGGATCTGGCTCCGAAGGGTCAATGGCGGCAGGCGCAGGAAGATGCCCCGGCCTGTGGCCATGGCGCGCCACGCCAGATCACAGCGCAGCATCAACCCGGCCGGTTCGCAGTGCCGGTGCATGTGCCGGGCGGCGACCTGACCGCGGCTCAGCTGCGTGGGCTGCATGATCTGCTGACGAAGCTGGGCTACCCCCACCTGCGAGCAACCCAGGATCAGGAGCTGATTGTATTTAATGTTCCCGAACAGGGTATCCCGGCGCTGGCGAAGGGGCTGGAGGCGCTGGAACTTGGGCTGGTGGAGCCGGGCTCGGATGTCGTAGCCTGTCCAGGTACGACGACCTGCCAGCTGGGCATCACCTCATCCCGTGTGGTCGCCCGGCTGCTGAACGGTGGCTCCAATGACCTGACGGTACGTGTGAATGGCTGCCAGAATAACTGTGCCCACTCCGATATTGCTGACATTGGTTTTTACGGGAAAGGGCGTCGCCACTTTGGTCAGTTAATACCCACTTACGCGATACGCCTTGGCGGCAGCGGCATGGCTGGTGGCGACCTTGCCTTCAGTGGGCCAGAGGTTCCCGCTGTACGTGTTCCGGCGGCCACCAAGCGGATTACCGATACCTTTGCAGAGCAGCGCGAAGAGGGTGAGAAGTTCTCCAGCTGGAGCCGCCGTGTCGGGCCGGCCTTCTTTGATACGCTGCTGGAAGATCTGATTCAGGTGCGTGAATTTGAGCTGCCGATGCTACAGCGGGATCATGGCGACAGCACGGTCTTCAAGGTGCAGTCGACCGGGGTCGGTGAGTGTGCTGGCGCATCCATTGATCCTGTCGACAAGTTACTGCTGGATATCGCCTATGAGCGCAACCTGCGGGATGCCTTTGCCGCCAAGCGTAAATTCAAAGAGGCAGCGGAGAGCATGGAGAACGTATTCTCCCTGGTCGGGCGTGCACTGCTAATTGCCTCCGGTGCCGAGGAGGAGAGCCCGGCAGAAGATCAGATGGTAGCTGCCGTTACAGCCGCCTTGCCCGATGATCCAGCTACGGCAGAGGCCTATGCGGAACGCCATGCTGCATTTACAGCCTGGTCGACGGATCTGGATGAACTGGTCTACCCCAAGCTGATGGAGGAGACGGATGCCTGGCTGAAACGTGCGCGCATGTCTTGTCGCACCATGCAGGCCAGTCGCAATAAAAAATAGTTAAGGAATGCGAATGAAATAAGTTGAGTATATGGCGTAGGATTTTTGTTCGTCTTTAAGGCGCGTAAACAGGCATGTAGTCGGGCTGCATAACTGTTTGCACAATAAAGAAGACGGGCAAAAGGACAAGTCAAATGCTCAACTTATTTCATGAATGTTCCTAAACCACAGGTTGCGGGAGCCGCGCCCCATGGCTCAATAAAATGGTACCTAAACCCTGCAAGTGCTCGCACTCACATGGCGCAAGCTATTGATCCGTATAGCGATATGAAACTTTTCGGCCATCACAATAAGGATGATGCTCAAAGTTGTCATTCACTCTACGAATCAATATCTTACACTCTGCAAGCACGATCACTTGCAGGATTTGGGTGGCATTTCAATGTTGTATTAGAGGTAAAGAGATAATAGATTACCTCCCTCTTAATCAGAGGCATCTGATCTTTAGATTGTTAATCAATCGCATGCCCTTATATGTGCACAGGGATAATAACTAACACCGGGATGGCGGAGCAAAACCGACTGCCAATCCCGGGGTAAAAAGGGTATTGAATCGTTTAATTTTAGAGTTGGTGTTTAGATGAATGAGATGGCAAGCATTCAACAGATTGATGAACTGATTGCGGAGTGTTGCTCTTCGCAATGGAGGGAGATTCTGGAAGAGAATAGGGAGGTAATGCAGTATGCAAAAGGCAGCTATATCTTCAGGGAGGGGGAGGCGGCCAAACAGACTATGATTATTTTAAAGGGAAAAGTGAAGGTGTTCCTCACCTATAAGACAGGAAGAGACCAGATTGTTCGCCTTGCTGCCAATGGCCAGATCGTCGGGCACAGGGGGTTTGGTGGAGATCATCAATATGCAGTGAGCTGCAAAACCCTGGTGGATACCACGGTAGCGCATATCCCGCTGGAACTTTTCCAAAAAGCCTTAATGGCAAATAATCTGTTTTGCTATCGTTTTATGATGTTTTTTGCGGAAGAGCTGCGTGCTTCAGAGGAGCATCTGAAGAGCTTTGCAAATCTGGATGTGCGGCAGCGTATGGCAGAGGCGCTCATCTATAATCTCAAAACATTTGGCTATAACCGAAAAAGAAAAAAAGTATTAAGCCATGCCTTAAGCCGAAAGGATTTTTCCAGCATGATTGGGGCAACCTATGAGTCCGTTGTGCGTGTTTTGAATGAGTTTGATAGAAGCGGTGTTATAGAGATCATCAACAAAGATATAAAAATCCTGAAATCCAGAGAGCTGGACAGGATCAGAAAAGGGATTTAGGTTATTTGCGAAGCTCAATAGAGAACGAGTCATGGCTGATGTAATAATGAAGTTTCTCAAAAAAACCTTTCCCTCTAATGTTGCGAAATCAGAGCGAATCGTACGCACCGTGTGCGGAGTGGTTTTAATCGCGGCCTCTTTTATGGGCTTTGTTACACGGGATCAGGCGTTCTGGCTTGTGTTTGCCGGCTGGCTGAGTCTGATGTCGGGTGTTGTGTCGCACTGCCCTGTTTATCGCTTGTTTGGTATTAATACAGCAGAAAATGATTAATCACTCTGGGTGAGGTGCAGCCAAACCCACGAGTCCCATCCTATTGGTACGAACCTCTCCCCTATACCAACTTGTATGGATATATTCTATTCGTAGGGTTAACAATCAGAAGATGCAATTAAGCATTGATACAGAACTGTTACATAACGTTCATAATCTTGAAATGTAAAATTATTACGCTTTACGGACTTAATTCTATGTGAGGAAAGTCCGTTGAAAAAGAAAACATCATCGCTATTGATTG
>JALSJZ010000084.1 GCA_026989135.1 Sedimenticola sp. | reverse complement strand
TTCCGATGCTGAGGCCGTAAATATCTCTATCAATTGTGGACTTGGCAAGCGCAAGATTATCCCTTGCGCGCTCTGCACCGCCATACAGAGATCCAAAAACCACGGGTTGCAACGCCCCTGCAAAGATGTGCCGAAATCCTGCTCCTCCCATCTGTTGCTGGGAATTAAGATGCTTCTCAGTAAGGAATTTCATGTCGGCCAACTGCAAAAATCCGGTTAACTGGGTTTGTACAGCGGGCTGCCAGCTCAGCTCACTATTTATGGCAACCATTTTGCGGTAGCGGTCATGGCCTATTTCATAACTCTGCCACTCCATTCCAATTCTAAAGTGCCCTTGGTCGCCGGAAAAAACAAGACCGCTTTGAATATCAAATATGCCAATATTGAACTCAGAAATATCTTCATGGCTCCTTTGGCTGATGTTCATATCACCAAATAGAGCAGCCCCTGGCTTCAGGGGATGGTGGATTGTTATGCCGGTAGCAAAGCTGGAATAGTTATCATCCATAGAGAGCGAGGCACCTTTCAGGGTGCCAATGCCGAACCTGTCTGTATAACCAACGGCAGACGGTGCACTGCTGACATTTGAGTCATAGCCTAGCCCCAGTTCCATATACAGACCAGAGATGGTTTTGTGGTCGACTTCACGCAGGTGGATGGCATCCATAAACTGGTTGATATTGACCTTAACCTCTGCTGGAGGATTACTGTCGAGTACCTTGGTGAACTCCTGGCGGGCGCGACCATACTGTTCGAGCAGAAAGTAGCCGCGTGCCAGTTCAAGTCGTGCACCCTGGTTGTCTGGATGAAGAGTGAGTATACGTTTCAGTGCAGACAGACCTTGGCTGATATGGCCGCTATCAATTGCAGCGATGGCATAGTGGTAGCTGAAAGTGGGGTCACTCCCTGCTTCCGGAAGGTGTTTTTCAGCTAGTTTATAGGCGTCGTTGATTTGGCCTGCATGGTAGAGCTTTATAATTTTATTAATGATACCGGCTTCTGCAAAAGCCGATGAAACAGTAAAGATCAGCAGACAGGTTGTGATAAAACAGAACCTCGGCCATCTCATGTTTTTGCCTGTATTTCTTGAAGAGTGGTTCTCCTGCTTGTTAGTAGGTGCTTACCCAGATGATACGGGAAATGCACTCATTAAAATAAAAACATGAAGTGGGGCGGAAGTCCAGTGCTACAAAGGTGAAATCAGTTTTTCCTCACTGTGGCTGCTGCTTCGGTTGCCTCTTTAAAGAGTTTCAATATCAGCTGAGGGTAGTTGCGTATGACTGCCTCTTTGGTGGGTTTTTCAATAGCCACCAGGCAAGCTTCTGTCGTTGCCCGAACGGTTACAGCATGAGGCAATCCGCAGAAATAGGCTGTTGGCTCAATAAAGTCCATGACCGGCTGGCCTGGGATGGGCTGCCCATCCCGTTCCCACTGCAGGTCGCCCCAAATCAGTTGGTAGAGTCGATCGGCTGGCGACCCCTGGGCGATGATCATTTCGCCTGCCTTTGCATCCACCTGTGTCACCGGCACGGCATTGGTCGCAACAATCTCTTTTAGTTCATCATTAGCCTCTTTGAGGCGTGCAGAAAACTGTTGACAGAGAATCCGGGTAAAAGTGGGGAATTTCTCAATAATAGTCTCAAGGTGTGAAGGCTTGAGCTTGATGGCATAGGTCACCCCTGAGCTTCGCACAGAGGCGGTTCGGATACCTGTCCCCAGGTAGGACATCTCCCCGATAAAGCACGGGTTGTCCTCCTCATTGTGATGGGTCGCAATGGCTTGAAGGCCAGCCGCCCCGCTCTTTTGCTCTACCACAAAGGCACCGCGTAAAATGGCATAAACCTCGGTGCTTTCATCATCTTCACAAAAGAGATATTCACCATCTTCGAAGCGCAGCAGTTTGGAGTCGCTGCACGCTTTCAGCAGTTTTGGGATTTCGCTTCCTGACAGGTTGAGCTGTGAAATATTAAAGGGTTTTGGCATCGTGGTCTCGCTTTATATATTGTTCACTGAAATTAAAGGGCAGTTATCCCGAAGATTCAAGGTTGGATATTAAAGCATTCTGCAGCCAGGCAGGTTGATTTTGCGTTTATTAGCAGTATGCTTAAATGATGTAGGTACAAGAGAGAGCAGCTGGCTGGAACCAGTTCCAAGGAGAGAGAAGGGATTTGTCTTATGGCCAAAAAACCAAAACCCCAGGCTGAAATGCTGTCGCCTGAACAAGTGCGTGAGCTGCTGTCGAAGCTGAAGCAGTATCAGCATCAAGCAGAAGAGATGACCCAGGCCAGGCATCAACTGATTAGCGCCCAAAATCATCTTGAGGCGCTATTGCACAGTGCTACAGTTGCCATCATCTCTTTTGCAGATGATGGCAGGGTTCAAACCTTCAATAGAGCAGCGCAACAGACGTTTGGGTATGCCGAAGGGGAGGTTCTTGGCCGCAATATCCCCCATCTTATTCCGATTCAAGGCCAGGATCATAATGATGTTGCCCGCTATCTCCGTGATTTTATTGCGACCCGCGCAACGGAAGAGATCCCGGTTATCGGTCAGCACAAGAGTGGAGATCAAATTCTGCTACAGATCTCTACGATGGAGTCTGGCAGTGCGGATACCGAGCTTTTTGATGACGGCACAGAGGGGCTTGCTGCTACAGCCACCCGTGCTGCAGATAATGTTTTAGTCTGTTTTCTGTGGGATGTGACCCATAGCAAAATGATTGAACGGCAGCTCAAACAGCATGCAGCGAGGTTGGAAAAGGAGGTTGCAGAGCGAGTAAAAAATGAAAAAAATCTGGCTTATCAGCATAACCTTGACCAGGCATTAAGCAGGTTGCTCAAGGTTCCACTGGAGCAACGCACGCTCAATGAGTGCCTTGAAGAGCTGCTGGAGATTGTGCTGTCGGTACCATTCGTTGGGCTGTCACCAAAAGGCGCTGTCTTTCTGGTCGGGGATGAGCCAGAGGTATTGGAGCTGGCCATCTCACGGGATCTGGACAAGCCGCTGCTACAGGTTTGCCGTCGGGTTCCCTTTGGCTATTGCCTGTGTGGCCGAGCTGCTGCTGAACAGACTATCATCCATACAGATCATATAGATGAACAGCACGATGTGCGCTTTAAAGGCATGGCGGAACATGGCCACTATGCTGTTCCGATCATGGTTGAAAAACGGGTTATTGGCGTGTTGTTGCTCTATATAGCCCATGGGCACCCGTTTGATATAATTGAAAAGCGCTTTTTGAGTGCAGTTGCACTGGTCTTCGCCAGTGTCATAAAACGTAAGCAGACAGAACAACAGCTGGTTGACTCCAAAGAGAGGGCAGAGGCGGCCAATCGTGCCAAATCTGCATTTCTGGCCGTTATGAGCCATGAGATCCGCACCCCAATGAATGGTGTGCTGGGCATGCTGCATCTGCTGGATAAAACAGATCTGGATGCCAGACAGCGACGCTATGTTGCCACCGCAGCCGGATCAAGTGAGATGCTGCTCACCGTCATCAATGACATCCTCGACTTTTCCAAAATAGAGGCAGACAAGCTGGAGCTGGAATCTGTCCCGTTTGCCCCGGTCGTGTTAGTGGAGGAATCTGCGGTGCTGCTGGCTGGTGCGGCTCAAAACAAGGGGCTGGAGCTGATATGCAAGGTAGCCCCTAACCTGCCGAGCCAGGTAACGGGCGATCCAACCCGTCTCAAGCAAGTGCTTACCAATCTGATCAGCAACGCCATCAAATTCACAGAACAGGGTGAGGTGCTGCTCTATCTTGCCCAAGTGGGTGATGAGGCGTGCTACTTGGAGATGGGGGTTTGCGATACGGGGATCGGAATGACGGAAGAGCAGCAAAAGAGAGTGTTTGAGGCCTTTAACCAGGCCGACAACTCAACCACACGCAAGTACGGTGGTACAGGGCTGGGGCTGGCGATCAGCTGCCGGTTGGTGGCAACAATGGGGGGGGAGATAACGGTAGAGAGCAGGCCTGGCCGTGGCTCAAAATTCAGCTTTCGCATACCATTAAAGGCAGTGGGAGATGCCCGGCAGGCAGAGCAGAACTCCGAGCTGCTGCCCAAACAACGCATCCTGGTGGTGGATGATAACAAGAGCAGTCGGAATGTGCTCATGGCAGCGCTGAAAAGCTGGCGGGTTAAAGAGGTTGGAGAGGCTGCAAGCGGAGCAGATGCGTTGCGCCAACTGCGTACGGCAGCAGCTGTAAGTAAACCATATAGCATCGCCCTGCTGGATATGCAGATGCCGGAGATGAGCGGGATTGAGCTGGCACGGGCGGTTCGGGCAAATGGCGTATTGCGTGGGATGCAGCTGCTGATGCTCAGCCCAATGGGGTGGGATGGCGAAATACCAGAGCTGGATGGCTGGCTGACCAAACCCGTGCGATTGTCAGAGCTTCATAACAGATTGCTGCGGTTGCTTGGTGAAACGCAAATAGTGCCATCCCGGTCGGGCAATTATGCAGAGTCGGGTGACTGGTGGTTTGGTGGCCAGCAACTGCTGCTGGTTGATGATAATGAGGTTAATCAGCAGGTAGCGGAAGAGCTTCTCTCCGATGTGGGGTTCAGTATTGATACGGTAGAAAATGGCTTAAATGCACTGCAAGCAGTTCAGCAGAAAAAGTATGATGCCGTCCTGATGGACATTCAGATGCCGGTCATGGATGGGTTGGAAGCAACCCGGCAGATTCGGGCGCTTGGCGGAGTTTATGCTGAGCTTCCCATCATTGCCATGACGGCACATGCCCTCAGTGGTGATCGGGAAAAGAGCCTGGCTGCCGGAATGAGTGCGCATGTCACCAAACCCTTCGATCCAGAGCTGCTTTTTCAGACCCTGTCCCAGTGGATAAAATCCGGAAAAAAAGCAGAGGGTGAAGGCAGCAGTAACAGCACAGATAGCGATAGCCTGCCGGGGTTGCCGGGGATCAACCTGGCAGATGGCCTGCGACGCATCCGTGGCAACTGGCCGGCGTATAAAAGAATCTTAAAAAGCTTTCGTCAAAAACAGTCTGCAACCGTGGATGCCATCGAAGAGCATATACAGCAGGGGCAACTGAAAGAGGCTGCATCTCTGGCGCATACATTGAAAGGGAGCAGTGGCAACATGGGTGCTGAAGCGCTGTTTCAACAAGCCGCATCCATGGAGGTCGCCTGCCGTGCCAATGACAAAGCAGCCGCATTAGCCAGCATAGATGATCTGCGGCCTGTACATCAGGAGGTGATGGCAGGGTTATTGATACTGGAAGAGAGTGAATCTTCACCAACCGAAACCAATGCCGCCCCGCAGGATATTGCCCCTGATACGCTGCGCGCACTGCTCGGGCAGATGGAAGGCTATCTGGATACAGATCTTGGTGAGGCTCAGAACTGTCTGCATAAATTAAGAGCCTCTTCTGTATCAGCAAGCTGGTTTGAAGCGCTGGAAAGTGCATTAAACAGTTTCGATATAGAGGCAGCCCAGAGGGTTATTCAACAGGTTTATAAAGCATGAATCATTGCCAGCCAATGCAGATGGAGGATTGACCATGAGCACAGATAAAAACAGAATATTGATTGTGGACGACTCACCTGATGACATCCATTTTTTGATGGAAAACCTGAAGGATGACTATGCGGTGCTCGTGGCAACCAGTGGAGAGAAGGCACTGGAGATGTTAACCAAACAACCCCTGCCAAATGTCATTCTGATGGATGTGATGATGCCGGGGATGGATGGCTATGAGACCTGCCGTCGGATAAAAAACGACCCGCACACCAAAGATATCGATGTGATTTTTGTCTCTGCGCACGATTTGACCGATGAAAAGCTGGCAGGCTATGAGGCGGGTGGCTCTGACTATGTCATCAAGCCATTTCCGCCCAGTGAAATTGTGCAGAAGGTGCAGCTGTTGATTGATAACAGAAAACTTCAGCAGGCACTTGAGAAGGATAAAACCTTTGCCATGGAGACGGCCATGACGGCCATGACCAGTGCCGGTGAGCTGGGTGTGGTGCTGGAGTTTCTCAGGCACAGCTTTACCATTACCAGTATTGCGGAGTTGGCACAGCAGGTGGTGGAGTCCATTGCGCGCTATTCGCTTCAGAGCAGTGTGCAGCTGCGCTCAACAATCGAGCCGATCAGTATCAATAACAGCGGGCCGGCATCGCCATTAGAGCAAGAGTTGCTGTCGCGTTTACAGGATCAGGGGCGGATAATGGAGCATGGTGCGAGGCTGATCCTGAACTTTGGTGGTGTCTCGCTGCTGATAAAAAACATGCCACTGGATGACCCTGATCAATGCGGCAGAATCCGCGACAATGTTGCTCTGTTGGCAGAGGGTGCAGAGTCAAAGCTGAAGGCGCTGGAGATGGAGCAGCGTAATATAGAGAGCAAAAATCGCTTGCAGCAACTGGTGTTTGACTCAAACAGCGCACTGCAGGAGATTGAGAAGATACAGCAAAAACAGAAAGAGAAAAATATGCAAATAATGGATACGGTTATGCAGCAGATGGAGGCATCATTTCTATCTTTGGGGCTAACCGAAGAGCAGGAGGTGGATCTGCATAATATTGTGCAATCCGGCGTGGACAAGTCACTCAATAACTTTGAAGCTGGCATCGAAATCGACAGGCGTCTACAGCAGATCATACAAAACCTTCAAAGCATGGCTGATAACTGATAGCTGATAGACCTGACGGTATCTTTAACTGGATCAATGGCAGAGAGGTTATTGGCGGTTAATTGTCTGCAGCAGGTTTAGGGCTTCTCTGTTTTGGGGAAAGAGGGTAAGTTCCCGCTGTAGCTCCATGCGAGCCGCGGCTATCTGCCCCACAGCCAGATAGGCTCTGGCTCTCATCAGATGCAGCTTCCGGTGCCGGGGCCAGCCTCTGGCCAGCTCATCCATCGCTCGCATGGCCATGCCGGGGTTGTTGAGTTTCAGATAGAGCTTGGCAAGATTGACCAGACAGTCCGGCATGGAGGAGTATCCAAGTGATTTGGCCATATAGCGCTGGGCAGGGCCATACTGCCCCAGATGCATGGAGGCAATCCCCATGTTGCAGTAGAGCGAGGCCCAGGCGACACTGTTTTCGTCGTAGCCATTTTCAGCGCCCTGTCGGTAAATCTCCAGCGCCTTGGCTGGCTGCCCCTTGATGTCCCAGATGATGCCCAGATTGATATAGGCTCTTAGACTGCCTGGGGTCTTTTCTACACTATCTTCCCAGAATCTGGTCGGATCTCCCCATACCACGGCACGGCTGTTCCAGCTGAGCAGAAACAGCACCATGACTATAACGGTTGGGATCACTGCGACCCGCTGGAACTTTTTCTGTCTGGCCAGCCAGCAGGCTATCGGCAGAAACAGAAAAATGGAGGGGAGGTAGTTGCGATGGACAAAGGCCATCTCCAGCTGAATAAAGGTGGATTCAAGCAGGTGGTTGATGAAAAACCAGAAAATGGCCAGCCACAGGAGTGGCTGCCGTCTGATGCGCAGGCTTGAGGCGATTAAGAGAAGAGCAATCCCCCCCCAGGAGAGCAGGGTGGTAATGGGGCTGAGCAGGCTGTGTGATAGCGGGTATTTGAGTACAAAGGTAAGTCGGTCTGGGTGTGGAAAAAAGAGCAGGCTGAGATAGTGCATCAACACCCGGCCCTGGGTCAGTAGCCGTTCGATATTGGTAAATACACGGTTACCAGAGTCCTGGAGCAACCCCTGGATGAGCTGAGCCGGATTGTAGCCAAGTGCTATGGCACCTAAAGAGGGAAGTATCAGCACCGCGCCCAGCAGCCAGGCCAGGCGTTTTCTGCGTGCCTGGGGGCCGCCGATCCGGTCAGCGGGCAGCGCAAACTCCAGCACCAGCAACCCAAGCGGGAGCAGTGCTGCATTCTCTTTGCTGGCAATGCCGGTGATAAAACTTGCCGCGAGTGCGCCCCACCATATCCAGCTGCGTGGGGACTCCCGCGTGCGCAGATAGGCGATGACCCCCAGCAGATAGAAGCTGGCAGAGAGGAGGGTCATGCGCTGGATCACATAAAAGACCGTATCGGCATGGAAAGGGTTCAGCCCCCAAAGCAGGGCAGCCAGCAGGGCAGCGCGCTCTGCCATCTGCGGCTTGTGGCCAAAATGGATCAGCAGACGGCGGCAGAGAAAGAAGAGGATGATGATATTCAGGCAATGGATCAGGGTGTTGATGATCCGCCCTGATCGGGGTGTCAGCCCTACGAGATTGTTTTCAATCAAAAAGGAGAGGGTAGGGATGGGGCGCTGGGCTGCCGGGTAGGGGTTGTTGAAAATGGTATCGTGAATCTTCTCCAAAGAGAGTGATGGCTCTCGGAAGTAGGGGATAGATCGAAAATGTCCCTCAGAATCAAGATAAAAACGCCCGCTTGTGGCGTCCCAGCTGACAGTGACTATGGCAGCGGAGGCTATCAGCAGCAGGAGTGTGGATAGCAGTATCCTCTGGAGCGTGGGTTTAGCAAGCATGCGGCTGCCGCTGGTCACTAAATGGTGGGTAGATCAATATGCTGAAACAGGGCGGCGACATCCTCTTTTGAACGTGCCATGAGTGCCTCATTGACGATCTCACGGGTGAGATGCGGGGCCATTAGATTAATAAAATCATACATATAGCTTCTTAAATAGGCGCTGTGCTTCAGGCCGATTCGAGTTGTGCTCTGGGTGAACAGGTGGCTGGCATCTAGGGCGCACAGCCCGGAATCCAGCTTGGCGTCGTATCCCATAGAGGCGATGATGCCTACGCCCAGTCCCAGCCGCACATAGGTTTTTATGACATCAGAGTCGGTGGCGGTAAAGACCACATTGGGCGTCAGGCCGCGTGCGGTAAAGGCCTCATCCAACCGTGAGCGCCCGGTAAAGCCAAAGACATAGGTGACAATAGGGTGCTGGGCTATGGCCTCCAGGGTTAATGGCTGTTGCTCGCAGAGGGGGTGGCCGGTGGGCACCACAATGCAGCGGTTCCAGTGAAGAACCGGCAGCATCACCAGGTTTTCGAAAAGCTCCATCGCCTCGGTGGCGATGGCAAAATCAACTGTGCCCTTGGCGGCCTGCTCTGCAATCTGCATCGGCGTGCCCTGGTGCATGTGCAGATGTACATCAGGATAGCGCCGGATAAAGGTGCTGATGACAGGGGGGAGCGCATAGCGAGCCTGGGTGTGCGTGGTGGCGATAGAGAGGTTGCCACGGCGCTGGTCGGTAAATTCGCTGGCGGCTGCGCGGATGTTATCGGTCTCATCCAGAATCCGGCTTGCCATATCGAGGATGGCTTTCCCTGCGGGTGTGATGTGCGTGAGGTTTTTCCCGCTACGTCCAAAAATCTGAATACCCAGCTCATCCTCCAGCAGACGTATCTGTTTACTGACGCCGGGTTGAGAGGTGTAGAGGCTCTCTGCCGTGGCAGAGATGTTAAGCCCATGCTGAGCGACTTCCCAGATGTAACGCAGTTGTTGCAGCTTCATAATTGACCCCGGCAGCGCCTTCAGTATCTCTTTATATAGATCAATATATAATATCAACACAATGTTTTCTGTGTATTTCGAATAAAAGTTATTGGCATTGGCGAGGGGATGATGAGCATTTTGGCAGTCCCGTTGTGTGTCAGGAATGATCCCAGGTGCTATTTGTAATCTTTCTCTCTCCCCCCTATCCTATAGGTCAAGATTCTATATTTACCCTAATCCCCGGATAGAAACACCTATGCTGCACAAGCTCTTGATTCCACAGCAAAACAAAAAATAGCTGCCGAACCTATGGGTGCGGCTAATATTTTTTGTTTCACTGTGAAACCAATATCTTGCACATCATCTCGCGTTTCTATCCGGGGATTAGGGGTTTACCCTCTGTGTGGAGTAAGAAGTGAGTAGATTAACTAATGGTATTCAACGTCGTTGTGTGTGGCTTGTTACAGGGCTGCTGCTGGTTGCTGTGGCGGGGCTCACGGGCTGTGTTACAAAGCCGCCAAAGGTTCGGGAGGAGCCGAAAAACCTGGTCTGGCCCATGCCTCCAGAGCAGCCAAGGATTCGCTATATAAAAAGCTATCGTGGACAGATGGATTTCAAACGGCCTGATAGCTTTAAAGATGCGCTGCTTGGCATTCAGCATCAGGGTATTCACCTATCCAAGCCATATGGTGTTGCGGTCAATTCGGATGGCAGCCGCATGTATGTTACCGATTCCAAATTGAGAGGTGTGGTTATTTTTGACCTGGAGAAGAAGCAGGTCTCCATGTTGAAGACAGATGCAATGGGTGGCTTGGCATCACCTGTCGAGGTGCGTGTTGATAGCAAAGGGCGAATCTATGTTACGGACAGCTTTGGCGGAAAATTGATGATCTACAAGCCCAATGGGGAGACCTTGAGATCAATAGGCGGGGCAGACGGGATGAAGCGGCCAACAGGCCTAGCGCTTGATGAAGCACGTAACCGGATCTATGTCAGTGATGTAGTGAGCCATCAGATTATGGTGTACGATTTTGATGGAAATTTTATTAAACGCTTTTCTCAGCGAGGATCTGACCCTGGTGATTTGAACTTTCCAAATAATCTGGCAGTGGATAAGGATGGCAAGGTCTATGTTACCGACAGTGGTAATTTCAGGGTGCAGATATTTTCACCTGAGGGTGAGTACCTCTCGGGGTTTGGGCAACTGGGTGATGGTTTTGGAGCCTTTGCCCGGCCAAAAGGGATAGCCATAGATAGCGATAACCATGTCTATGTGCTTGATGCAGCATTTGGGAATTATCAGATTTTTAATACCAAAGGCCAGCTGCTTCTGTTTGTTGGTGCAGTAGGCAGAGGCCCCGGCATGTTCTGGTTACCTGCGGGTATGTATATCGATAAAAATGACAAAGTTTATGTCGTTGATTCGCTTAATAAGCGGGTGCAGGTTTTTCAGTACATAAAAGAGGAAGAGGGCGAAAGCCCGACAACGCCTGAGGCTGCCTCGAAGCTGGATGGTGGTTAAAGGCCTTGGCTTTAAATATAAGGAGAAACCATGTAGAAAACCCACCATTTCAGGATTGATAGGACTAAGTTGCTTGCTGTGGCTGAGCTGTTTTTTTAAAATAAAACGCAGTCAACTATATGAAATATATAAAGTATTCAAGCCGGCCAAGGGGTGTCTGGCCATAAGGTTTGGCGCAGGGTAGGATCTGGCTAAAGGCAAAGTGCTGTGCTAAAGTTTAGTGTAAGGCTGGCTCTTACGCACGGCAGGGCGCAAGCAGGCTGTTTTTGATTTGAGTATACTGTTGTTAAGGCATTAAATGCGGGGGGTCAAAATGCACAGGAATTTACCACTATTAGTAGCTGCGAGTGCTGTCTTAGCATTATCGCTGGGCGGGATAGCAAACGCAGGCATAGAATTAACTAAACATAACATGTCTTCTGGCGGAACCAATAGCACCATCAAATCGGTAGCGGGTGGAACAGGCACAGATGAGATCTGTATTTTTTGTCACACACCACACATGAATGTCACCAAAGGTGATGTGTTGCCGCTTTGGAACCACCGGCTGAGTAGCGGTGTAGCCAGTTACACGATGTATAAGAGCGCCACATTCAATGGTGCTGATAATTATGGCACTCTTCAATCAGTAGCAATGGGCGCGCCAGCTGACCCGGCTGATCTGGTTACAGGCAACATGTCTGTAACCAATCTCTGTCTCTCATGCCATGATGGCACGCAGGCTGTGAATGCAATGTTCAATACGCCAAACAGGCTCGGTGCAGACCCGGCTATGCAGGGCGGTTCAGGCGCAGGTAGTGCCTATATCCCCACCTCTTCAAATGCCTATCTTGGCACAGATCTCCAGAACGATCATCCGGTGAACTTTACCTACTCCGTATCCCGGGGCATATCTGATGAGACCTTGCGCATGGAGGGGGTTGGTATTGTGCAGTATGCTGGTGAGACCGTCCGGTTGTTTAATGGTACTGTCCAGTGTGCATCGTGTCATAACCCGCATGCGGACTATGTTACAAATACAGAGTTTA
This sequence comes from Sedimenticola sp., assembly GCA_026989135.1. Taxonomy (GTDB): domain Bacteria; phylum Pseudomonadota; class Gammaproteobacteria; order Chromatiales; family Chromatiaceae; genus WFXD01. Next base: position 7,002 of record JALSJZ010000084.1, on the reverse strand, counting down.
CTCCGTTCCTCCGCGTGACTATTGTAGGGAGCAAGCTCTGCTTGACGTGTCACGATAAGTAGCCAGCAGATCTAACGCTGCATTACAAAAAAGAGGGCTTAACCGCCCTCTTTTTTGTTGTACAGCCCCTGTTTTTTCGGTGGCTTGTTGCTCTGACCACGCACAGTAAACGGCACCGTCCCCCTGCATTATTTATTACCTAAATCCTGCAAGTGATCGTGCTTGCAGAGTGTAAGATATTGATTCGTAGAGTGAATGATAACTTTGAGTGTCATCCTTATTGTGATGGCCGAAAAGTTTCATATCGTTATACGGATCAATAGCTTGTGCTATGTGAGTGCGAGCACTTGCAGGATTTAGGTATTACATATCCTCTGTATTGCCTGCCTGAACCCTGGGTTATTAATTTGTAGATGGTAGCGGGTTACTGATTGCTTTCCCTTTGCGCTTTATTAGTGGTTAATGCGGGCGAGAGAAGGCGGTTAGTGTTTTGGTTTGGCGGGGGAATCAAGTACAATCACCGATCACAATGTGTAACGATGGGGAGTCGTGCAGGCATTAGATATGTCAGGCGGCTATTGGATGGCATGCGCAGGTTGGGGTTTTGTGGGCAGGGGTGGATTGTATTTCTAACAATTAATAAGCGTGCTTGCTTATAAAAAGACAGCTTTTATCTTTATATTTACCATGGTGTTGGGAGGGGTGTGCCCGTGAGGCTAGACTGTAGACAGACCAGCCAATACAGAGAAGTGTGTTTGAAGCTATGGAATGGCGACTGGTGAAATCTCACTTTAATTTAGCAATATAAGCATTGGCTGCATGGGTTCTGTTGGCAGGACAGCATTTGCTTTGCTGGTGATTATTTGCACTATTGGGGGTTCTCTTCCTGCGATGGCCGCGCTTCGAGATTATGGTATATACCTTGGCTCGATAGGGGGAAGTACTTCGTTGCGCCTGGATAACAGGCTCAGGAAATACGGTGGCAGCAAGATAAAGTCAAATGAGCTGACCTCAACTACAGCAATCAATACAGGGGGGTTTATCTGGGATCCCCGTTTTATGACCGTAGACCTGGGTCTGCAGTACACCTCAAGCAGAAGTAAAGCAAATACCACCGCCTATGATTTTGATGAGGAGTCTATTGGTTTCAGGTTTCAGTCCGTTCTTTTCCCTCGATGGCGCTACCCATATTCACCGATCCGCTTATCGGCCTCTAAAACAACACGGACAGTGGATGGTGATGGAGGGATAGGGATTGATACAGACCATACTCAGGCGTCATTAAACTGGGGGCTGGTTCAAAAGCAGCTGGGTCGGGTGCGAATACGTTATAGCTTTACGCTTGAGGAATCCGCAGGCTTGACGGCAGGAACATCAGGGGAGGCGCGTGGGCGAGACATTCTAAGACACAGACTTCAAACAACTGCAAGCAAGACATTCCTGAAAGGCAAATGGGGGGAGACGCGCTCAAGATACGGCTACCAGTTTGATTCCTCTGATGATAGTGTAAGTGATGAGTCTGATGTGCAGCACTATTTTTTTATAAACAACAGTACAAAATTTGGGAGAAAGACGGATCTAACCTCTAACGCCTTGCTTTATCAGCGGTATTATGAGGGGCGAGATGATGGGGTTGACGATGAGTATGTCTTTACGTCAAATTCGAATCTAAGGGTTAAGGAGTCAGAAAGGCTTCAGCACTATTACTCATTGAACTTGAGGTCGGATGATGACGGTGCTGATTATTATGGAACTGCGGGTGCAATTTATAGCTATCCCCATGATTTTGACGAATATTTAAGAGGTACGGCCTCTGCCGGAGTATCGGCTCGTGTTGGTGGTGGGGCAGATCAGGACTCCACAACACAGCTTTATGCCAATGCAAGCGGCAGGCTGGCTTATAGGCGCAAGTATGAGGTTTATCGGTTCAACTCTTACTATAATTTGCAGGTGCGGGCGCCGGCATGGGGTTCTGGATTGAGCTCTCAAAGAGGGCCCTCAGAGGAGCTTCGAATCAGCCAAACCGCATCACTGAGCGTCTCCAGACCAAATGATCCACTGTATTCTGATGTGGCTACTCTTCGGGCCCAATATGAGATGGCGAAAGATGATAGCTACTCGTACTCTGCGGACTATTCAGCCCGGAGCAGATATAAAATTTCCAGCAGAGCATCTTCTCTGATTTCTGGAAATGTTACAGCATCCCAACCCAACCGTGGAGAGTTCAGTATAGGCTTTAATTCGTCAGCACTGGTTAGATACCGCCTTGGGCGCAAAATGCGCAGCTCTGTCAATGCACGCCAGCGATGGAGGAAGCAGGATAGCAGAGAGTTTTCTCTATTTGGCGTCAAGGGGCTTATCTCCGGGCCGCTCTACAGGCGTTTTAATGTGCGGTTTTCCAGTGAGCTGGAGTGGACGAGACGGATTGAAGAGATTCAATATAATGATGCCAGTGCCAGAGATGAAATCAGGGCAGCTGCTGAAATCAGCTCATCCATGGGTAAGCTGGTAACCTCGTTCAGATATACCTATACCGAGACTGATCTTGGTTATGATGTTTTTTCTGATCAGTCAATTATGTTTGAAATTAAACGTTTTTTTGGCTGGCGGCTATAAGTCAAACAGCAGTGACGCGGATTAAGAATGCACCTTCAAATTCGAAAGAGTAGGCCTATCGGCTACCTGTTTAGCCTTTGTTTATTTATGGTGCTGCTTTCTGAAGCAGGTGCGGCTGACTGGAGTGCGCTTAATGGTGGGGCACAGCATCTGTCGCGTAGCTCAGATGCAATCTCTTTAAATCCTGAAATTGTATGGCAAGCGGGCATTGCCAGGCGCTTTTATGCATCACCTGTAGTGATTGGTGAACAGGTCTTTGTTGCAGCACGCGGGAAGCGTATTAAATCACTTAATATCAAGGATGGCTCCATTGCCTGGGAAAGAGCAGTAAAGGGGATGTTGTCAGCGACCCCCGCAGTCTCGGAAAACATATTGATAGCGGGGGCAAAAGATGGCGTGGTCACTGCTTTAAATATACTGGATGGGAAGATTATCTGGCAGGTAAAGACTGGCGGTAAGATCCTCTCCTCTCCTGTTATACGCGGTGGTACGGTATTTATAGGCTCAAATGATCTGCATCTGTACGCGCTGGATCTATCTACGGGGAAAGTGCGTTGGAGATACCTGGCAAATGATTATAAATATGGTGGTTTGTATGCCTCCCCATCACTTGATGACAAGCGGGTGTTTATAGGCGGAAAAAATGGCCGTTTTTATGCGATAGATGCAAAAACAGGTAAGCCCGTCTGGGGGGTGGCACTTGGCTCATCGATTTATGGTGCTGCCACTGTCAGCGAAGGACGCCTCTATATAGGTTCATACGACCGTAATCTTTATGCATTACAGGCAGAGGATGGAAAGGAGATCTGGCGGGTTGAGCTGGACGACTGGCCTCAGGGCGCGCCTGTATTGTTTAAGGGTAAGGTGATTATTGCAAGCCGCAGCGGTATTTTATATGGAATAGACGCTGAAAAAGGCAGCGTATCGTGGCGCATGGATCTGGAAGAGGGGTTGCGGCACAGCCCGGTTGTAGATTCCAATGGAATAGCTGTGATTGGAACCGTTGAAGGCAGGCTGCTGGCGATCGACCTGCAAAAACAGGAGTTAATCTGGGCGCGGGAGATGGAGGGGGGCGTATTTGGACAGGTTGCAGTGACTGGGCATGGGATTATCGCGATGACACTGGATGGGGTTGTAACGTTGCTGCGTTGAGGTGGTTGGTATAGCGGTGTTTTTTCCATTGATTAATTGTGTATAATGTCCTGGTAAAATAAAAATATGACCCACATCATGGTAATTGATTATACTTTTTAATGACTTATCTTGAATCAGGAGGGCATGTGGTCGCTCGTGCAATGGTCGTGCTGTTGCTGCTGGCTTGCGTAACGATTAGTGGTAGTGCGTGGGCGATAAGCGAGAGAGAGCTTTTAAATAACCCTGAGCAGATACATGACCTGCTCGCAGATGAAAAAATTGCCTTTGAAGAGGTTCCTAATCCTCATTGGCGGGCGGATGCGTGTGTGGCCTGCCATCTTGAAAAGGCAGAAGAAGATGATAAGATGCCGCCACTGCGAACCACTGATTACAATGGGCTGTGCGGGAATTGCCATGACCCGTCACTGGTGGCTGAGTACATCCATGCCGTTGATATTGAGGCTCCGGATGAGTTTTTGGATCGCATGTCGGAAGATTTTTTAGCCGCGCTGGATCGTGGAGGAGGTGTGCTTACCTGCATTGCCTGCCATGATCTGCCGGTGCATTGTGATGAGAGCTCGTTTGAGCAGGCTGAGATAAACCCGCTGTTTTTTCGAGGTGGGCCATATTCATCGCGTACAGATTTATGCTTTAATTGCCACGATCCTGAGGATTATGAGCGCTATAACCCTCATGATCAGGTTACAGATGAGGGGGAGCTAGACACAGAGCAATGCTTCTTTTGCCACAATGTGACACCGAATCGTTCTGCTGCAAAAAGCATCGAAGATGTCACTTTTAATGTGGTTGAAGACCTAAAACAACTCTGCACAGGTTGCCATCCGTATAGCCCGCACCCAGGAGGATCCTGGTTTGGCGCTACCGGCAATAAGATAGGTGGAGGGCCTGATCATTTAAAGGTTCCCCCGGAAAAAATCCGCAGGCGCCTGGAAGTCATGGAGGCGAAAAGCGGGGCAGTGATGCCGCGAGAGCCTGGAACAGGTAGCATCTTTTGTGCAACCTGTCATAATCCGCACGAAAGAGGTGTGCAGTTTCTCAGGAAGGCGGATGTAGGTGCAGATGGTTATAAGCGTCTGCGGCGTGGGAAATTTGAGATATGTCTGGCGTGCCATGAAATGTAGCGGCCAGACGTTGTTACAACAAAAAATGTTAGGTATTGCCCATGAGTAAAATAAGGTTGCTGCTATGCGCCATAGTTGTTGCGCTCAGTCTGCCCTCGATATCCCAGGCATTTGTGGATGACGAAGCATGTCTGATGTGTCACAAATACCCCAAAATGGGGCGGGTTGATGATGAGGGGTTTCAGAAGGCCTATTATGTAATCCCCGAAGTCTTTGCCAAGACAGTGCACCGCAACGTGCCTTGTCGCGACTGCCACTACTACATCAAGCAGCTGCCTCACCGTCCTGTGAAGGAGGGGGTTCGATGCGACCGCGAGTGCCACTCGATTGAGAATCCATCAACGGGCAAGCCGTTCAGCCATAAGTCCATCTATGACACCTTCAAGAAAAGTGTTCATGGGCGTGAGAAACTGGCGACGGGGCTGGATGATGACAAGCCCTACTGTATTACCTGCCATACCAATCCTCTCTATAACGAAGAAGAAGAGGCTCCACCAAAAGAAATTACGGATCGCTGCGTTGTCTGCCACGAAGATGAGAAGTTTGCCTTCAAGTGGTACAACCATACCAGTCGGCGCATTCGGGAAGTTAAGCGGGATACTCAAGAGATCGTTCAGCTCTGTTCTCGCTGCCATGCGGATCAGGAGATGATTGCGCGGCATAAAGCTGATGCGGATGCAACGGGGCGTGAACTTGGCGAGAAATACACGATTGCAGCAGAATCATACGAGAAAAGTTTTCACGGCAAGGTGGCTAAATATGGTAACAAGCAGGTTGCTGACTGCCTGAGTTGCCACGCCTCACCAGACAACTACTACATGAGCGTGCATGAGCTGCTCCCATCTCGGGATCCTATGTCTCCTGTCCATAAGGATAACCGGGTAAAGACCTGTAAGCAGTGCCATAAAACCGCAGATGCCAACTATGCAGCGATTGATCCGCATCCAACCCATGATAAAGAGCTGAATAAATTCAATTATTATGCAGAAATCGTTTATGGCATTGTAGGCAATGTGGCGCTGGCTCTGCTGGTTGGACTCGGTGTGTTTGAAACAATTGGACGCAAACGCGACGGTATCTCATGGATACTGCGTAATGGTACAACCTGGCGTGGACGTAGCCGACGTAAGCGCAGGTAAACACAAATAACATATATAGTTTTCAGCTGGCTTGCCCCGGTAATCCAGCTGAAGAGAAATCAGACACAGATTAACTAATGGGGACAACACAAGAATGAAGCTGTCCAATGATGCAAACAAGGTGCTGGGGACTTTCCTGCGCCAATATAAAATTTCTGCGGAAGATGTAAATGATCTCGAAGAGATCGTCTCCATGATGCCGGAGGATAGAAGGCAGATATATAAAAACGTGGAATCAAATCCAGTTGGTGATCTGTTCCGCTATTCTGTGCATATCCGCATCCAGCATCTGCTGACCTTTACAACCTTCCTGTTGCTGGCGTTTACCGGATTGCCCATTCACTACTATGATGCATTCTGGGCCGTGCCGTTCAATGATGTACTCGGTGGCGTAGAGGTTACCCGCGTTATTCATCGTACTCTGGCAGCCTGGATGGTGCTCTCAATGGTCTACCATCTCTTTACCGTTATTGGTGGTACCTTGCAAAAGATCACCTTAGGCCAGTTTGATATGGCTCGCAGTATTCTGCCTGTTATGAAGGATGCGAGGGATTTTGTTGCTGACATGTCTTATCACGCGGGTCGGCGTGAAAACCGTCCAGAGATGGACAAGTTTATGTATAAGCAGAAGATCCATTACTTTGCTGCGGCCTTTGGTAACATCGTCATGGTGGTATCAGGATCAAGTTTCATCTTTCCTGAGTTCTGGAACAGCGTCTTACCTGCGGACATGGCCTCCCATTTTCAGGAGATGATGCGATTATCCCACCCTCATGAGGCCTTGCTTGCGCTGTTGGTTATCGCATTTTGGCACTGGTATAACGTGCATCTTGCGCCGGGGCGTTTTCCTATGCAGTGGACGTTTCTGACGGGCAAGCTGACCAGGGAACATCAGATTGAAGAGCATTTTCTTGAGTACCTGAGGTGCCTGGCATCATTGCCAGAAGAGCGAGCCTACCTGCGCGAAATGC
>JALSJZ010000083.1 GCA_026989135.1 Sedimenticola sp. | reverse complement strand
AATCTGGGAATTCCTTCACGATCGCCTTGGGGAGGGTGGATTGATCCCTTATCTGCCTGACTTGCTCAATGGTAAGGTGTGTATCGTGCCAAACCCATAACCGCATGGGGTTATTGAGAAGTTACCAAACTCATGGTACCAAATATGGGGGAATCAGGCCTCTTTACTCACCAGTTAACGGGACAGCAGTGTATGTGAGTTTAATATTATGGTCACCAATGGCATGATATACATGCATCCAGGCTGGCCATTTTGGATAACGCTTGTCAAGCATTATTTGTGATATTATCCAGTTATTTATATGCAAAATTTAAGCTTGTGATCGCTTCAATAAAATGCATTTTTCAAGGATGTATTCAAATGCCCTGCTGATGGCTTAGGCGGCGCTGAGGGCTTGCTGAACACAGGCATCTACGGCGGTCTGCTGAATAATGGCCGGACACCGTTGGCTGGGCATTTAAAACCAAGGATGGCCGGGATTGCGGAACACTGATGTTGTGTATCTGCCTATGGCGAGTTGTTTTCCCCAAGATTCTCCAGCAAGGCTTTCTTGATACAGTCAAATTGTGCAGGCTCTGTGAGCGGCTGGTTGTCGCTGTCTGTGATAAAGAAAATATCTTCGGCTGTAGCGCCAATAGTGGCAATCTTTGCAGTATGCAGCCTTATCTGGCAGCTGGCGAAGGCCCTGCCGACTTGTGACAAAAGGCCAGGGCGGTCGCCCGTGATCAGTTTCATGACCGTAAACTGGTGCCCAGGAACCTGTCCAAAGGTTATTTTGGTTTCTGTGCTGAAGCTCTTGAGCCGACGGGAGATGCGGCGTGATACCTCCTGCCCGGCCAGCGCTTTTTCAGACAGCCCCCTCTTTAGTGCAGCAGTGATCTCCCGTTTGCGATCTTCACCTGATATCGGTTCTCCATTGCTGTCGAGCACCTGATAGCTGTTCAGTGTATAACCTGTGCTGGCGGTTTCAATGCGCGCTTCGACGATATTGAGATTGAGCTGATCCAATATGGTGGTTGCCAGTGCAAACAGGCCGTCATCATTCTTTCCATAGTGGAAGACCTCGGTGCCGCCTCGGGAGGTTTGTCGGCGCAACAGTACCAGAGGCAGGTCAGTAGGGCTGGACTCCAGAACCTGCCGGGTCTGCCAGGCCAGTGCTGTTGCTGAGGTGTGCTGGAAGTACTCCTCACTCAGTGTTGACCAGAGTGCCTCAGCATGCTCTTGGGTAATGCCGGCATTTTTTAGCTGTTTGAGGGCGTCTTCCCGCTTTTCTCTTATCAGTTCATCCAGCACCTGGGGTTTGTGCAGGCCTCGCTTCAGTGCCTGTTTGGTGGCTAGGTAGAGTTCACGCAATAGGGCGTTTTTCCAGGTGTTCCAGCGTGCCGGATTGGTGGCGCGCGCATCGGCTACCGTCAGCAGGTAGAGGTAGTCCAGACGGGTTGTGTCGCCGATCTCTTTGGCAAAATCCTGTATGACCTCAGGGTCGCTGGTATCTTTGCGCTGAGCGGTCATGGATAGCACCAGATGTTTTTTCACCAGCCAGGAGACCAGTTGGCTATCAAAATCGCTGAGGCCGTGATGCGGGCAAAACGCCAGTGCATCGACAGCGCCGATCGAGGAGTGGTCACCTCCTCTCCCTTTGCCGATGTCGTGAAACAGCCCGGCAAGGTAGAGCAGTTCAGGCTTGGGCAGGGAGTCCATGATTTCGCTGCACAGTGGGTACTCATGGGCATGTTCTGCCACCGCAAAGCGGCGAAGATTGCGAATCACAACCAGTGTGTGCTCATCAACTGTATAGAGATGGAACAGGTCATACTGCATGCGGCCAACGATGTTGCGGAAGCCTGGAATATAGCGTGCCAGGATGCCATAGTTGTTCATGCGTCTGAGTTCATGGGTAATGCCCTGGGGTTGGCGCATAATCTCCATGAACAGGGTGCGTGCGCGCAGATCACTGCGGAAGCTGTCGTTTATCCGATGCCGATTGTGACGTATCAGACGGATGGTGCTGGCGCGAACCCCTTTCAGTACAGGGTTCTGTTGCAAGAGCAGGAAGATCTCCAGCAGTGCAAAGGGGTAACGGCGAAATACATCGGCTCGGGTCACCTCCAGAAAGCCGTTACGGGATTGGAATCGTGCATTGATTTGAACCGGCTCATCCAGCTGATCCTTCAGTAGAATGGCCTCTTCAAAGTGTTGCAGCAGCATCTCGTTAAGCCGGTTCAGGCGCATGATGTTGCGGTAGTAGATCTGCATGAACTGCTCAACGGCAAGCGTATCCTCTTTATCTCTGAAGCCAAACTGTGTGGCCAGGGTGCGCTGATAATCAAACAGCAGTCGGTCTTCGCGGCGATTGTTCAGCGTGTGCAGTGCAAAACGAACCTTCCAGAGAAAGGCCTCGCCTTTAATCAATGCCTGATGCTCACGGTCGGTGAGGAACCCCTCGATGACCAGGTCGCGCAGATTATTGGCATCGAAGTGACGTTTTGCCACCCAGCCGATCATCTGTATATCGCGCAGTCCGCCAGGCCCCTCTTTGATGTTGGGTTCAAGGTTGTATGCGGTATCCCCATATTTGCTGTGGCGCTGTTTTTGTTCGTCCCATTTGGCGGCGAAAAACTGGTCGCTCGGCCAGATTTTTTTGGGGCCAGTGGCTTCTCGCATGGCGTCAAATAGCGTTTCTGGGCCTGCCAGCAGGCGTGACTCCATCAGGTTGGTGGTTACGGTAATGTCCTTTTCCGCCTCCTGGATACACTCGGTCAGGGTGCGCACGCTGTGGCCGATCTCCAGCCCCATGTCCCAGAGAAATGTCAGCAGTTGCCCCAGAGGCTCGCTCAGATGCGCATGATCTTCATCACCCAGCAGGATCAGGATGTCGATATCAGACCCAGGGTGCAGCTCACCTCGCCCATAGCCACCCACTGCAATCAGTGCAAGATGGGCGTCGACAGGCAGATAATAGCGCCAGGCAGATACGAGCAGAGCGTCGATATGGGCAGCTCGACTGTGTACTAGCGTGGTGACGGATTCGCCGACTTTAAAGCGTGACTGTAGCTCTTCAGCGCCTTGCTTCAGGGCTTTTTGGAACAGGGGGAGTGGATTTTGGGTGGTTTTGAGTTCGTGGTCAAAAGCATCAATATTAAAGCTGTGGTGGTCTCTCATTGAGTCTGGTTCATCTCTTCTTTGCGTAGTGTCAGGATCTCACAACCCTCTTCTGTGACCAGCAGCGTGTGCTCCCATTGTGCGGAGAGTGAGCGGTCTTTGGTCACCACCGTCCAGTTGTCTGGCAGCACCTTTACATTGCGTTTGCCCGCATTCACCATCGGTTCAATGGTAAAACACATGCCTGGCTGGAGCGTGACGCCTCCGTTGGGTGTTTTATAATGCACGATCTGCGGCTCTTCATGGAATTCACGTCCGATGCCATGGCCGCAATATTCACGCACGATGGTGTAATTTTTGGCCTCTGCAAACTGCTGGATGGCGCTGCCTATATCACTTGATTGGGCACCTGGCTTTACCTGCTCAATGCCAACAAATAGAGCCTCTTGGGTGACGTTAACCAGTCGGCGAGCCAGGATGGATGGCTCGCCAATAAAAAACATCTTGCTGGTGTCACCATGAAAACCATCTTTAATGATGGTGATGTCAATATTGACGATATCCCCTCTCTTAAGTCTTTTGCCGCCTGGAATGCCGTGGCAAACCTGATGATTTATAGAGGTGCAGATTGATTTAGGAAAGCCACGGTAGTTAAGTGGAGCCGGGATCGCCCGCTGGGTATTTACAATAAAATCATGACATATGTCATTGATTTCATTGGTTGTTATTCCGGGGTTGACGTAGGGTTCAATCATCTCCAAAACCTCCGCTGCCAGCCGACAGGCTATCCGCATTTTCTCTATTTCATCGGGCGTCTTGATGACTATGGTCATTACTTTTCCTGGGGGTTGGCTGGGCAGAATGCCTTACAATTAGAAGGCGGTGACAATTGTGGCAATAAGCCGTTTATGGTATAAAACGCGCCGCGGATTCGCAAACGATTACCGCTTAATTCTCACACGCACCGACACAGAGGGTAGGGTGCCCGGGTAACCGGGTTGTCTTCTGGGGTACGTGGAGGCTCAACCCACTACAATTTAGGAGTATACAGATGAGTGCAGTTTCTATGCGCCAGATGCTTGAGGCAGGCGTGCACTTCGGTCACCAGACCCGTTACTGGAACCCAAAAATGGGTCCCTATATCTTTGGCCAGCGCAACAAAATCCACATTGTTAATCTGGAAACCACGCTGCCACTGTTCAATGAGGCCATGAATTTCATTGGTACCCTCTCCGCCAATGGCGGCAAGATCCTGTTTGTTGGCACCAAGCGCGCAGCTTCAAAGGTCATCAAAGAGGAGGCTCTGCGTTGCGGCATGCCCTTTGTGGATCACCGCTGGCTGGGCGGCATGCTGACCAACTTCAAAACCATCAAGCAATCCATCAAGCGTCTGAAAGAGCTGGAGGCGATGTTTGAGGATGGCAGCGTCGAGCAGCGCTTCAATAAAAAAGAGGCCCTGGGCATGCGCCGTGAGATGGAAAAGCTGGAGCGCAGCCTGGGCGGCATCAAGAACATGGGCGGTGTCCCTGATGCGCTGTTCGTTATTGATGTCGGCAATGAGGATATTGCAGTCAGCGAGGCGGTCAAGCTGGGTATTCCGGTTGTCGGGGTGGTTGATACCAACAATGCCCCGGATAATATCGACTATGTCATTCCTGGCAACGATGATTCTATTCGTGCCATTCAGCTCTATGTACAGGGTGCTGCCGCTGCTGCGCTGGAAGGCAAGGCCAGTGCCGCTCATCTGGGCGGAGCTGCGGAAGATGAGTTTGTCGAAGTCAAAGAGGGTGCAAAGGCGTAACGTCGAACATCAGAGACGGCTGAATATTGAACCCGCAACCCCTGTTCGGCGCTGTCTGCCTTGCAGGGGTTGTCCAGTCTTGAATTATTTGTAGAGGAAAACACCATGGCTATTACAGCCTCTCAGGTTAAGGAGCTGCGTGAACGCACCGGCTCCGGCATGATGGAATGCAAGAAGGCATTAGTAGAGACCAATGGCGATATTGAGACCGCCATTGAGAATATGCGTAAATCCGGCCAGGCCAAGGCCGCCAAAAAGGCAGGCCGCACAGCGGCTGATGGCCTTATCGTGATCACAGCCAGCGCAGATGGCAAACAGGCAGCCATCGTTGAGGTCAACTGCGAAACTGATTTTGTTGCCAAGGATGAGAACTTCACCTCATTTGCCAATGCCGTTGCAGAACGTGCGCTGGCCGGTGAGGTTGCGGATGTGGATGCACTGCTGAATCAGCCGCTGCACGAAGGCGAAGAGACCACCATCAATACTGCGCGTGAAGCACTGATCTCAAAGATTGGTGAGAACATGAATGTTCGCCGCTTTGCTCGTTTTGAATCCGCCAATGGCACCATTGTCAGCTACCGTCACGGTGTGCGCATTGGTGTAATCGTTGAGATCGAGGGTGGCGATGCGGCACTGGGCAAGGATGTTGCCATGCATGTGGCGGCTACCAACCCACTCTGCGTAGATGCCAATGATGTGCCTGCCGAGACGCTTGAAAAAGAGCGTAACATCTACAAGGCACAGGCGCTGGAGAGTGGTAAGCCAGAAAACATCGTAGACAAGATTGTCGATGGCCGCGTGCGCAAATATCTTGCCGAAATCACCTTGCTGGGGCAGCCTTTCGTCAAAGACCCTGACATCACGGTTGAAAAACTGCTGGCCGATGGCAATGCCAAAGTGGTTCGTTTTCAGCGTTTTGAAGTCGGAGAAGGGATTGAAAAGAAGGTCGAGAACTTTGCCGAAGAGGTTATGGCGCAGGTACGTGGCGAGTAACTCAACGGCAACAAGGGGCGACAGGTGTCGAAACTGATCTGTAAACGGATACTGCTAAAGCTCAGTGGCGAAGCGCTGATGGGCAAGGCAGATTTTGGGATAGATCCTGAAACCATTGCCCGTATGGCAGGGGAGATACGGGATCTGATCAACGCCGGTGTTCAGGTCGGCCTGGTGATCGGCGGGGGCAATATCTTCCGCGGAGCCGGGCTGGCTGAGGCCGGTATTGACCGGGTTACCGGCGACCAGATGGGGATGCTGGCGACCGTCATCAATGCCCTGGCCATGCAGGATGCACTGGAGCGTGTCGGTGTCCCTGCCCGAGTGATGTCATCACTTGCTGTGCATGAGGTGTGCGAAGATTACATTCGCCGCCGTGCGGTTCGCCATCTGGAGAAGGGGCGGGTGGTGGTGCTGGCTGCGGGAACCGGCAATCCCTTTTTTACAACCGATTCTGCCGCCAGCCTGAGGGCGGTTGAGATGGGCGCTGAACTGCTTGTAAAAGCAACCAAGGTCGATGGCGTCTACTCTGCTGACCCACTTAAAGACCCCACGGCGGAGCGGTATTCCCGTCTGGACTATGATCAGGTGTTGATGCAGAAACTACAGGTAATGGATGCCACAGCGATTGTGCTGTGCCGTGATAACGATATCCCTCTGCGCGTGATGAATATCAATGAGCATGGTGCCTTGATGCGTCTGCTGCAAGGGGAAGATATAGGTACGCTGGTGGAGGGCGGAGAGTGAAATGATTGATGATATTAAAAAAGATGCCGCTGTGCGCATGGGCAAGAGTGTCGAAGCACTGGAGCACGACTTGGCGCGTGTCCGCACCGGTCGCGCGCACCCCAGTTTGCTTGATCATGTGCGCGTCCCCTACTACGGCTCCAATGTGCCATTGAGCCAGGTTGCCAACGTCAATGTGGAAGATGCCAGAACCCTCTCCATCACCCCGTGGGAGCAGCCCATGGTGCCGGTTGTTGAGAAGGCCATCCTTAACTCTGACCTTGGTCTGAACCCGAACTCGGCAGGCAACGTCATCCGGGTGCCGCTGCCACCACTGACGGAAGAGCGCCGTAAAGATCTGATTCGCGTGGTACGACAAGAGGCCGAACAGTCACGTATATCGATCCGCAATATCCGCCGGGATGCCAACTCCGACCTCAAGAGTCTGGTAAAGGAGAAGCTGATCTCGGAAGATGATGAACATCGCGGCGAAGAGATCATCCAAAAACTGACCGACCAGCATGTCAAAGAGGTGGACGAGCTTCTGGCAAAAAAAGAAGCCGATTTAATGGCATTCTAGTGCTTCTTCAACATAATGATGTCGGGTTCAGTTGGTCTGTCAGCATTCAGGGCAAGGCGCGCCTCGCAATTAATGGCCGCCCTTAATAAGAGATGCAACGCAGCCATGGACGCTGACAGACCAACCCTTTGGGCGCGCCTGTGGTGTTCCGCTACGGCGAAGGCCATTGCCTGCGCACTGTGCCTTGCAGCGAAACACCACAGGGGCGCTGAACCTGACATTATCATGTTGAAGGAGCACTGATTTTGGCTCTTTTTTTAGGGGGGCTTGGTGGCATGGGCGCTGGTGATGACAGATCAGAAGGCCAGAGCCGGCATACAAAAATTCCACGGCATGTTGCCATTGTAATGGATGGAAATGGCCGTTGGGCGCAACGCCGTAACTTGCCAAGACACGCCGGGCATCGCGCCGGTGTCGAGTCCGTACGGGTGACCGTTGAGGCGTGCAGAAAACGCGGTGTACAGGTGCTCACGCTTTTTGCCTTCAGCAGTGAAAACTGGAATCGACCCAAGGAGGAGATCGGGCTGTTGTTTGACCTCTTCATGGTGGCGCTGCAGCGTGATGTCAAACGCTTGAACAAGAACAATGTCCAGCTGCGCATTATCGGTGACAGAACCGCATTTCCAGACAAGCTCCAGCAGCGTATCCATAAGTCAGAAGAGTTGACGGCCGGGAACAGCGGGCTGATTCTGCAGATTGCGGCCAATTATGGTGGCCGTTGGGATATTACCCAGGCGGCAAGAGCGGTGGCGGATAGGGTACAGCGTGGCGAGCTACAGCCGCAGGAGATCACAGAGGCGACATTGAGTGAAGCGCTCTGCTTTGCTGATCTGCCCGAGGTCGATCTCTTTATACGCACCGGCGGTGAGCAGCGGATCAGCAACTTCATCCTCTGGCAGACCGCCTATGCCGAGTTCTATTTTAGTGAGCAGCTCTGGCCTGACTTTGGCGCGGCTGAATTCGATCTTGCGCTGGAAGCGTTTAGCCAGCGGGAGCGCCGGTTTGGCCTGACCTCTGAGCAGATTAAAGAACAGAAAAGCCAATAACCATCATGCTTGCTCAGAGAGTTCTTACCGCCGCTTTGTTGGTTCCACTCGTGGTTGGCGGCGTTCTCTATCTCTCCACCTTTTGGGTGGCGATTTTTTTTGCCGCCATCATCATGCTTGCAGCATGGGAGTGGGCGAAACTGGCTAACATATCCACTCCGCTGTGGAGAGCCGCCTTCCTGCTGCTGATGGCCATTGCACTGGGTGTGGCGGCAGTAATGATATCCAATCCCGTTTTTAACTACTGGCTGCTGGCCATGGCCTCTGCCGGTTGGTTGTCAGGGGCAGTGTTACTCGTTCGAATCAAAAAGATAGAGAGGATGCCTTCTGAGCCAGATCCTCTTTGGGCCGCCGTTGGCCTGTTGCTACTGCTTCCCTGTTGGACGGCACTCATCGCTCTCCACGGGCAGGGGGAAGAGGGGCCGGTTCTCATGCTCTTCGTGCTGGTTCTGATCTGGGTCTCTGACAGCAGCGCCTACTTTGCAGGGCGGCGCTGGGGTCGAGTCAAACTGGCTCCGGTCATCAGCCCGGGCAAGACCCGGGAGGGTGTCTACGGTGCACTGGCCGGGGCAGCTCTCTGTGGTGTGGCGCTGGCCTGGATAGCGCCAGATATTGGCGGGATGCTGGTTGCGGTTCCGCTCTGCCTGCTCACCTGCCTCGCCTCTGTGGAAGGCGATCTGTTTGAGAGCCTTGCCAAACGCCGGGCAGGGGTCAAAGACAGTGGCAACCTGCTGCCTGGGCATGGCGGTGTGCTGGATCGTATTGATAGCGTAACGGCTGCCGCCCCCATCTTTATGTTTGGGCTTATGTTACTGGGCAGCGGCCGATGAAAGGGGTAACCGTTCTGGGCTCGACCGGCTCGATCGGCGTGAGCACACTTGATGTGATTGCCCGCCACCCGGATCGGTATCGCATCGTGGCACTGACGGCTAACCGCAATGTGGATGATCTCTACCGGCAGTGCCTGCAGTTTCGCCCGGATTATGCCGTGATGGCAGATGAGCAGAGCGCCGATCACTTGCAAGGTCGGCTACAGGCGGAAGCGCCCACCATTCAGGTATTGAGTGGTGTTGATGGGCTGGAGCATGTCTCGCAACTGCCAGAGGCGAATTATGTCATGGCGGCAATTGTGGGTGCGGCCGGGTTGCTGCCAGCGCTGTCAGCCGTGCGTGCCGGGAAACGCCTGCTGCTGGCCAATAAAGAGGCGCTGGTGGTCTCCGGGCAGCTCTTTATGGATGAGGCCGCACAGCATGGCGCAGAGATACTGCCGATTGACAGCGAGCACAATGCCATTTTTCAGTGCATGCCAGCCGGTTATGCCAAGGGGTTCGATGGCGTGGGTGTCCGGCGCATTCTCCTTACTGCCTCTGGCGGCCCTTTTCGCCAGACAGATATGCAAGAGCTTGCCCGGGTTCTCCCCGAACAGGCCTGCGCCCACCCCAACTGGAGCATGGGACGCAAGATCTCGGTTGATTCCGCCACAATGATGAACAAAGGTCTGGAGGTGATCGAGGCCTGCTGGCTGTTTCACACCCGACCGGAGAGGATCAAAGTGGTACTGCATCCACAGAGCATCATCCACTCCATGGTAGAGTATACCGATGGCTCGGTATTGGCGCAGATGGGAAACCCCGATATGCGCACTCCCATTGCGCATGCGCTGGCGTGGCCGGAACGTATCGAGTCAGGTGTCAGCAGCCTGGATCTGTTTGAGGTTGCCCGGCTCGATTTTGAAGCGCCTGACCGTCAGCGCTTCCCCTGCCTGTCGCTGGCGTATCAGGCTATTGAACAGGGTGGAACCGCCCCTGCCATATTGAATGCAGCCAATGAGATTGCCGTGGCTGCCTTTCTCGACAGGCGAGTGGGCTTTATGGCCATCCCGAAGATTATTGAAACAGCACTCTCTACCATTCCGGCGATAGAGCCACAGAGCCTCGATGAACTATTGGATGTAGACGCACAAACCCGCATTATGGCGGAACAACAGATCAGCACCCTGGTCTGATTTTGTAATTTAGATTTAGAGCCACACTATACGATATGGATTCCTTCCTTTTTGCTACATTTGCCTTTGTTGTAACGCTAGGCATCCTTATTACTGCCCATGAATATGGGCATTTCTGGGTTGCGCGCAGGCTGGGCGTTAAGGTGCTCTGCTTCTCCATAGGGTTTGGCAAACCATTGTGGAGCCGCATCAGCCCGGTTGATGGCACCGAATATAGAGTCGCCGTCATCCCGTTTGGCGGCTACGTAAAGATGCTGGATGAGCGGGAGGCTCCCGTGCCTGAAGAGGAGCTCTCCCAGGCCTTTAATCGCCAGACCCTCCCGGTGCGTACCGCTATTGTGGCAGCTGGTCCCATCGCCAATTTTATCTTTGCCATCCTGGCTTTCTGGCTGGTTGCTATGCTGGGTGAAACCGGATTAAAGCCCATCGTGGAAGAGGTCAAGCCGGACTCAATCGCCTATAGCGCCGGATTTCAGGTAGATGACAGGGTTCTGGCCGTTGATCAGAAAGAGACCCCAAGCTGGGAGAGGGTCGCCTTTGGAATCCTTGCTGCATCCATGGACAGAGACGAGGTCTCCGTGCGGGTGGAGGATGTCAGAGGTATGGAACGCGTGCGTCTCTTGCAGCTGGCAGACATCGGCGATCTCATGGATGTGGATGACCCTATGGCAAAGGTGGGCCTGTTGCCGCGCCGCCCGGTTATTCCTCCCATTATTGGCGAACTGGTTACGGGAGGCGCTGCGGAGCGGGGCGGGCTGAAGGTCGGTGATCACATCGTTGGGGTTGATGGTCAGGCATTGAATGACTGGCGGGAGCTGGTTAGATATATTCAGCAGCACCCAAATACGATAGTGGATTTTGAGGTTGAGCGGGCAGGGGAGCGTCTGACAATCAGCCTGCGAACAGCGGCTAAAAAGGAGGATCCGTCGGTTGGGTATGTGGGCGCCGGTGTACGCAATTACGACCACCTGCTGGAGCAGTACCAGGTTACCGTACAGCTGGGGCCAATAGAGGCTCTCTCTGCATCGGTTGAAAAAACGGTCGGCCTCTCATGGCTCATCATAAAGATGACCGGGCAGATGCTCACAGGTAACGCCTCAGTCAACAATCTTGGCGGCCCCGTCACTATTGCAAAGGCCGCAGGCGAGACAGCAAACTATGGGCTGGTCTCATTCTTGCGTTTTCTTGCGGGGCTTAGCATCAGTCTTGCCGTGCTGAATCTCCTGCCTATCCCCATCCTTGATGGTGGTCACCTGCTCTTTTTTGCCATAGAGGCCATCAAAGGAAGCCCGCTTTCAGAGCGGCTGCAGGCCGAGGGGCAGAGGATTGGCATGATCCTGCTGCTGATGCTGATGGGGCTGGCTTTTTTTGTTGATTTCTCTAGGCTGCTGGGATCATGAGATAAGATAATCGCCTAAAACACCTGCTTTTGGTTTTTGCCTTGGGCTGGTGGATTTTATGGGCAATCTGAACAGTTAGAGGCACCTTTTCAGGGGTGCTGAATGGTTACAGATAATTTATACTACGGACTCGCTGCGAGGTGGGCGCTTCTCAAATGAGCAGAAGTGTCGCCAAAAATTGTTTTATCTTGCAATTAAAACTTGCAAAAACAAAAGGTTGAATAGTAAATGCTGCTTGTCCCCAGGCTTCTGGCAAAACTGACACTGCTCTGCGCGCTACTGGTGCCGCTGTCAGCCACTGCTGGCTCCTTTGTTATTCAGGATATTCGGGTTGAGGGTCTACAGCGGATCTCTGCAGGCACCGTGTTCAACTACATGCCGGTCACGATTGGAGAGCGGATTCAGGATGAGCAGACCAGCGACATCATTCGCGCCCTGTATAAAACCGGCTTCTTTAAAGATGTACGCCTGAAGCGGGAAAACAGTATTCTGGTGATTACAGTTCAAGAGCGCCCTGCAGTTGCTGATATCGTCTTTTCGGGTAACGAACTGCTGGAGACCGAACAACTGCTGGAGGCGCTGAAGGATATTGGGCTGGCCAAGGGAAGGGTCTTCAACCGCTCTATTCTGGATAAAATCGAGCAGGAGCTGCGGCGTCAATACTTTAGCCAGGGTAAATATGCAGTCAAACTGACCTCCACGGTAACGCCCTTGGAGCGCAATCGGGTGGGCATTGCCATTGACATCTCCGAAGGGCGCGCGGCAACCATCAAAAACATCAACATTGTCGGCAACAGATCATTTGATGAAGATGACCTGCTGGATGAGTTCAAACTCACCACCGGTGGCTGGCTCTCTTTCTACACCAAGGATAACCAATACTCCCGGCAAAAGCTGTCGGGTGATCTGGAGACCTTGCGCTCTTACTACCTGAACAGAGGCTATATCAATTTTAAAATTGATTCGACCCAGGTCTCTATTACCCCGGATAAAAAAGACATCTATGTCACGATCAACATTACGGAAGGTGATGTTTACAGGATTAGCGATATCCTGTTGGCAGGTGATCTGGTGGTTCCCAAAGAGGAGATGTTCAAGCTGATTCATCTGACGCGCGGGGATGTCTTCTCCCGCAAAAAGGTGGTCGGCAGCTCCGAGCGGCTCAATGACCTGCTGGGTAATCACGGCTATGCCTTCGCCAATGTCAACAGCATCCCGGAGATTGATGCCGAGAACAAAAAGGTTGTCATTACCTACTTTGTCGACCCCGGTAAGCGCGTCTATGTCAGGCGCATAAACCTGCGTGGCAATACGCGCACGCGTGACCGTGTGCTGCGCCGTGAGATGCGCCAGATGGAGTCTGCATGGTTTTCGGCAGGGCAGGTATCGCGCTCGCGGGATCGCCTGGAGCGACTCTCATTCTTTGAGAATGTAACCGTTGAGACACCTGCGGTAGCGGGTTCCACAGATCAGGTCGATGTAAACATCACAGTGGAAGAGAGACCTGCCGGCAATATTATGGCCGGTGTCGGTTTCTCGCAAAACCAGGGGATAACATTCAACACCAGTGTTTCACAAAACAACTTTTTGGGTACCGGCAAGCGGGTAACACTGGGCTTCAATAACAGCAGTGCAAACACGCTGTATCAGGTGGCCTACAGCAACCCCTATTACACCATTGATGGCATCAGCCGGGGCTTTAACCTTAAGTACAGGCAGACCGAGTTTGATGAGCTCCGCAGCGCCAACTACTCTACCGATGTCATGGTTGCCGGTGTCAATTTTGGCATTCCGATAAGCGACTTTGACCGGTTGTTGTTTACGTTTGATATTGAAAGCACTGACTTCAATATCGCCGATGATGCCTCGCTTGAAATCAAGGCATTTGAGGCAGAGCATGGCACCAGCATGCTGGATTATAAGGCCGGGGTTAATTGGGTCTTTGACTCCAGAAACAGCATCATGTTTCCAACCCGGGGTGGGCGCCAGCGCATGGGTGCTGAAATATCGCTGCCAGGCAGTGATCTGGAATACTATAAAATCAGCTACCGGCATCAACGCTTTCTCCCTCTAAGTAATGTATTCACCTTGGGGGTGAAGGGTAATATTGGATACGGTGATGGTTATGCGGGTACAGAGAGTTTGCCGTTCTACGAAAATTTCTTTGCCGGTGGCTTTCGCTCCATGCGTGGCATTGCTGAAAACACCATGGGGCCACGGGATTCAAAAAATGACGCACTGGGCGGCAACATGAACCTGACAGGCGGTGCTGAAATCTTTTTTAAAGCACCATTCAAGGTGGCTGACAAATCACTTCGCATGAGCGTCTTTGCAGATTTTGGTAATGTCTTCAATGTGGATGATGGATCGGAAGGCTTTGAGCCGGGTGAACTGCGCTACTCAACGGGGGTTTCCGCTGTTTGGGCCTCCCCCATGGGTCTACTGACCTTTAGCCTGGCTCAGCCCTTTAATACTGATTCGGGTGATAAAATTGAAAATTTCCAATTTAGCTTTGGCTCCTCTTTCTGATCGTTCTGGAGATTAATCTTGAAGAAAATATACCCCTCTTTTGTGCTGTTGGCACTGTTGCTCGCTTTTTCCAGCATTGTCACTGCGCAGGAGTTAAAAATCGGCGTTGTAAATGCAATCAAGGTTTTTGAGCAGTCCCCCCAATATGAGGCGGCTCGAAAAAATCTTGAGGCCGAATTCAGCCGCAAAGAGAGCGATCTTATTGCGCAGCAGAAGCAGGTAAAAAAACTGGAGGAGAAGCTATCCAGAGATGGCGCTGTAATGAGCGAGTCAGAGGTGAGACGCCTGGAGCGGGATATTGTCTCTCGCCATCGCAAGCTCAAGAATTCACGCGAAGAGTATCGTGAGGATTTCAATCTTCGCCGCAATGAGTTGCAGAGCCTGATCAGCCGCCAGGTTGCCGAAATAGTGAGAGAGGTTGGCAAAGAGGATGGCATTGATATTATTTTGACCGATGGCGTCATATTTGCCAGCAAGCGGGTCAATATCTCTGACAAGATCCTGGAGCGGCTAAAAGAGAAGTTTGAGGCGTCTAAAAAATAAGCGTGCCTGTGACTCACCGACTGGGAGATATAGCATGCCAGGTGGGTGCTCGACTGGTGGGCGATGCGGACTGCATTATCAGCAGCATCGCAGTGCTGCAGGATGCACAGCCCGGCAGCATCAGCTTTCTATCTAACCGGAAGTATCGTAAATTTCTCAAAACAACCAGGGCATCTGCAATCATCCTGGGGCAGGAGTTTTTAGATGATTGTCCTGCAAATGCACTGGTGAGTGATAATCCATACCTTGTGTTTGCAAAGGTTGCTCAGCTAATGACCGCACCACCCGCAATAGAGGCAGGGCAACATCCATCCGCAATCGTGGCACCCTTAGCGCAGATTGATGGCAGCGCCAGGATTGGCCCAGGGGTAGTCATAGAGGGTGATACCGTGATTGGTGCCAGAGTGGATATTGGTGCCGGTTGCGTTATTGGGGCAGGTTGCCAGATAGGTGATGAGAGCCGCCTGGTAGCCAATGTCACCCTGTGCCATGAGGTTACAATTGGCCGGCGGGTGTTGATTCATCCTGGTGCTGTCATTGGCAGCGATGGGTTCGGTCTGGCCAATGACGATGGTGTATGGGTTAAGGTTCCGCAGTTAGGCGCTGTCTGCATTGGTGATGATGTAGAGATCGGTGCCAATACAACCATTGACCGTGGCGCGATAAAGGATACCGTTATTGGGGATGGGGTAAAGCTGGACAACCAGATTCAGATTGCCCACAACGTTGAGATTGGCGCACATACCGCCATAGCAGCTTGTGTCGGGATAGCGGGCTCAACCAAGATTGGCAGCCATTGCACCCTGGCCGGTGGTGTGGGGGTCGTAGGACATCTGGATATTGCAGACCATGTCCATTTTTCAGCACAGACACTGGTCACGCGCTCCTTCACTGAACCGGGGCATTTTAGCGGAAATCTCCCAGCGGTTCCCACTAACGTCTGGCGAAAGAGCATAGCAAGAATCAGGCAACTGGAAGAGACCACAAAACGCATCAAAAACCTTGAAAAGCAGTGTTGGAAAAAACCATCTAAAGACCCCGCTCAAGATGTTTGAAGCGCGCATAACTTGAAAGATTAAGCAAGAGGCAACCTATTGAAAAGCATGGATATCCATAAGGTGTTGACGGTATTGCCACACCGTTACCCGTTTTTAATGATTGATCGGGTGTTGGAGTTTGAGCCGGATAAACGGCTATTGGCGCTAAAAAACGTCTCCTTTAATGAGCCGTTTTTTAATGGGCATTTTCCCGTTCGCCCCGTGATGCCGGGCGTTATGATCATTGAAGCACTGGCACAGGCGACAGGGCTGTTGGCCATGGAGTCCAACCCTGATCTGGTGGGCGACAATGCACTCTACTATTTTGTAGGCATTGATAAGGCCCGATTCAAGCGGCCTGTAGAGCCGGGTGATCAGCTGCATCTGGAGGTTGAGCTGAAAGGTGCCAAACGTGGAATCTGGATGTTCTCAGGAAAAGCTACTGTTGATGGCAAGGTTGCAGCTTCGGCTGAGATCATGTGTACCTCCAAAGAGTATTGACTGAATTGAACCCCTCGCAGATTGATCCCCGCGCCGCCGTTGATCCAGCAGCGGAATTAGACGAAGGCGTCACTGTCGGCCCATTCACCGTCATTGGCCCGGACGTAAGGATTGGGCGTGATTCGACGATTGGGCCGCATGTGGTTATCAATGGCTCGACCACCATCGGTGCAGAAAACCGGATTTTTCAATTTGCATCCATTGGAGAGGCCCCCCAGGACAAAAAGTACGCAGGTGAGGCGACCCGACTGGAGATCGGTGAGCGTAATCAGATCCGGGAGTTTACAACGATTCACCGAGGCACAGCGCAGGATGCTGTGGTGACACGCATTGGCAATGACAATCTGCTCATGGCCTACACCCATGTCGCACATGATTGCCAGCTGGGCGACCAGATCATCCTGGCCAATGCCGCCTCGTTAGGGGGGCATGTGGTGGTGGGTGATCATGCCATTCTGGGCGGCTTTAGCATTGCGCATCAGTTCTGCCATATTGGCGCGCACAGCTTCAGCGCGATGGGCAGCGTAATCAAGGGTGATGTCCCGCCCTATGTCACCATTGGTGGCCACCCTGCAAAGCCCCACGGCATAAACTCTGAAGGGCTGCGCCGCCGTGATTTCAGCGAAGAGACCATTCAACAGGTCAAGCGTGCCTACAAGCTGCTGTATAAATCACAGCTTAAACTGGAGGAGGCGCTGCTCCAGATAAAGGCGCTGGCTGAGGGTTGTCCTGAACTCCTGCTGCTTGCCGATTTTATTAGTGGAAGCAAGCGCGGCATCATCCGCTGATGTTGCGGGTTGGCATCGTTGCTAATGAGGTCTCAGGCGACTTGCTGGGTGCCGGCCTCATGCGGGCACTGCGTGAGTTGCGCAGTGACATCATCTTCGAAGGGGTAGGTGGAACGCGCATGCTGGAGCAGGGCTGCAACAGTCTTGTCCCAATGGAGCGCCTCTCGGTTATGGGGCTGGTCGAGGTATTGAAACACCTGCCGGAACTGCTCGCCATCCGCCGCCAGCTGGCCAACCATTTTTTAGCCAACCCCCCAGATGTTTTTATCGGCATCGATGCCCCGGACTTCAACCTGGGGCTGGAAAAGCGTCTGAAAAATGCTGGCATCCCGACGGTGCACTATGTCAGCCCAACGGTTTGGGCCTGGCGTTCGGGTCGAGTAGAGAAGATCAAAGAGGCCGTCAACCTGCTGCTCAGCCTCTTCCCTTTCGAGACAGAATTTCTGCAACAGCATCAGGTGCCGGTGAGCTATGTTGGGCACTCCCTGGCCGATGAGATACCGCTGGAGAGCGACCAGGCCAAGGTGCGCAGCCAGCTTGGCTTGTGCCAGGAGAGCCCGGTCATCGCCATTCTCCCTGGCAGTCGCATGAGTGAGATCCAGGGGCTGTCTGCGCATTTTATTGGTGCTGCCCAATGGATACTTCAGAGACGACCGGATACCCGTTTTGTAACACCCCTGGTCAGCCCGGCGGTGCGGCAGGCCTTTGAGCAGCAGATCAAGACTGTGGCACCTGAGCTGCCTATCCTGCTGCTGGATGGCCAGGCACGAGATGCCATCACCGCTGCGGATGTGGTACTGACCGCATCAGGCACCGCGACCCTGGAGACACTGCTGCTGAAGCGCCCGATGGTGGTCGGGTACCGGATGCAGTGGCTCACCTTCTGGATCATCAAGCGGTTGAACCTGGTCAAGGTGCCCTATATCGCCATGGCCAACCTGTTGGCAGATGACGGACTGGCTCCTGAGTATATTCAAGACGAATGCACGGCTGAGAAGCTGGGCAGCGCACTGTTGCGGTTTCTGGATTCGCCTGAACAGGTCGCAAAGATCCAGCAGGCCTACCACAAAATCCACTGCGATATGCGCCGGAACTCCAGCCAAAAGGCCGCGCAGGCGGTGTTGGCATTGATCGCTGAACAGGCAATAAAGGCGGAACAGAAAGCATGAGTGACCAATACATTGCAGGGGTCGATGAAGTTGGGCGTGGCCCCCTCATCGGCGCAGTGGTTGCCGCAGCCGTGATACTAGATCCTGCCCAACCCATCGACGGGCTTGCGGATTCAAAAAAACTGACCGAGAGGCGCCGCAATCTGCTGGAGATAGAGATACAGGAGAAGGCACTGGCATGGGCGCTGGGGCGTGCCGAGGTGGAAGAGATCGACCGAATCAACATCCTGCAAGCCAGCATGCTGGCCATGCGCCGGGCGGTTGAGGCGCTGCCGATTGCCGCCACTCACGCCCTGATCGATGGCAACCGCTGCCCGGAGCTGCCCTGCACCGCTGAAGCCATTGTGGGTGGTGATGGGACAGTCGCGGCAATCAGTGCCGCCTCCATCCTGGCCAAAGTGGCGCGGGATCGAGAGATGATCCTGTTGGACAGCCAGTATCCAGGGTATGGATTGGCACAACACAAGGGCTACCCCACCAAGGCACACCTTGCGGCACTGCAGCGGCTGGGAGTCACGCCGATTCACCGCCGCTCATTTGGGCCGGTGCGGCGA
The DNA here is from genome assembly GCA_026989135.1 of Sedimenticola sp. Taxonomy (GTDB): domain Bacteria; phylum Pseudomonadota; class Gammaproteobacteria; order Chromatiales; family Chromatiaceae; genus WFXD01. The sequence continues at coordinate 285 of JALSJZ010000083.1, read as the reverse complement.
CTGATTGAGGCCGGCTGATCCACCCCTAATCTGTACTGATCACCCCAAGAGGCTCTCTCAGGAGTTTTGCAAGCACATCACTTATACGCAGTCAGAACTCCAAGCCGAACATTCTACTTCCCCACTAAAAATCAGTAACCTATTGATAAAGCGATAATTTAGAGCCTGCTCAAAAAACATAACCAACTGATATTGCTATAATAATATGCGGATTTTCGGTATAATATGCACGAAAAACAAGCCAACAGCAGCGGAAACCGTGCAGCCATGATCCGTTATCAGAGC
>JALSJZ010000082.1 GCA_026989135.1 Sedimenticola sp. | reverse complement strand
TCTATTGCAACGAACCGCAACGCCGCCAGCGCAAAAAAGGGCCAGAATCACGCCACGAACGGTGATTGAGAGCACCCCCTAGGAGGTTGAAATGCCAATAATTAAAATGACTGATCTTGAGCTGACCGGCAAGCGGGTGCTGATCCGTGAGGATCTGAATGTGCCGATCAAAAACGGCAGGGTCACCAGTGATAAGCGCATCTGCGCCAGCCTGCCGACGATTGAACATGCGATGCGAGCCGGTGCCAAGGTGATGCTGATGTCGCATGTTGGCCGCCCAGTAGAGGGGCAGTATGAAGAGCAGTTCTCCCTGCGGCCGGTGGCGGATCATCTCTCTGGGCTACTCGGCAAAGAGGTCTGCCTGATCAAAGAGTATCTCGGAAAAGAGCTGGATCTGGCGGATGGTGAGGTGGTTCTGCTGGAAAATGTCCGCTTCAACAGGGGTGAAAAGGGGGATGATGAGGCGCTTGCCAAGAGCTATGCCGCCCTGTGTGACATCTATGTGATGGATGCCTTTGGCACGGCCCACCGGGCGCAGGCCTCTACCCACGGGGTGGGGATGTTTGCGCCTGTAGCCTGCGCCGGGCCGCTGCTGGCCGGTGAGCTGGAGGCGCTGGGCAAGGCGCTGGACAATCCGGTGCGCCCGATGGTGGCTATTGTGGGTGGCTCCAAGGTCTCCACCAAACTGACCGTGCTGGATGCGCTCTCCAATGTGGTGGATCAGCTGATCCCGGGTGGCGGTATCGCCAACACCTTTATTGCTGCTGATGGGCACAATGTGGGGAGGTCGCTCTATGAGCCGGATCTGATCCCCGAGGCTCGGCGTCTGATGGAGGTAGCCCGAGCCAAAGGGGGCGAGATTCCGGTGCCAACCGATGTGGTGGTGGGCAAGGCCTTCTCTGAATCGGCGCAGGCCATAGTGAAGCGGGTAGAGGAGGTGGTGGATGATGATATGATCTTTGATATCGGCCCCGAAACCGCCGCCCGTTATGCCGGGATGATGCACACCTCTGGCACCGTTGTCTGGAATGGCCCGGTAGGGGTGTTTGAATTTGACCAGTTTGGTGAAGGCACCCGAGTGCTGGGTGAGGCGATTGCCGCTTCCAGCGCCTTCTCTATCGCCGGTGGCGGTGACACCCTGGCCGCCGTGGACAAGTACGGCATCGCGGATCGGATCTCCTATATATCTACCGGTGGAGGTGCCTTTTTGGAGTTTCTTGAGGGAAAAGAGCTGCCAGCGGTGACCATGCTTGAGAGACGCTTCAACCTAGATTCCGCAGTTGACCGCTATGAGGATAGATCAACATATTGATATGCATAATATTTTATGCCTTTATCCAACTCACCTGCTGGGTGAACTACGCTACGGAGTGGATTGCACGCTTGCGGCGGTGTATGGCCGTGTTGCAACTCCTTGGAATAGAACAACTATTCTACGTCGTTGCGCCTCGCTAAAGCGCCTACTTTTGGTGCCATACACCACCGCAAGCGCACACTCCACCCCGCCCAACTGCGGATTCTAGGTTCAACTCTTGAACGCCACTGCCCCTGCTACCTCCAGCCCATAAAAAGGAATGACCCCGATGCTACGCCGGACAAAGATTATTGCCACCCTGGGCCCTGCCACGGATGATCCGGCAGTGCTTGAAGCGCTGTTTGATGCCGGGCTGGATGCCGTCAGAATCAACCTCTCACATGGGAGCCATGCAGAGCACGAGCGGCGTATCCGGCAGGTTCGGGAGCAGTCCAGAAAAAGCGCACGCCCCGTTGCACTGCTGATGGATCTGCAAGGGCCAAAGATACGCATTGGCCGCTTTGCAACAGCTGCAGTGGAGCTGGCGGAGGGTGAGGCCTTTTGTCTCGATATGGCCTGCCCACTGGATGCCGGTGATGGCAGCCGGGTAGGTTTGACCTATCCGGAGCTGATCCAGGATGTTGCAGTGGATGACCTGCTGCTGCTGGATGATGGGCGCATGGTATTGCAGATCCGGCAGATTCAAGGCTCAGAAATAGCTTGTACGGTGGTGGTGGGCGGAACCCTTTCCGATAGCAAAGGGATCAATCGTCAGGGCGGCGGGCTCTCGGCCAGGGCGCTGTCAGAAAAAGACCGGGTTGATATCTGCTTCGCCGCAGAGATGGAGGCCGACTATCTGGCGGTCTCTTTTGTGCGGGAGGCGGCGGATGTCGAGGAGGCGCGCAGGCTGTTGCGTGAGGCCGGGGGCGCTGGCGGCATCGTTGCCAAGATAGAGCGCGCTGAGGCGCTGGAGTGCATTGAAGATATCATCCGTGTCTCGGATGCGATCATGGTGGCGCGCGGTGATCTGGGGGTCGAGATTGGCGATGCCGAGCTGCCCACGGTGCAGAAGAGTCTGATTCGAACCGCACGCGAGATGAACACAGTGGCGATCACCGCAACCCAGATGATGGAGTCGATGATTGAAAATTCGATCCCCACCCGGGCTGAGGTTTTTGATGTGGCCAATGCGGTATTTGATGGCACCGATGCGGTGATGCTGTCGGGTGAAACCGCGATGGGGGCCAATCCGGTCAAGGCAGTGGCGGCTATGGATCGGGTCTGTCGTGAGGCAGAGAAGCACAAATCGGTGCGCAGATCCCGGCACCGGGTCGATGCCGAGTTTTTGCGCCGGGATGAGGCGATTGCCATGGCTGCGATGTATGCCGCCAACCACTATCTGCGAGTGACTGCAATCGCTGCCTTGACAGAGTCAGGCTCCACGCCAAAGTCGATGTCGCGTATCAGCTCAGGGATACCGATCTTTGCCATGACCCGGCATCGCGCTGTCCGCAGAAAGGTTACGCTGTTTCGCGGTGTCTACCCGGTTAATCTTCAGGCAACCAGCCACAGCAGCCAAAAAACCAACGAGATCATTATTGAGACGCTCCTGCAGCGTGATGCGGTGAAAGAGGGCGATGTGGTTATCATCACCAAGGGCGATACCTCAGGCATAGAAGGGCATACCAATACGTTGCAGATTATCCGCGTTGGCGATCAT
>JALSJZ010000081.1 GCA_026989135.1 Sedimenticola sp. | reverse complement strand
CTGGATTTGGCCAGATTTCTCCATTATTTTCGTTAAATATGCCCAATATTCGCCTCAAATAATGAAAAAACCTGACTCAAACCAGCTTCCCCTCACCATGATTCCTATTCTCGGACAGCCTCCTAGTGGCTGAACTCTGTGGCTGGGTTGAGCCCAACTGGCCTGCCCCGCCGGGCATCCGGGCGCTGACAACGCTACGCCGGGGCGGCTATAGCAAACAACCCTTCGATGGCTTGAACCTGGGGGATCATGTCGGTGATGATCCGATTGCCGTGGCGCATAACCGGGCGCTGCTGTCCCAGTCCCTGCAACTGCCATCCGAGCCGATCTGGCTAAACCAGGTACATGGCCGTGATGTAGTCGAAGCGGGGAGCGTGCCGCAGGGGTGGGCGGCCGATGCGCTCTATTCATGCACCCCCGGTCAGATCTGCGCTGTTCTCACCGCAGACTGCCTGCCGCTGCTGCTGAGCAGCCGGGCCGGTGACCGGGTAGCGGCGGTGCATGCTGGCTGGCGGGGGCTGGCGGCGGGTGTGATTGAGGCGACACTGGATCGACTTGCGCTTCCTGCAGATGAGACCATGGCCTGGCTCGGCCCGGCTATCGGGCCTGCATGTTTTGAGGTGGGTGCAGAGGTGCGGGATACCTTTCTACAGCATGACCCGGAAGCCGAGGCGGCCTTCAAGTACAGCAGCCCCGGCCACTGGCTGGCTGATATCTATCAACTTTCCCGACTATGCTTAAAGAGGCGTGGCGTGACCGCTGTGTGGGGTGGGGAGTGCTGCACCGTTACCGATAAAGGACGTTTTTACTCCTACCGGCGAGATGGTCGAACGGGGCGCATGGCCACCCTGATCTGGATTGAAGAGCCTGCAAAGGCTTGACTGCAATGTAATTCCTAATATGAAAAAGGAGCATAATATGGCTGAAAATGAGTTGAATGCTATCGTTAGCGAACCACTCTTCATCACCTCTGAAACCATGATTTTACGGGTTCGCACCGATGGTTGGGCGCTGCCGGAGTTTATTCCGGGGCAGTTTGCGGTACTGGGTCTGCCCGGAAAAGCAGCGCGGACAACCATCTCGGATCTGGAGAGCGAAGCACCCCTGCGGGATAAAATCATTCGCCGCGCCTACTCCATCACCTCCTCCTCCAGACAGAGTGAATACCTGGAATTTTACATCTCCCTGGTGCGATCCGGAGCCTTGACCCCGCGCCTGTTTGCGCTTAAAGAGGGTGACCGGGTGCTGCTTGGCCCAAATATTCGCGGGCTCTTTACGCTGGACAAGATCCCGGATGACTCAAATCTGGTTCTGATTGGAACCGGCACCGGCGTTGCCCCCTATATCAGCATGATCAGAACCAGCCTCCTGGCCAACAGAAAACGTAAATTTACCGTCATCCAGGGTGCCCGCCACTCATGGGATCTGGGCTTTCGCTCCGAGCTCTCAACGCTGGCCAGGTTGAGCAAAAACTTTCACTACCTGCCCACCATCAGCCGTCCCTCGGAAGAGGCCATCCCCTGGGGCGGAGAGGTGGGTTATGTGCAGGACATCTGGAGCCGGGGTCTCATTGCCGATGAGTGGGGCTTTGAGCCTACGCCGGAAAATACACATATCTTTCTCTGCGGCCACCCGAACATGATCACCTCAACACTCGAGTTGGTGGAGAAGAGTGGTTTTATAGAGGACTCCCGAAAACAGAAAGGGATGGTTCATCTCGAACGCTACTGGTAAACAGGGTGCGCCCTCGACTCCTCTGCAATGATTGGAACCGGACACTATGAACAACTGGAAAATGGTAACGCTGGTGGGTGAAGACCAACCCGGCATTGTGGCGCAGACCACCGATGCCCTCTACCAAAATGGCCTGACCCTGGGTGAGACCTCCATGATGCGGCTGGGTGGCAACTTCAGCATGATGATGATGGTGTCGGGTGAGGGAGATCTGAACGCAACCCTGGCACCGGTTGCACAGGCGTTGAACCTGCGCCTGCATGTCGATGATATTGCTGGCAGGTTGCACCAGCATCTGGCACCCAATATTCAGATCCGGGTCATGGGGGCAGATCAGCCGGGTATCGTGGCCAGGGTCACCGGGGCATTGGCAGCATCCGGTTTTAATATTCTTGAGCTGGAGTCTGATGTGGCGGGTACGGCACAAGACCCGGTCTACATCATGACCATCCAGGGCATCTCGGAAGCGGCGGTAGAGACATTGCAGCAGGCGGTAGACGGCCTGGGTGAAGAGGGGGTTGATGTGAGTGTTTCAGCCATCGAGACACTGTTTGCCTGATTATCCTAGATTCCGCAGTTGACCGCTCTGAAAATATCTCAACATATTGATATGAATAATATTTTGTGCCTTTATCCAGCTCACCTGCTGAGTGAACAACGCTACAGAGCGGATTGCACGTTTGTGGTGGTAGATGGCGGCGTTGCAACTCCTTGGAATAGCAAAACTATTCCGCGTCGTTGCGCCTTGCCCTCTACCACCACAAACGCACACTCCACCCCGTCCAACTGCGGATTCTAGGATTATGGCCATACTCGAAATCCTCAAAATCCCGGATGCACGACTGAAGCAGAGCTCCGAACCCGTCGAGTGCTTTGATGATGAGCTGCATGCCTTTATTGCAGAGCTGGAAGAGACCCGACTGGCGGGCCCGGCGGCAGTGGGAATCGCTGCGCCACAAGTGGCTCGCTTTCAGCGCATCGTGATCCTTGATTGCTCGCAGACCCGCAGGCCTGTCCCCCATCATGGTCATCTGATATTGGTAAACCCGGAGATCACCCACTGGGAAGGCTTTGAGCTGGGACGGGAGGGATGCCTCTCAGTGCCCGACTATACGGGCAATGTGATCCGGGCGGAACGGATCAAACTGGTGGCGCAGGATATACAGGGCGAACCTCATGAATATGAGATGGTCGGCTACGAGGCACGGGTGTTGCAACATGAGGTCGATCACCTCGATGGCCTGCTGTTTCTTGACCGGGTGGTCAGCCGTCGCACAGATCTGTTCCAGCGAAAAGTGTACAGGAAAGGTGGTAAGAAAAAACCAGCATAATCGTGATCATATCCTGGTAACAACAGAGAGATTCTCATGTATATAAGAAAGCTATTCGATAATAAAGACAGAGAGATAGAAGGAGCCAATGGCAGGCGTGCTATCCGTCGCCGGCATCTG
>JALSJZ010000080.1 GCA_026989135.1 Sedimenticola sp. | reverse complement strand
GATAGAGCTCGGTGTGCCCCTTCTGTCGCCCAAAGCCTTTGACCTCAACCACGGTGATGCCGGTGACACCGACCTCAGAGAGCGCCTCGCGCACGTCATCCAGTTTGAATGGCTTGATGATTGATGAAACTAATTTCATTGCTGTTTTTCTCCTCAATATGAACCGGGGAAGGGTCTGGTGATTTGGATGCGTTGCTGTCCAGATCCTTAAAATCTCGGTATCTGCAAATTACATACCAATTTGGTGTTGTATATATAAAACATGCAGATACGCTAAGCCGATAGATATGGGGTGTGAGGCAGACGCACCAAAACGAGTGTTAACAGGCGGGCTGTATTTAGATTTGGCACCGGTTTGGTGCGGGGCAGTGGTTTGGGTGAAGTAAATGTGTAGTGACCTTGTGCAGGAGTTTGAGTAGACTTAAGCGTCTGCTCCCTGATTTTAGCGGGCATGCCGCTGACCAATAACCAGGTATTTCATGGCCATACTCTATCTCTATTCTGTTATTTTAATCATGCTGCTCTCATCGGTTGCCTGGGTTTTTGCCAGAAAATATGACACCTGGTTTGATTGGGATTGGCTGTTGTGCGTTCTGCCCACCTCTATTTGGTTTATTTTGGTATCAAAGGGAGTAGGCCCGTACAGCGAGAGTCTGGTTATTGAAGCCGCTGCCATTACAGGGTTGATCCCGCTTCTGCTTACCTTCAGGGTTTTCATTCTTGACAAGCTGTTTAGCAATGCGAAAAACAGCTCTCTTTTTATCTTTGCAATATGCACGATATCGCCGGTTGTCTTCCGATTTGCCATACCTCCGTTTCTGGCATAGCTGCTGCTTCAGCTGTTCTGCTTTACTTGCATAAATCGCTTGATTTGCACTTTTTCGCGGCGGCTGTCAGGGGATAAGCTTTTCTTGCTGCAATAATTTAAAGTCGCGTTGGAGTCACGGCTGTCGCCTAAAAGAGTGCCACAAAAAATGAACCTAAAATGGCCCTTCGACACCTATCCCTATCTTCGGTGCCTGCTGCTGGGTGGTCTGCTGCTTGCACTCACGGTTCTGGTCTATTGGCCGGGCATGCAGGCCGGTTTCTATTTTGATGATCTGAATAATATTGTCGAAGTGTCTGCACTGCACTGGGATGAGTTCTCGCTGTCTGGTGTGTGGCAGGTGCTCGATGGGGCGCTGCTGCCTGGGCGAGTGCTCTCCAATCTCAGCTTTGCGCTTAACCATCTTTTCGATGGATTGAATCCGGCGGGATACCATTGGGTGAATCTGATCACCCATCTGCTGGTCGGTATGGCACTGGTTTGGGTGGCTGTTCTGTTCTCTGGGGTGGGGAGATCAAACCCGGTCAAATTAGAGAGACGACTCCTTTTTGCCATTTTGGCAACTGCGCTGTTTCTGCTGCACCCGCTGAATATCCAGGCCGTCACCTACGTGGTGCAGCGTATGACCTCATTGGCAACGCTCTTTACCCTGCTCTCCTTTGGCTGTTACCTCACTGCTCGGCAACACATCGGTGCCAGGACGGTTTTTTGGTTTTTTCTGAGCGCTGTCAGTTTTCTATTGGCGCTGGGGAACAAAGAGATTGCGCTGATGTTGCCTCTGGTTCTGCTGCTGTTTGAGGTCTGCTTTTACCCTGTCTATTGGCGGGGCAGGGTGGATGCCATCCTTCAGCGAACAGGGTGGGTTCGGTTCTCACTGCTGGCGTTGTCTATTGTTGCGCTGCTGGCAATAGGGTTTTACCAGCTCTACTACGGATCACACCTGATTCGGTGGAATGAGCTCTTCCCTGGGCGGGAGTTCACCGGGCTGGAGCGTGTTTTGACAGAGGCTCGGGTACAGTTTTTCTACCTGGGTTTGTTGCTGTGGCCGGATCCTTCTCGACTCAATCTTGAGCATGATTTTCTGCTCTCAACCTCGCTGTTTCAGCCCTGGACAACGGCGCTGGCGATGGCGGGGTTGCTGTTGCTGCTGGTCGGCGTGATCTGGTTGTGCCGTCGCTCTCCCCGTTATGGTTTTCCACTGCTGGCTTATGTGGTGTTTCATCTGCTGGAGTCAGGTCCGATCAATCTGGAGCTGGTGTTTGAGCACAGAATGTATCTGCCCATGGCCTTTTTGGTGCTGCTGATCACCAACCTGCTGGTGGATTTTGTACAGAGGAGCTGCTGGCCGGTGTTGCTGCTTTTGTTACTGCTGCTGGTGCCACTCTCGGTTGCCAGCTATCAGCGCAATCTGGTCTGGTCTGAACCGCTGCGTTTTCTGCGTGATTGTGCAACCAAGTCGCCCAATAAGTTTCGCCCCTGGTATAACCTTGGGACAGAGTTGGGTATGGCTGGAATCTTCTCAGAGGCAGAGCCTGTGCTGCTGCATGCCCTGAAGCTGAAGCCGGGTCACTCACTGGCTCACAACCAGCTGGGTAATGTCTATCTGATGACGGGGCGGCAGGCGGATGCCTTGCTGCAATACCGATATGCGGTAGAGGCAGATCCCAAAAACTTTGAAGCGCTGTTCAATCTGGCAACGCAATACTATGCAAGAGGCGCGTACACAGCGGCGGTGCCGCTGCTCCAGCAATTTATTGCGCAGGCTCCCCCTTCCTTTAACCGGGCGCGCCAGCAGGCAGAGCTCTACCTGAAGAGGTTGCGATGACGGCCATTAATCTACCGGACGCCAGCTGCCATCCAGCTCTTTGAGGTCACTGTTGACCAGTCGGCCGCCCTTGTGCATGTTATTGAACTCATCCTCTGTGATATGGCGCACACGGCCATCTGGCTCTGTATAGACCCATTTATTGTGCATAACCATGCGCAGCACGGTATCCATGATGTCATCAAAACGAATGGCATATTTTGTTGATAGTTGTTGAAAATCAGCAATATGCAGAGGCTTGTTTTTATTTTGACACTTCTCGGTCACCAGCGCAGCCAGCGCAACATCCCACAATGGCATCTGCTCTTCATCATTAAGATTTTGGTCGATCATCAGCTTTTCCTTACAGGCTTCCGTATAGTGGTGGTAATAGAATAATAATCCAGCTGGTGGCTATCGCAACCACTGTAGCAGTAGTTTTGACAAGATAAAACAGGAAGCACAGAAAGCTGATATGTTTTGACCTGTCAACTGTTTCATTTTCCTCTGAGGGTTTATCCATGCTTTGTCCACAGTGGAGCAACTTTCCATCTATTGCAGAATTGTGGGCAAAGGGTGGATAAACCTGG
>JALSJZ010000079.1 GCA_026989135.1 Sedimenticola sp. | reverse complement strand
ACCCGTAGCTACCATTTCATTATCCAGTAAAATCCAAAATAGTCCCTAAGCCCGTGTAACAGCGGGCTTTTTTGTGTCTTGATGGTCTGTTGTTGTCCAGCAGAAACCATTAACAACCGACGGGTAACCTTGGCGGTAACAGGATTTCCGCAAAATGGGTTACCGTCATGCCGCTCACTGATTCTGCTATTCGTAACGCCAAACCAGGTGAAAAACAGCGAGATTGATCGCCAAGGGCATTGAATTGTTAATTTGCATGGGTCTGTGTGCCGAGAAAAAACGGAGACGATTATGCGGTTTCGATTACCTGGAAAAGGTGGTAAACGGAATCAAATTCAAAGACGGAATCGAGGTCACAGAAGTCGATCAGGACGCCGCTTGATTCAATCGACTGAACACCACTTTTGACAATAACTCTGCTGTAATTTCAAGAAAGTTTAACAAACTATCCGTTTCACATAAAAAAATGATTACATCAAATTGTGGCTACGCCTCCAGTGGGCTTTACACGAATCTACGAAGAACCAATAATAATGGGACGACATCTATTCTGACAGAGGGGGCTCTGAAGGTTTTTAATAATGAGGCGGCGGGGTCTCTTCTGCTGCACTGGCAATGTGGGATTCTGAAAGCGCGCAGACTCGTTGGGTGATTTTTTTGAAGGCCTGTTGCAGTTCATTGATCTCTTGAGCTTGTCGTGCCACGGTGTGGTTTAACGCATCTATGCTCTCTTCCTGAAAAGTCAGGCGTGCTTGCAGGTCGGTTAGTTGATCATTCATAGTGGTGTTTACAGGTGTTTGTGATTGCGTTGGCAGATCTTTTGCTGCCAGGATGCGGGTTGCGTTACGTTGACTTAAAACAGGCCTGAAATCAAGCCGGCCGCTATTTCTATTTGTGGCTTTTTGCCAGGTAGACCCTTGACTGCATCTCTTGCAGGCGGCTGGCGGTTCGCCGGTATTCAAATGCCATTCGCTTGCCCTGGTATAGTTTGTCGGGTCTCTCTGCGGCACTGATAATGAGCTTTACATTGCGATCATAAAATTCATCAATAAGGTTCACAAAACGCCGCATGCAATCAATATGTTCATCGTTCATAAGTGGGATGTTAGAGAGGAGGATGGTGTGAAAACGGGCAGCAATCTCCATGTAATCTGCTGATGCACGGGGGCCGCCACAGAGAGTATTGAAATCAAACCAGATAATGTCTGCTGCTTGTGAGATGAAGGGGACCTCCCGCCTTTCTATTGTAATGGATCCATGGGTTTGAACCGTTGACATGGCAAGATGCTCAAACTCCTCCTGCAGCAGTTTGTCTGAGTCCTTGTGTAACGGGGTGTGATATATCTTGGCAGATTCCAAATATCGTAAGCGGTAATCTGTGCTGCCGCCAAGTTCGATGCTCTGCATGTGCTCTTTGATCAATGTAATGGTTGGCAGAAAGGCCAGGCGCTGCAATCCATCCTGGTAGAGATGGTCGGGTGGTGTATTTGAAGTGGTCACTAAAGTGATGCCATGATGGAACAGCCCCTTGAGCAGCTGACCCAGCAGCATGGCATCGCCGATATCTGATACATACAGCTCATCCAGGCAGAGCACCTGTGTGTGGCGTGAGAAGTCAGCAGCAACTATATCCAGTGGGTCACGCTCTCCTTTTAACTGCGCCAGCTCGCTGTGTATGCTGTGCATAAAGTGATGGAAGTGAAGGCGTTGCTTTTTTTTAATGGGCAGGCTGTCGAAAAAAATATCCATCAACCAGGTTTTGCCCCGGCCTACGCCGCCCCATATATAGAGTCCGTGCGGGGCGCTCTTTGTTTGAGGCCTGTTCCAGGAGAGGATGCGTTCAGAGAGTGATGGCGGTTTGACCTGTGTGGCTGTCAGTAGTTGATCGTGCAGCTCTTGCAGGGCGTTTACTACGGCACGTTGTGCGCAATCTTCATCCAGTGCCCCATGTTGCAGCTGCTCTGAGTAGATCTTTTGCGGTGAGCTGTGAGCGTTTGTGGGTGTGGAGATGTGCATGGATTGTCGCATGATGTTGTCAATCAGGCTGCCTCAGAAGGCTCACGCATTGAACGGATTAGATTAAGGGCGTGTGCTGCATGGCCTACGGGGTTGGGTTCATGCAGGATATGTTTGATGATCCCTTTTTTATCAATAATAAAGGTAGAGTCACGAATACATTTTTCCCATTTGCGATTGATGTTGCCAGAGGATTTTTTCCACACTCTATAGGCGTTGCATGTTTTGCCCGCTGTATCTGACAGTAGCATAATGCTTAAACCATATTTATCCCTGAATCTTGCATGGCAGTTGCAACAGTCACTGTTAATGCCGATTATAACTGTATTTTCTATCCTGAAATCATGGATCATCTCTGAAAATTCAATGGCCTTGATGGTGCAGTCCAGAGAGTCTTCCAGTGAATAAAAAAACAGTATGATGTTTTTTGAATTCCTGAACTCAGCAGATGATACCAATAGCTTATCGGCATCGGGCAAAGTAAATCGTGGTGCATGTTGTCCTTCTCTGAGCATCTCTATTCTCCACATATCAAGATGATATGCTGTAGCAGTTAAACGTCTCCTCAAAAGCAGTAGCGTCAGAGAGACGGCATGACTTTAGCGGGTAGAGAATATTGGGAATTAACTTCCGGGGGTTATTGATAGAGTTTTTGCGTCTGTATGAACGCCAATACCTCATCGGGTAGCAGGTAGCGGGGGCTTAGGTTGTTATGGATCAATGCCCGAATGGATGTGGATGAGATATCAAGTTGTGTGACGGGCTGAAACAGGATGTAGCCGCCGGATGTGGTGGTGAGTGGTTCTGCTGATTCGGCTATATTGCCTGTGGCCGATGGCATTGAATCACCGGGGCGCTGCATTACGATCAGGTGTGCCAGTTGCAGGATTTCATCAGGTTTGTGCCATGTGTGAAACTGGCCAAAGGCATCGCTGCCCATCAGCAGACAGATCGGTTTTTCCCCCACCTCTTTGCGTAGAGCGCGCAAGGTTTCAACGGTATAGGATTTCCCCTTTCGCTCCAGCTCTTGCCGGTCGATGCGAAACCCCGGCAGCCCTTTGATGGCGGCCTGCAGCATGCTCAGCCGCTGGGCATCGGTGGTCTGTGGGCGGTTGCGGTGGGGTGGATCGCGTAGCGGGATGAGGCGAACCTCCTCCAGCTCCAGGGCCTGCTGCACCTCCAGTGCCGGGCGCAGATGGCCAAAGTGGATGGGATCAAAGGTGCCGCCTAAGATACCGAGCATAGCCTTAGTGGCAAGGTAAAAGGTTCAAGGCTGGTCTTGTGCCTTGAACCTTATTTCCTGATATGCCCATCACCCAGCACAATGTATTTAACCGATGTCAGCCCCTCCAGCCCCACCGGGCCGCGGGCATGAAATTTATCGGTGCTGATGCCAATCTCCGCCCCCAGCCCATACTCGAAGCCATCGGCAAATCGGGTCGATGCGTTGACCATGACCGAGCTGGAGTCCACCTCACGCAGAAAGCGCCGCGCCCTGGTGTAGTTCTCGGTAATGATCGATTCGGTATGTTGTGAGCTGTGGCGGTTGATGTGATCAATCGCTTCGTCCAGATCTTTAACGACCCTAATGGAGAGTATGGGTGCCAGATATTCGGTGTCCCAATCCTCATCGGTCGCTGCCACGGTGTTGGGGAGGGTGCGGCAGGTGGTGGCGCAACCCCGTATCTCCACCCCTTTTTCCTGCAGCATTCCGCCCAGCTCGGGCAGGACATTTTCGGTGATCCCCTCGGCGACCAGCAGTGTCTCAAGTGTGTTGCAGGTGCCGTAGCGTTGGGTTTTGGCGTTAAAGGTGACCTGTAACGCCTTCTCCAGATCGGCCTCGTCATCAATGTAGATGTGGCAGATGCCGTCCAGATGTTTGATGACGGGAACCCGCGCCTCGTTGCTGATGCGCTCGATCAGCCCTTTGCCGCCCCGCGGGATGATGACATCGACATAGTCCGGCATGCTGATCAGTGCCCCGACAGCGGCGCGGTCTGTGGTTGCAATGACCTGTACCGCCTCGGCAGGCAGCCCGGCCTGTTCCAGCCCCCGCTGCACGCTGGCGGCGATGGCCTGGTTGGAGTGGAAGGCCTCGGAGCCGCCGCGCAGCACGCAGGCATTGCCTGATTTCAGACAGAGTGCGGCGGCATCTGCTGTGACGTTGGGGCGGGATTCATAGATGATCCCCACCACGCCCAAAGGTACGCGCATACGCCCCACCTGGATGCCGCTGGGGCGGTATTTAAGATCGGTGATCTCGCCGACAGGATCGGGCAGGGTGGCGATCTGCTGTAGCCCTTCGATCATGCTGTCGATGCGTGCCGGCGTCAGCTCCAGCCGATCCAGCAGGGCGGCCTCCAGCCCTTTTGCGCTGCCTGCTGCAAGATCCTTGCTGTTTTCACTGATCAGCAGCTCCCGGTGGCGGTCGAGATCCGCTGCGATAGCCGTCAGGGCGCTGTTCTTTGCTGCGGTGCTGGCGCGCGCCAGGGCACGCGAGGCGGCGCGGGCCTGTCGACCCACGCGGTTCATGTATTTGGCAACATTCAAGAGGGTTTCTGACATGTGAATCCCGGCGGGGCGATGGCCCGACAGGTTGGCAGGCCAGACCCCGGCTTAGGTTAGAATTGGAAGGTATTTGCAGTCGAGGTGCTGGCCAGTGGCGGCAGTTCGGTTTCGAACAGTACTTCACTGATCCACTGATTCTCGCCTGTGCGGGTGATCAGGCAGGCCTCCATCACAACCCCTTCGCCAATGATCGCAAACAGGCGGCCGCCCACATTGAGCTGGGTTTTCAGGGCCTCGGCGGCCTCGGCTTGTGGCAGTGAGCCGGTCACTGCGATGGCATCGAAATGGCCGTATGTGGAGGCGGTTTCCAGGGCGTCTCCGGTCTTGACGGCGGCGTTGTTTATGCCTTGTGCGGCAAGTTTGGCGCTGGCCTGTTTTGCCAGCTCAGGCTGGATCTCCACACTGATGACCTGGCCACCCAGTTCAGCCAGGCAGGCCGTTATGAAGCCACTGCCGGTGCCGATCTCAAATACCTTGTCGTCGGGCTTTATCGCAAGCGCCTGTAGCAGACGGCCTTCGATAACCGGCTTCATCATCTGTTCGCCATGCCCCAGGGGGATCTCTGTGTCCGCAAAGGCCAGGTTGCGGTATGCATCGGGCACGAAGGCCTCGCGTGGCACGGTGGAGAGCGTGCTGAGCACGGCTTGATCCAGCACCTCCCAGGGGCGAATTTGCTGCTCAACCATATTGAAACGAGCCTGTTCGATATTGTTTTCGGCCATGGAACTCCCCTGCCTGACTAAATATATTGATTCGAGTGGGCGCTTAGCGTACGTATTTTGGCACTGGCAGGCAAGTGCATGAGTAAAAGATTCGCTGTTTTTTTCAGAAATTTCTTGAGCATATTGGTATATTAATGCCATTCGTACCGGCCCAGCCCTGTCTGCCGCCGGTGTTTTTTTCGCCATGCAGTCGTTGAGGTTCAAGTATGAGTGCAATCCCCGAAGCCTTTGTTCGGAAAACCGCCCGCCTTTCTGAAGAGATTACCCGACCATTTCCGGGTTCTAAAAAGATCTATGTCCAAGGTTCCAGACCCGATATCCAGGTGCCGATGCGCGAAATCAGTCAGATGGATACGGGTGGCATCTTTGGGGTGGAAAAAAATCCACCCATACCGGTTTATGATACATCAGGCCCCTATACGGATCCCAATGTAGAGATTGATCTGTTGTGTGGCCTGCCCGATGTGCGTGATGGCTGGATAGCCGAGCGTAATGATACGGAGGAGCTGCCAGGGCCGACATCGGATTATGGCACCCAGCGTGCGACAGATCCGACACTGGCGTCACTGCGCTTTGAACATATCCGCAAGCCACGCCGTGCCAAGGCTGGCTATAATGTTTCGCAGATGCACTATGCCAAGCGCGGCATTGTGACCCCTGAGATGGAGTATGTGGCCATCCGTGAGAATCAGCGTCTAAACGAGCTGCGACAGGATCCTGCCTATGAAAAGCTGCTGCGACAGCATCCGGGGGAGAGCTTTGGTGCCAATATCCCCAACGAAGTAACCCCTGAATTCGTGCGCAGTGAGATCGCGGCGGGGCGCGCCATCATCCCGGCCAACATCAACCACCCTGAGGTGGAGCCGATGATCATCGGGCGCAATTTTCTGGTGAAGATCAACGGTAACCTGGGTAACTCTGCGGTCACCTCCTCTATTGAGGATGAGGTGGAGAAGATGGTCTGGGGCATCCGCTGGGGTTCAGACACCATTATGGACCTCTCCACTGGCAAGAACATCCATGAGACCCGCGAATGGATTCTGCGTAACTCACCGGTGCCGATCGGCACAGTGCCTGTCTATCAGGCGCTGGAGAAGGTGGATGGCAAGGCCGAGGATCTGACCTGGGAGATCGTAAAGGATACGCTGATCGAGCAGGCAGAGCAGGGCGTGGACTATTTCACCATCCATGCCGGTCTGCTGTTGCGTCATGTGCCGATGACCGCGAATCGACTCACCGGCATCGTCTCCCGTGGTGGCTCCATCATGGCCAAGTGGTGTCTGGCGCATCACGAAGAGAATTTTCTCTACACCCATTTTGAAGAGATCTGCGAGATCATGAAGGCCTACGACGTGGCCTTCTCGCTGGGCGACGGGCTGCGCCCTGGCTCACTGGCCGATGCCAACGATGCAGCACAGTTCGGTGAGCTGGAGGCACTGGGTGAGCTGACCAAGATCGCCTGGGAACATGATGTGCAGGTGATGATCGAAGGGCCGGGGCATGTCCCGATGCAGATGATCAAAGAGAATATGGATAAGGAGCTGGAGGATTGTTACGACGCACCTTTCTATACCCTGGGGCCGCTGATCACTGATACTGCACCTGGCTATGATCACATCACCTCAGGTATTGGAGCCGCACAGATTGGCTGGTATGGCTGCGCCATGCTCTGCTATGTGACCCCCAAGGAGCATCTGGGGCTGCCCAATAAGGAGGATGTGCGCGAAGGGATCATCACCTACCGCATTGCGGCACATGGCGCAGATCTGGCCAAGGGGCTGCCGGGTGCGCAGGTGCGGGATAATGCCATGTCCAAGGCGCGCTTTGAGTTCCGCTGGGAGGATCAGTTCAACCTGGGGCTTGATCCAGAACGTGCGCGTGAATATCACGATGAGACCATGCCGGCGGAGTCGGCCAAGGTGGCACACTTCTGCTCTATGTGTGGCCCTCATTTCTGTGCCATGAAGATTAGCCAGGAGGTGCGTGACTACGCCGAGGTGCATGGTATCGGTGATATGAAATCCGCCGTTGAGGTGGGTCTGAAAGAGAAGGCCCAGCAGTTTAGAGAGCAGGGTTCGGAGATCTATAAAAAGAGCTGACCCCAGCAATCTTGCCTGTACTACAATGCAGGTACAGCAAGCGCATGAATCGTGTGAGCTGATATTTTATATAGGAGCATGGCTGTGGGTAAAAAGAGAACAGAAACTGCTGCAAAACCAAAATCTGCCAAAATTGCCAAACGGGTCTATGAAAAAGAGCTGTTCAGGCTCCAGCTGGAGCTGGTGAAGCTCCAGGAGTGGATCAAATGCAAGGGATTGAAGGTGGTGGTGATCTTTGAAGGGCGGGACGCTGCCGGTAAAGGCGGCGTGATCAAGCGCATTGCCCAGCACCTGAACCCTCGTATCTGCCGCATTGCGGCACTGCCAGCCCCCACCGAGCGGGAACAGACTCAGTGGTATTTCCAACGCTATACGGCGCAGCTGCCTGCTGCGGGCGAGATGGTGCTGTTTGATCGCAGCTGGTACAACAGAGCCGGTGTCGAGCAGGTCATGGGTTTTTGCACGGATGATGAGTACGAAGAGTTTATGCGCTCCTGCCCGGAGTTTGAGCGTATGCTGGTGCGTTCGGGTATTATTCTGATCAAGTACTGGTTTTCAGTCTCTGATGATGAGCAGGAGCGCCGTTTTCAGAGCCGCCTAATTGAGCCGCACAAACGCTGGAAATTGAGCCCGATGGATCTGGAATCGCGCTGCCGGTGGGTCGAATACTCAAAGGCCAAGGATGTAATGTTTGCCCATACGGATATCAAGCAGGCACCCTGGTATGTGGTGAAATCCGATATAAAAAAGCATGCCCGCCTGAACTGTATCGCGCATCTGCTCAGCATGATCCCCTATGAAGATCTGACGCCAGAGCCGATTGAGCTGCCGGAGCGCAATGAGAGCCAAGGTTACGTCCGGCCGCCCATCTCTGATCAGACCTTTGTTCCAGACCTCTATCCATAGAGTGCTGGGTGATGCCCCGGGTCTTAACCTACAAATTTCCCGCTATGGAGGCGTTGTGCCTCCATCAGCTCCAGCTCCCTGGCTCCTGAGATGACGACTTCAGGGTCAGGGACAAAATCCAGTTCAGGGTCTAAGCGCTTGTAGGGGACGGCATTTAAGATCACCTTCATCGCATTCATGCGCGCCAGATGTTTGTTGTCGGAACGGATGACTACCCAGGGCGCATGGGTGGTGTTGGTATGTTTGAGCATCTCATATTTCTGGTGGGTAAAATCATCCCAGCGATCCTGAGCCTGGAGATCGACCTCGCTCAATTTCCACTGACGTAGCGGGTCATTCTTGCGCCGGTCGAAGCGGCGTGCCTGCTCCTCCTTGGTGACGCTGAAATAGAGTTTGACCAGGATGGTGCCCTGGCGAATAAGATCGCGCTCAAAACCGCTTACACCACGCATAAAGTCATCATACTCCTTATCGGAACAGAAACCGAAAACGCGCTCAACACCGGCCCGGTTGTACCAGCTGCGGTCAAACAGTACCGTTTCGCCACCACGAGGAAACTTGGTGATATATTTTTGAAAATACCACTGTGACATCTGCGTCTGAGTGGGTTTGCTGAGGGCGACTATGCGGTAATGTTTTTCATTCATGTAGCGGGTTACGCGTCGAATGGTGCCCCCCTTTCCGGCCGCATCCCTCCCCTCAAACAGGATGATCATGCGGGTTTGGGACTCTTCAAGGTACTGCTGCATGTGAATCAGCTCGGCTTGAAGAGGAGCCAGTGCATTCTCCCTGCGAAAGCGCTGTATGGCCTTGCGCTCACTCTTTTTTAGGGCTTCATTCTCATTTTCCAGCTGCTGAAGGCGTGTCAACAGCTCATCTGTTTTGACATCCGTGCCATTAAAGTGAATGAACTCCGGATTTGGCTGGCTGGTCATTGTTCCACCCTCTTTTTAAGCGTGATTGGGGGGTTGAACCCCTTGCTGTAAGCATACCCTGGATGGCGCAGGTTTACAGTGATAAATGAGCGGTTGGCCGGTGCAAAGCCGGCCTTGGGCAAAGGTGCTTATTTGCTAGATACAGCGCTTTTTGCCAGTGAGCGGGCAGACGCCGCCGGGGATGTTGATCTGTTTGTTTCCGGTGTAGGGGTCTTCATGAGAGAGCTCCTGCAATGCCTCCGGATCAAGGACGATTATCTTGTTCCCTTTTACGCTGATAATTTTTTTGTCGCTGAGGTTGTGGAGTATGCGTGAGAAGGTTTCCGGCTTTACTGAGAGGCGTGATGCCAGGATGCCTTTGGGTGCATCCAGGGAGAAGGTGTCCGACTCCCGCATGCTGCGGTAGTCATAGAGCAACCCGGCAACGCGGTTGGTGGCATTCTGTAGTGTTAGGTCGTCAATCTCTTTGATCAGTGATCGAAGACGCTGGCTCATATCGCCCATCATTCGAAAGCAGCTCTCTACAGATTCCCGCAGCATCTGTGAAAACTGCTGGTTGTCAAACCCAAGCAGCTCTGTATGTTTGATGGCGGTGGCGGTAACCGGGTAGCTGGGTTGCTCCTGAAACATCAGCGCCTCGGCAAAGGTGTTTCCGGGATGAACAATGCCGATGACCTTTTCATTGCCATCCATCGAAAGGCGGGAGAGCTTGATCTGCCCACTGAGCATCAGAAAGAAACGGTTGGCGGGTACACCGCACTCAAAGAGCACTTCGTCTTCATCAAGGGTGATCCTTCGGGATAGGCTTTTCACCTGCACCAACTGTCTATCTGTCAGTGTTGTAAAGAGGTAGGTATCTCGTAATTCGACTGGCATTGCCGCTTCCTGTATCTAATACTTAAACTGCACTATGCACTTTAACACTATTGAAGTAGGTATTGTTCAAGACCAACAACCATGTCGTGCGGTTACTCTTTGCTGCTGTTTGCTCAGTGTCTTATAACAGGATGTAGTGCTAAGCAGAAGTAATTCCCACAATAATTACATTCTATCTTGAAGATTCAAAATCTGAAAGCTCGTGATTGACCTGCTGGTAGCGGTGTGTTGCCTGAAGGATGTTGAGTAGCAGCAGGGTACAGGATACCCCTAAACCAAGCCCGGCAAGATAGCTGAACGGATTGGGCCAAAACGGTGCCAGTGTCAGCAGAAGCAGGGTTGCCAGGTGGGCATAGAGCTGCCTTTGCGCCAGCCGGTCGGGCATAAGCTCCTTCATATTGGGAACCTTCACCTTGCCCATGCTCATCAGCGCAACCTGGCGGTTTTGCAGGTGAAACCAGGCCAGAAACGGGACAATCTTATAGAGCATGCCGTTGGTCACTGAGGTGGCAATGCCGAATAACAGCCAGATGCCCAGCAGCAGAGGGATAGCAGGCTGGTTTTTTGCAGCGGGGGTCAGGCTGGTAAGCCAGAGCAGCAGGCAGGCCGCAATGAGAATCATGCCGGTGCGCCAGAAGAGCAGTGTGATGTCAGAGACCCGCCGCCGCCGTTTATGCTGTAGCCACAGGGTGGTGCCAGCAAACAGGGTGTAGCCAATAGTGGGCAGCAGGATCCAGGTGTCTGGTACCCATTTTGGCAGCTGGCCGCTCCCCCAGGCCAGATAGAGCGGCGCCCAGATGACCAGCGTGGCAAACAGTACCCAGCTGAGTGGGCCGGTGAGTCTTTGAGGATACTCGGGTGTCAGCTGGAACATGGGGACAACCTGGTAGGCGACGCCGATAACAAGGATGCCGATCCAGCCCAGTATGCCCCAGCCCAGGTGAATATCAGTGAGCGGTATGAGCTGGCTCAGGGAGGTCATGCCAGAGAAGCCGGCACCGACAGTGAGCCCTAGAACCACCGTCGTTGCCAGTGAGGCGATGGCCAGCCGCATGCCGTGTATGGTGGCATTGGGGGTTCTGATGCGTATCAATGCCACGGAGATGGCAACAATAAAGATCAGGAAACCCAGCCCCAGTGTGCTGAGTGCAAGGTGAAACAGCCCGGTGATGCCGCTGAGAAAGCCAGCGACCAACGCCAGGGTGCCGATGGTCAGCAGGCCGTGCACCGCTGTGGCAACGGGCTTTACCCTGGGTACCGGTGAGCCGGCCAGAACAGGCAGCATCTGCATCATGGCGCCACACATGATCATCCCCAGAAAGCCCAGCGTGATGAGATGGGTCAATGCCAGTGTGGCAGGTGCCCAGCGGCTGATCAGTATATCGGGGCCGTAGACCAGCAGCAGCAAGGCGGCCAGCAGCCCAAAGATGGGGGCGGTGATAAAAAACCGGAAGGGTACTGAAATAGGGGGAGCCTGCTCTAGAGAGAGGCTTGATCGACTTACCTGCATGAGCGTTCTATGTGTGTGGCTGAGGGCTGGCTCTTATACCATCTATCGGCCAGCCAATAAAGGCGCGCTCGGCTAATGGCTGCGTGGGTTATTGGGGGTGTCGGGTGGGGATCTTGGCGTTGGCAATGTGGTCATCCTTGCGCCAGATAAAGATCTCATAGCCCTCCGGGCCGCCCGGCTGCGTAATCCAGGCGATACCCATATTTTCCAGCATGGGGTAGATCATGCGGGGTTCCCGGCGATGTATCACATAGAGGTAGTCGCCACTGTTGAGCGACTCAATGGCTTGCAGGATCTGCTCCATGGGCTCAGGTGGCTCAAGGCCACTGACATCCAGTTTGTGCTCCATAGCTATAGAATATAGTGTGAGGTTTTGTTTATTGGCGATCTGCGCACCCCAGGCAGGGTCTGCCTAGGAGACTGTCCGAGAATAGGAATCATGGTGAGGGGACGCTGGTTTGAGTCAGGTTTTTTCATTATTTAAGGCGAATATTGAGTATATTTAACGAAAATAATGGAAGAATCTGGCCAAATCCAGCTTTTCCTCATTGTGGTTTCTATTCTCGGACAGCCTCCTAGGAGTCTGTCCGGGAATAGACAGCCTACTGCGGAAAAGCCATTTCGGCCAGATTTCCCGATTAAATTCGTTAAATATGCTCAATATTCGCCTCATTTAATCGGAAAATCTGACTCAAAATGGCTTCCCCTCGCTACGGCTTCTATTCTCGGACAGGCTCCCAGGGCGCGTAAAAAATTTTGGGATTACCGCTACGGGTTCATTCCCATCTTAGTCAGAACATCTGTCGCTTTTTCGCGCAGTGACTGGTCGGCCATGATATAGACAATCTGCTCCTCCTTGGTGTTGTGCTGCTGCATGACCATGATCAGTGTTTCGGATAGGCCGAGGTATTTTTCCTGGCTCTTCTCGGTAACACTTTCATCCATATCTGCGAGCAGCTGGCGCATCTGCATGTGCTCCATACGCATCACCTGAGTAGGGCCTGAGGTCATGCCGGTGCTCTGCTCGACGGCTGGAAACAGCACCGCCTCTTCCATAGAGAAGTGTCGTTCCGTGGCATCGTGAAAATCACGGAAGGCGGCGGCACCACTCTCCCAGTCTCCATTGGAGATAGCATCTTCAGCTTTTGCGAATAGTTCATCACATCGTTTGTGATCGGTGGACATGACATCTGTGATTTTTGGCATACGAGTTTCCGATTTGGATTAAGAAAATGATTATTTTTTAGTATGCAAGAGGGGGTAAAACCAAGTCATTGATGTCAGTCAAATAAAAAACCACCCGGATGAGAGTGCGAAATAGAAACGATATTTTCTAATGGTGGCCATTACCAGTACAATCAACCCTAGAGTAACTAATTCGGGTGAGCAGGTGGATGAAAAAACCAAGCATTAAACGTTTTCTACTAAGTATGATCGCCGGCGTGACCATGGCGGGCGCGTCCCCTCTCCTGGCATCGGGCGGCCCCTCTCTCTCAGAGGAGGAATTTGAACAGGCGAAGGAGCTGTACTTTCAGCGCTGTGCGGGTTGCCACGGAGCCTTGCGCAAAGGCGCTACAGGCAAGAGCCTTGAGCCGAAGAGCATCAGGAAGAGAGGGCAGCGGCGTCTGGAGAAGGTCATCGCCTTTGGCACCGAAGGTGGCATGAATAACTTTGATGATCTCCTCACCCGGGATGAGATCACGCTGCTGGCCACCTACATACAGCTGGAGCCACCCATTCCGCCCGAAATGTCGCTGAGGTTGATGCGGGAGCGCACCAGGGTCTTTGTGGAGCCAAAGAACTACCCAACCAAACCCCAGCACGATCGAAACTGGAAAAACTTTTTCATCGTCATTGAGCGCGATGCTGGAAAGGTGGCCATTGTCGATGGTGACAGGCATGAGATCATCACCCATATCAATACAGGTTATGCGGTGCATGTGGCCAAATCTGCGGAGCGCCATGCCACAGAGAGCACGGTGGACCTGGGGCGCTTCTGGTACACCATTGGCCGTGATGGCCGGGTAAAGAAGATTGATCTATGGCAGACACCGGAGCGGATGCTGGTGGCAGAGACCCAGATCGCCTACGATGCGCGGGACATTGCCGTCTCGGGTGATGGCAAGTACCTGATTGCCGGGGGCTACTGGCCGCCACACTTCGTTATCATCGACGCTGAAACGATGAACCCGATCAAGGTCGTCTCCACCCGAGGTGCCAATGTTGATGGCTTTTTTATCAATGAATCGCGTGTGGCTGCGGTAGACACCACGCCAAATCTCTCCAGTTTTCTGGTATCGGCCAAGGAGCTGGGGCAGGTATGGCAGGTGGACTATACCGATCTGAGTAATCTGCGAATCGACAAGATTGATTCAGCCCGCTATCTGCATGATGGTTTTTTTGACCCTACCGGCCGCTATTTTCAGGTTGCAGCAAACGCCTCCAACAAGATGGTGATCATTGATACCGAGACCCGGAAGCTGGAGGCGATGATCGATGTGGCCAAAAAACCCCACCCTGGGCCAGGTGCCAACTGGGTTGACCCGAGGTGCGGGCCGGTGGCTGGCACCACCCACCTGGGCGAGGCCAAGGTGACGACCTGGGGCAATGACCCGGTTGGGCATCCAGACAGGGCCTGGAAGATCTGCCGTGTTATCAAGGTCGATGGTGCAGGCTCGTTTATCCGCACCCACCCCAAGAGTGACTTTGTCTGGGTTGACCAGCTGATGCACCCTGAGCAGGCCGTCAAACAGAGTGTGCAGGTGATCAGCAAGAAGACAGGGCGCGTCATCAAGACCATCCGTGTCACCAAAGATGCCGGTTTTGCGGCCGTGCATATCGAGTTCAACCAGGATGGCAGCGAGGTTTGGGTCTCGGCCTGGAACCGCAAGGACTACAGCAATGACACGGGTTACATCGTGATCTACGATGCCAAGACCCTGCGGGAGAAGAGTCGCGTCAAAGGGTTGCGGACGCCGACCGGTAAGTTCAATGTCTATAACCGCATCAATCATGTCACCTGATGCAGATCGACAGCGGGGCTAATGCACCTTTGACCAATATCAAGGTCATAACAGGCGCGGTGTTGATAATCCCGATGCAGGTGAAGGGTTCCGCAGTGCAATATTGATTGTCTGCTGCTTGCCACTAAAGCGAGCGAGATCAGTCAATATCCAAGTCATGATCCGCGCGCGCAGTTTTCCAATTTTTCAGGAGTGACAGTTCAGGTGTTTAACGGTAAGACACTGATGGTGGGCGCTGCTTTGGCGCTGTTTAGTCTGGCGGGTGTTGCCGATTCTGCCGTTCAAAGAGAGGCAGAGATCCTACATCTGTTGAAACATGACTGCGGCTCCTGCCACGGGATGACGCTACAGGGTGGGCTGGGGCCATCGCTACGGCCTGAGCCGCTCAAGCTGTTCAGCGAGGCGCAACTGGCGATAGTGATTCTGCACGGTCGCCCCGGCACCCCCATGCCCCCCTGGAAACCCTTTCTGACTAAACAAGAGGCGCTCTGGCTGGCCGGGTTGCTGAAAAAAGGTATTGAACCATGAGGCTGATTTTTGTTGCGCTGTTACTGATCTCATCTGCTGGACAGGCTGCTGACTGCCTGCTCCGTGGAACGGGCGACCTGGGCATTATCATCGAGCGGGCCGCAGGCAGCCTGAAGGTGGTGGATACCACCCATCGAAAAGAGCTGTTTCAGGTCAAGGGGCTGGGCGATCTCTCCCATGCCTCTGCGGTCTACTCACGCGATGCCCGCTACGCCTACATCTTTGGGCGTGACGGCGGCCTCTCCAAGGTGGATCTGCTCTGCGGCACACTGGTCAAGCGGGTGGTGCAGGGCGGCAACAGCATTGGCGGTGCCATCTCGCAGGATGGGCGACTGATTGCGGTCTCCAACTATGAGCCGGGCGGGGTCAAGGTCTTCTCGGCCGAGACCCTCGACCTGGTGGCGGATATCCCGGCCACCCAAACCCCCAAAGGCAAGGGTTCTAAAACCGTGGGGCTGGTCGATGCGCCGGGGCAGCGCTTCGTCTTTGGTCTCTATGACACCCATGAGATCTGGGTGCTCGATATGAGCGAGCCAAAATCCCCCAAAATCACTAAATTCGAGAAGGCAGGGCTTCAGCCCTACGATGGCTTGATTACCCCTGATGGCCGCTACTACATTGCCGGCCTGTTTGGTGAAGATGGTCTCACCCTGCTTGACCTCTGGCATGTCGAAAAGGGGCCGAGCCGCATCCTGAGCCACTATGGCAAAGGTAAAAAGCAGCTGCCGGTCTACAAGATGCCGCACCTGGAAGGGTGGGCGGTTGCGGGTGACCAGACCTTCCTGCCCGCCATCGGCCACCATGAGGTGCTGGTGGTGAATCGCAACAGCTGGCAGGCCACCGGGCGTATCCCGCTCTATGGGCAGCCGGTATTTGCGATTGCCCGCCCGGATGGCCGCCAGGTCTGGGTCAACTTTGCCTTCCCACATAACGACACCATCCAGGTGATCGACACCGAAACCCTGAAGATCATCAAGACCCTGAAACCCGGCAAGGGCGCGCTGCATATGGAGTTCTCCCCACGCGGTGAAGAGGTGTGGATCTCAATCCGTGATCAGAACCAGGTCAAGATCTTCGACACCGCCACGCTGAAGCAGATCGGCAGCCTGCCGGTGGATAACCCCAGCGGCATCTTCTTTACCTCGCGTGCGCACCAGACGGGGCTCTGATGCTGGCCGAGACACGACAGCCCGAGTGGATGAATCCAGAGGCGTTGACCGATCTGGAAAAACGTCTGCTCAACGAATACCAGCAGGGGCTACCGCTCTCGCCCACCCCGTTTTCCGATATGGCGCAACAGCTGGGAACCACCGAGGATGAGGTGCTGCGCATCCTCGGCAGCCTGCAGCAGCAAGGCATCATCAGCCGGATTGGGCCGGTATTCAAACCCAAACGGGCGGGTGCCAGCACCCTGGCTGCAGTTGCGGTGCCAGCGCAGGAGATGGCCGCTGTCGCCGCCTTCATCAGTGCCTTCGATGAGGTCAACCATAATTATGAACGGCTGCATCGGTTGAACCTCTGGTTTGTCGTAACCGCCCCCGATCAGCAACGGGTGGATCAGGTGCTGGCCGAGATCGAGGCGCACTGTGGCCAGCCGGTACTGGTGCTGCCGCTGCTGAAACACTTTCATATCGACCTGGGGTTCCCGCTATGGTGATCAGCGAGCGGGATGCCCCGCTGATTGCCGCCATCCAGGGCGGCCTGCCGTTGGTGAGCCACCCCTACGCAGAGGTTGCCAAACAGATTGGCTGGTCGGAGGAGCAGGTGATCGAACGCAT
The DNA here is from genome assembly GCA_026989135.1 of Sedimenticola sp. Taxonomy (GTDB): domain Bacteria; phylum Pseudomonadota; class Gammaproteobacteria; order Chromatiales; family Chromatiaceae; genus WFXD01. Next base: position 3,431 of record JALSJZ010000079.1, on the reverse strand, counting down.
CGGCGAGATGCAGCGCAGCGACATCATCAAACGCTTTGGTGTCATCGTACGCCATCACGAACTGGGCTACCGGGCCAATGCGATGGTGGTGTGGGATGTGCCGGAGCAGCGGCTGGACGAAGTGGGCCGCCTGCTGGGGGATCACCCCTGCGTCACCCTCTGCTACCAGCGCCCACGACGGCTGCCGGAGTGGCCCTACAATCTCTTCAGCATGATCCACGGCCGCAGCCAGCAGCAGGTCACCGCACAGGTAAAACAGCTGATTGACGAACTGGGATTGGGCGATATCTCCTATGAGATTCTATTCAGCGGCCAGCGCTTCAAGCAGCGCGGTGCCCGATATCAATGAAGATGCAGAAGCAATCACCCTATGAGCGGTTTACCCTGGAAGCGGGACTTCAGTCCTGCATTACCGGCCAATCCACTGCGGGACTAAAGTCCCGCTTCCAATGACTATGGATGATATAGATCGCGCTATTATCAACAACCTGCAAGGTGGCTTCCCCATCTGCGACCACCCCTATGCAGTGGTGGCGGAGCAGCTGGGTATCGGTGAATCAGACCTGCTCCAGCGCCTGCAACAGATGCTGGAGAAAAAGCAGCTCTCCCGCTTTGGCCCCATGTATCATGCCGAGCGGCTGGGTGGTGGGCTGAGCCTCTGCGCCATGCGTGTGCCAGAGGCCGATTTTGAGCGGGTTGCCGGGCAGGTCAACGGCTTCCCCGAGGTAGCCCATAACTATGCGCGGGATCACGAATTCAGCATGTGGTTCGTACTGGGCACCGAGACCCCGGAGCGGGTCGAAGAGGCCTGTCGCGAGATTGAAAAGATGACAGGTTATAAAGTCTACAACATGCCAAAGAAGCAGGAGTTCTTCGTCGGCCTGAGGTTTGAGGTCTGAGCGGCATGGGTGAAGAGATAAAACTGGATGAGCTGGATCGGCGTATCGTGGTCGCCACCCAGGCGGGTCTACCGCTGGTTGCGGAACCCTATCAGCAGATCGGCAAAGAGCTGGATACAAGCGCAGAAGAGGTGATGCAGCGCATGCAACGCATGCTGGAGAGCGGTATCATCCGCCGCATTGGTGCGGTGCCGAACCACTACACCCTGGGTTTTCGCGGCAACGGCATGACCGTCTGGGATGTGCCGGATCAGAAGGTCGTGGAGTATGGCGAGCAGATTGGCGCACTCGATTTCGTCAGCCATGCCTATCATCGCCCCCGCTTTCTGCCCGAATGGCGTTACAATCTCTTCGCCATGGTGCACGGCACCAATCGGGATGAGCTTAAACACAAGATTGACACCATCGCCGAGCTGCTGGGCGCAGACAATCGGGCGCACGAGGTGCTCTTCAGTACCCGTATATTAAAGAAGACCGGGCTAAGACTAATTCCTGGTTCTTAGGAATCAGTCACAAGAGAGTAAAAGATGTTTCGTATCTCCCAATACATGAATGAGCTGGTGAACCCCAAACCCCTGGGGTCACAGCGCAGCCCCCCCGGCCCGGTGGTGATCTGGAACCTGATCCGGCGCTGCAACCTCACCTGCAAGCACTGCTACTCCATCTCTGCGGACACCGACTTCCCCGGCGAGCTGAGTACCGATCAGATCTTCACCGTGATGGACGATCTCAAACAGTTCCGCGTGCCGGTGCTGATCCTCTCGGGCGGCGAGCCGCTGATGCACCCGGATATCTTCAGGATCTCCCGTCGCGCCAAGGAGATGGGTTTCTTTACCGCGCTCTCCACCAACGGCACCCTGATTAGCGATGAGAATATCGATGCCATCCACGAGATCGGCTACGACTACGTCGGTATAAGCATCGATGGCATCAAAGAGACGCACGATGAATTCCGCCGTATGCAGGGCGGTTTCGATGCGGCGCTCAACGGTCTGCGCATGTGTCGTGATCGCGGCATGAAGGTCGGGTTGCGCTTCACCATGACCCAGGACAATGCCGAAGAGCTGCCACAACTGCTGCAACTGATGGATGACGAGGGCATTGATAAATTCTACTTCTCGCATCTCAACTATGCCGGGCGTGGCAATAAAAACCGCGAGACCGATGTCTTTCTGCAGACCACCCGCTGGGCGATGGAGCTGCTGTTTGAGCGGGCGCTGGCCGATGTGCGTGCGGGCAGGGCGAGTGAATTTGTCACCGGCAACAACGATGCCGATGGGGTCTTTCTGCTGCACTGGGTCAAAAAACACCACCCGGAGCAGGCCGAACATATCGAGGCCAAGCTGAATCAGTGGGGTGGTAACAGCTCCGGGGTGAACGTAGCCAACATCGACAACCTGGGTCATGTACACCCCGATACCATGTGGTGGGACTATGACCTGGGCAATGTAAAAAAGCGCCCCTTTTCAGAGATATGGACGGACACCTCAGACCCCATCATGGCAGGTCTGAAGGCAAAACCAAGGGTGATCTCAGGCCGCTGTGGCCAGTGCATCCATTTTGGTATCTGCGGTGGCAACACCCGGGTGCGGGCGATGCAGCTGACCGGCGACGCCTGGGGCGAAGACCCGGCCTGTTATCTTACCGACAGCGAGATCGGCATTGGCGATGCCGTGCGGGATATGGGCAACAACCCGGTGGGGAATCAATAGCATGTTACGCATAACAGGCGGGACTGAAGTACCCAAAGGTCGGGCACAGGTCCCACCTCCAGACAGCACCGGAAGCGGGACTTTAGTCCCGCCGGCCATTGGTGCTTTGTTGTTACTGCTGACACTGCTCTGCAGTGGTGCAGTATCTGGCAAAGCTGCCATTGATGTCCAGGCACTCTACAAAACCCACTGTGCTGAGTGCCACAACCCCGAGCGGCTGGGGGCGATGGGGCCGGCACTGCTGCCACAAAACCTGAAACGGCTGCGCAAAAAATCGGCCGTCGAGGTGATCACCAAAGGGCGACCGGCCACCCAGATGCCCCCCTTTGGCGACAAACTGAAAAGCGAAGAGATCCAGGCGCTGGTCGAGCTGGTCTACACCCCGCTGGAGCAGATCCCGGAGTGGGGCATGGCGCAGATCCGCGCCAGCCACCTGCTGCCCAACAGCGCCGAGCCGCTCTCCGACACCCCCATCTTCAAAGCGGATATGGATAACCTCTTCGTGGTGGTAGAGCTGGGTGATCACCACGCTACGCTACTGGATGGTGACAGCTTTGAGCCGATCAAACGGTTCCGCACCCGCTTTGCGCTGCACGGTGGCCCCAAATATGGCCCGAATGGTCGCTATGTCTACTTCGCCTCGCGTGATGGCTGGATCAGCAAATTTGACATCTACAACCTGAAATATGTGGCCGAGGTACGTGCCGGGATCAACACCCGCAACCTGGCGGTTTCGGCCGATGGGCGCTATGTCATCGTGGCCAACTACCTGCCGCACACCCTGACGATACTGGATGCCAGCGACCTCAGGCCAATCAAG
>JALSJZ010000078.1 GCA_026989135.1 Sedimenticola sp. | reverse complement strand
CAGCTGGAGGCCGCCGTGGCCGTGGGTGCCCCGGTTGTCGAGATCCATACCGGCCACTACGCAGATGCGCAGGACAATGCAGAGGCGCTGTCCGAGCTGGAGAAGGTGCGCAGCGCCGTCCTCTACGGACAAGAGCTTGGGCTACAGATGAACGCGGGGCATGGTCTGCACTATCACAATGTACAGGGCATCGTCGGCATAGCGGGGATAAGAGAGCTAAATATTGGCCACGCCATCATTGCGCGTGCGCTCTTCTCCGGGCTGGCCGGTGCCGTCTCTGAGATGAAGGCCCTGCTACAGCGATAGCGCCTGGCTGCACTGTAACCGGCTGATCTCAGCTGCCACCTGCTCCAGCCTTTGCTCGATCTCTTCAGGCCGCGCGCTCCTGGCTGCATGCACCAGCTTTTCCACGGCCTGGTTAAGGGCGGGCACGCCGCACATGGCGGTAGAGCCGTGCATTTGATGGGCAAGGTTCCACAACTCATCCCGACTGTTTTCGGCTGCCTGTCGGCGCATGCAATCCAGCTGTTTTGGCAGCTCCTGTTGCAGCGCAAAAAATATTTTATCGGCCAGCCTGCTTGACCCGCCCGCCACGCTTAGTGCATGTTCAATATCGCGCAGAGGCAAGCTGGACTCCCCCCGGGGCTGCGGCTCCATAAGTCTGGATGCGTGTGGAATCTTTTTCATGCGGTTAGAAACCCCCCATTCAAGTTGTGGTTAAACCTAGAATCCGCAGTTGGACGGGGTGGAGTGTGCGCTTTCGGGGGTGTATGGCAAGGCGCAACGACGTAGAATAGTTGTTCTATTCCAAGGAGTTGCAACACGGCCATACACCTCCGCAAGCGTGCAATCCGCCCTGTAGCGTAGTTCACCCAGCAGGTGAGTTAGATAAAGGTATAAAATATTATGCATATCAATATGTTGATCTATCCTCGTAGCGGTCAACTGCGGAATCTAGGTTAAAGTACACTTATAGCGATGAATTATCCAACGATTGAAGATTATATCGGCAACACCCCGCTGGTTCGGCTGCAACGGCTGGCCAGTGAGAGCAGCAACACCATGCTGCTCAAGCTGGAGGGCAACAACCCTGCCGGTTCTGTCAAGGATCGTCCGGCGCTGAGCATGATTGCACACGCCGAGCAGCGTGGTGAGATCCAGCCGGGCGACACATTGATCGAGGCGACCAGTGGCAACACGGGTATTGCGTTGGCTATGGCGGCTGCGATCAAGGGCTATCGCATGGTGCTGATCATGCCGGAACACATGAGCGTGGAGCGGCGTGACATCATGCGCGCCTATGGTGCAGAGATTATCCTGACCCCAAAAGCGGGCAGCATGGAAGCCGCCATCGATAGGGCGCGCAAGCTGGAGTCGGAGGGGGAGGGAACGATTCTGGATCAGTTTGCCAACCCCGATAACCCACTCTCACATATCGAAGGGACAGGCCCGGAGATCTGGCGTGATACGCAGGGCAGCATTACCCACCTGGTCAGTGCGATGGGCACCACGGGCACCATTATGGGGTTATCCTGCTTTCTGAAAGAGAAAAACCCGACGATTCAGATCGTGGGGGTGCAGCCACAGGAGGGTGCCAGCATCCCAGGCATCCGCCGCTGGCCACAGGCCTATCTGCCCAGGATCTTTGATGCCGACCGGGTGGATCGGATCATTGATGTCTCACAGGCGGAGGCCGAAGAGACCACCCGGGCGCTTGCAGCGCGTGAAGGGATCTTTGCCGGGATATCCTCTGGCGGCGCGCTGGCGGCGGCGCTGCGTCTCTCTGCCGAGGTGGAGAATGCCGTTATTGTCTCCATCGTCTGTGATCGTGGTGACCGCTATCTGTCGACAGGTGTTTTCCACCAGGAGTAACCTCCTCCTTGCGGCATGGCTGATGTTGACACCATCAGCCTTTGCCGTGGAGGGCATCTACCTGCAACTGGGTCAGATCAGCGGCCCGGACTGGTCAGCCGAGTCGCTGACCCTTGAGCTTGATTGGCACTCGGGAGCAACCGCCCGCTATCGCATGCGGGTGAAAAAGCTGACCCACCCCGCGCTCTCATCCCCCCTCAAAGACCTTCTGATCGACTGTCGGCAGGGGTCACTCTCTGACGGCCATATCAGCTGCCAAAAGGGCCTGCTGCACCTTCCGCATCCGATGTTGGATGAGCCTCAAATTCCGATTCGTTTCCAGTGGAGTGCAGCCACACAGAGGTTAAAGCTGGAGCTGAGTCGCCTGCATATTGCCAGCGGGGTGCTAAGGGCGACACTGCAATCTGCCCCCGGGGGATGGAGGCTGAGCCTTGCAGGAGAGGGGCTGGATCTGGCAGCACTCCACAACCTGTTGAGCGCCTATCGGCTGGTGGCATTCGATGCCGAGCTGTCCGGCAAGGTGGATCTGACGGCTACTCTCTCTGGGGTGAAGCAGGCACCTGCCCGGTTGCAGTGGCGTGCTGAGGTTGATGCAGCGGCCTTTGCGGATGGCAGCGGAGAGTATCTGGGGGAGAGCCTGTCGGGCAGCTGGCAGGGCAGTTTTGCATCGCAGGCACAAGGGTGGGCGGGCGACACAGCGCTAACGCTACGCCGGGGAGAGATTCTGACCCCTTATGGCTACATCGGTGTGGGAGAGCAGCCGCTCTCAATCCATGCCCGGCTCATGCTCGATCAACAGCAGTTGCAGGTGACGGATCTCCAGTATGACCACCCCGGCATCCTGGCCTTTACCGCATCCGCAACCCTGCTGCGACAACCGGAGTGGCTGCCCAGCGTGCTTCAACTACAGACCCGCCCCTTTGCACCGCAGAGCCTCTACCAGGCCTATTTTCTGCCCATATTGGCAGAGTCGACACTGGCCAGCCTGGAGTGGGCAGGAGAGGCCGGGCTGGAGCTCTCCTATCAGCAGGGTGGCGCAGCGTCGCTACTGCTGAAGCTGAATGATCTGCATCTGGCAGAGGCACCGGCCACAACAGGTGAGGCCATAGAGGGCAGTGAGCTGCCCCCCCGGCAGCGGCGCAGATTTGCGCTTAATGGCATCAATGGCATGCTGAACTGGACGAGCGGGCAGCCTGCTCTCCGTTCAACGCTTGCGTGGGAGAGTGGCCACCTTATGAAAGGGATCACCCTGGGCAACACCCAGCTTGAGCTGCAACTGCATGAAAAAGAGGTCACGCTTTTGAGCCCTGCAACCATTCCTGTGCTGGATGGCAGCCTGGTGGTATCCGTATTCAACCTCACCCTGGAGCCGGAACCGCATTTTGCCTTTGGCGGTGCCCTGACCCCCATCTCCATGGAGGCA
>JALSJZ010000077.1 GCA_026989135.1 Sedimenticola sp. | reverse complement strand
ACAACCCATCGCAGGGGCAGATCCTGCTGGATGGCATTGATATCCAGGAGCTGTTGTTGACCAATCTGCGTGACAACCTCTCCTATGTGGGGCAGGATCCAACCCTCTTTAACGACACGATCAGAGCCAATATTGCTTTTGGTCAGAAACGAGAGCCGGGGCAACAGGAGTTGGAAGCGATTGCCAGATCAGCCCATGCGCTGGAGTTTATCCAGGCTCTGCCAGAGGGGTTTGATGCGCTGGTGGGTGAGGATGGAGTGCGCCTCTCTGGCGGACAGCGCCAGCGTATCGCCATTGCGCGCGCCTTGCTCAAGAATGCCCCTGTGCTGATTCTGGATGAGGCCACCTCAGCGCTGGATACCGAATCAGAGCGCCATGTGCAGGCCGCGCTGCAGAGCCTGACCGCAAACCGCACAACGCTGGTTATTGCGCACCGGCTCTCGACCATCGAACATGCTGATCTGATTCTGGTGGTCAAAGAGGGGCAGATTATTGAGCAGGGCAAGCATGCGGAGCTGCTGGCAATAGAGGGTGAATACACCAAACTCTATCGCAATCAGTTTCAGCCGGATGACAATGGGCATGATCAGCTGGCCTCAGATTCAACCCCATGAGACTGATCTCTGGTGATGAATACCAGGCACTGGCACAGGATGCCAGGGTGCTGGAACGCGATACCTTTGGTGATAAGGTGCTGCGCCGAAGGGATGACCAGATCATCAAACTGTTTCGCATCAAGCGGCTGTTGAGCCTCTCTTTTTTATACCCTTACTCTGTACGCTTTTCCCGTAATGCCCGGCGACTTAACAGCCTGGGGGTGCCGTCGGTTCAGGTTGCGCAGGTTTTCTATTGTGCGCTCACTCGTCGGCATGGGGTGCTCTACCCACTGCTGCCGGGTGAAACGTTGGATCATCTGCTGAAGAAGGGTCAGGATAGCGACAGCCTGATGCGCCAGCTGGCTAAATTTATTGCGGAACTGCATCGTAAAAAGATCTATTTTCGTTCACTGCATCTCGGGAATATACTACAGTTGCCGGATGGTCGGCTGGGGTTGATCGATGTGGCTGACCTGCGTTTTAACCGTCTCCCTCTGACCCTCTGGCAGCGACGGCGTAATTTTCGTCACCTGCTTCGGCGAGTTGAACATCGAACGCTGTTCGAACAGTTTGGTATTGAGCGATTTATTGGATACTACCTGGATGCCGCTGACATTCCGCAGCAAAAAAGAGCTCTATTTTGCTCTCTAATATTAGGTTAAAGAACAGCCATGGCCGTTGATATTCCCGAATTTGATCAGGCACGCATTCTGGTGGTTGGCGATGTAATGCTCGATCGCTACTGGCATGGCTGCACCCATCGCATCTCCCCTGAAGCGCCGGTGCCGGTGGTGCATGTGGGTAAAAATGAGGAGCGCCCCGGTGGGGCAGGAAACGTGGCGTTCAACATCGCCGCGCTGGGTGGGCAGGTGACCCTGATGGGGCTGGTGGGCGATGATGAGCCGGGCCGCGCACTGAATGATATTTTGTCTAAAGCCGGAATCCATTGCCATCTGGAGCGGCAGCAACAGTTCCCCACCATTACCAAGCTGCGGGTGATCAGCCGCCAGCAACAGCTGATTCGGATGGATTTTGAGGATGGCTTTCCAGGGGTTGACTCCAGTGCGCTGCTGGCTGAATTTGAACAGCAGCTGGCCGCCCATGATCTGGTGGTGCTCTCCGACTACGGCAAAGGCACGCTACAAAATATTGGCGAGTATATCCAATGCGCCCGTGCTGCCGGAAAGCCGGTGTTGATTGACCCCAAGCTCAAAGATTTTTCCCCCTACCGGGGCGCGACCCTGCTCACCCCCAACATGCAGGAGTTTGAGGCCGTTGCAGGCGGCTGTAAAAATGATGCAGAGCTGGTCGAGCGCGGGCAGACCCTGCTGCAACAGCATGACCTGCAAGCACTGCTGATCACCCGCGGAGAGAAGGGTATGACCCTGCTTCAGCGTCAGGCCAAACCACGCCATCTCCCCACCCATGCGCGTGAGGTCTTCGATGTTACCGGCGCGGGGGATACGGTCATCTCGGCACTGGCTGCCGGTCTGGCTGCCGGTCTGCCGCTGGAGTCAGCGACCCAGCTCTCCAATCTGGCCGCAGGCATCGTGGTGGGCAAATTGGGGACAGCATCGGTCACCATCGATGAACTCAAATGGGCGCTGAATGAACATCAGGTGGTACACCGCGGTGTTGTCACAGAGGCGCAACTGGTGGAGGCGATGGCCACCTGCCGGGCGCGTGGTGAACGCATCGTCTTCACCAATGGCTGCTTTGACATCCTGCATGCGGGGCATGTCACCTATCTGGAGCAGGCCAGCCGCATGGGTGATCGGCTGATCGTTGCGGTAAATGTAGACGAGACGGTGCGCGCCCTCAAAGGGGATGACCGCCCGGTCAACACCCTGGCAAGACGCATGACCGTGCTGGCCGCGCTGGCCTGTGTCGATTGGGTGGTGCCATTTTCGGAAGAGACACCAGAGCGACTGATCTGCGATCTCGTGCCAGATTATCTGATAAAAGGCGGCGACAATAACCCCGATGATATCCCCGGTGCGCGCTGTGTGAGAGAGGCCGGAGGCGAGGTGCTGGTGATGAGCTACCTGGATAACTGCTCAACCACTGGACTGATCTCAGAGATCCGCGCCAGGGATAAATAGAACTAAAAGGTGAATAGGGGAGGCGCTTCTAACTCTGTTTGCTGGATTTATAAATAGGGTTTATACTTAGTCATATTGGTTAGCTAACAGCGAAGGCCTTACCGTGCAAGTCACTATCCACTCTGCCAAAACCCACCTTTCGCGCTTGATCAGGCAAGCCTGTGAAGGTGAAGAGATTATTATTTCCCGAGGCAACCAACCTGTTGTCCGCCTGGTTCCGATTGACCCACAGGGGCGGCGGGTTTTTGGTGCAATGCATGGCCAAGCAGCAACGGGTGATGCCTTTTTTGAACCATTGCCTGATGATGAGCTGGAAGGTTGGAATCAGTAATGGATGCGCTGCTAGACACGCATGCTTTTCTCTGGTGGCTGGATGGTGACGAGCGGCTCTCTCTTACTGTGCGTGACCTTATTGCAGATGAGCACAATGTTATACTTTTCAGTGCTGCGTCTGCCTGGGAAATCACCACCAAGGTGCGCATTGGAAGGTTGCCTGGTGCGGTGGCAGTGGCCAACCAGCTGGCAAACTGTCTTCAGCAGCAGGGCTTTACCGAACTACCCATTACGGTGGGCCATGCGCAGAGAGCAGGTGCACTGCCTGGCCTGCATAAAGATCCCTTCGACAGAATGCTGATTGCACAAGCCCATGCCGAGAATCTGCCGCTTATCAGTAATGAAAAACTCTTTGACCAGTATGCCATCCAGCGGATCTGGTAAGTAGAATGACGGCCTCCATTTCAGTCGATGTCGTCATCTTCGGCGGTGGAATCGCCGGGCTATGGACGCTGGCAAGGCTTCGTCAGGCCGGCTATTCCACTGTTCTGCTAGAGAGTGGCGCATTGGGTGGCGTACAGACCATTGCTGCCCAAGGCATTATCCACGGCGGCGCAAAGTATGCACTGACGGGGGCGGTCAGTGATGCGACTCAGGCCATTGGCGATATGCCACAACGCTGGCGGGATTGTCTGGCAGGTAAGGGCGAGCTGGATCTGAGCCGGGTTCGCGTGCTCACCCAGCATCAGCACCTCTGGTCTACTGAGGGCATCGGTTCACGCATGACCGGCTTCTTTGCCAGCAAACTGATGCGCAGTCGAATGAGTGGTGTTGAAGGGGCAGATCGCCCAAAACTATTCCAATCCACCGCGTTTAGAGGCAGCGTCTATCGGCTGGAAGAGCCGGTGCTGGATCTGCTCTCGCTGGTGGCAGAACTGGTGCGCCAGTACGGTGATGCCTGCTTTGCTGTCCAACCTGAAATGGTGCAGCTCGACCCGGCAACCCCAGGTTCGCTGAAGATAGAGACGCCAACAGGCTCGCTAATGCTGCAAGCCCGGCAGCTGGTACTTGCTGCGGGTGCAGGCAATGAAGCGGTGCTAAAAAAACTGGGCCGCAAAACCCCGCAGATGCAGCGTCGCCCACTGCACATGCTGATGGCGCGTGGGTCTCTGCCACAAATTTATGCCCACTGTTTGGGCACCAGCGCCAATCCACGTCTAACCATAACCAGCTACCCGCTTGCTGAAGGTGAAACGGTTTGGCACCTTGGCGGCCAGGTTGCTGAGAGTGGTGTAGCGCGTGATGAAACCGAACATATCGCAGCAGGCAAAGCAGAGCTTGCGGCTCTACTGCCCTGGCTTGATTTGACGGGTGTTCGCTGGGCAACGCGCCGTATTGATCGGGCAGAAATTGCCACCCCTGGCGGTAAGCGCCCGGACAGCTGGCATGTTGATAGCCACCAGGGTGTGATCACCACCTGGCCCACCAAACTGGCATTCGCCCCCTGCCTGGCAACCGACGTGCTGCGCTGCCTGGAGCAGAGTGGTATTGACCCCAGCGGCGGTGATTGTACCGCCCTTGCAGACCTGCCCAAACCACCCCTGGCACAACCACCCTGGGACGAGGTAAAGATATGGAACTAAGACCACTGGGTAACACTGGAATCATGGTCAGCCCACTGGGGCTTGGCACGGTTAAACTGGGGCGCAATCAGCAGGTAAAGTATCCCCATCCATTTGAAATCCCTGATGATGCCGCAGTGGCAGCGCTGCTCTCTCTGGCTCATGAGCTGGGCATCAACCTGCTGGATACTGCACCCGCCTACGGCAACAGTGAACAGCGCCTGGGGAAACTGCTGCCTGGCTCCCGAGATGACTGGGTCATCGTCTCCAAGGTGGGTGAATTCTTTAAGGATGGAAAATCCCATTTTGACTTCTCTTATGACACCACCATCCGCACCGTTGAGCAGAGCCTGTGCAACCTGAAAACAGACTATCTGGATGCGGTGCTGATCCATTCAGATGGCAATGACTATCGTGCCCTGAAAGAGGAGGGGGCGCTGGATGCGCTGTGTAAATTAAAAGAGAGAGGGCTGATCCGTGCGCATGGCATGTCCACCAAAACCCTGGTGGGTGGCCTGCTGGCCGTGGTGGATACAGACATTGTCATGGTCACCTGCAACCCTGCCCACCAAGAGGAGCTGCCTGTATTGCGGGCTGCTGACTTGCGCATGAGGGGCGTGCTGATTAAAAAGGCACTACAGAGCGGCCATATTGAAGCCGGGGATGTCGAAACGGCTATGAAATTTATCTTCGCGCAGCCGGGCGTGAGTAGTGTGATTGTAGGTACGATCACGCCCGACCATCTGAGGAGTAATGTTGAGGCGGTAATGAAAAGCGCTAATATTAGCTAAGCAGACCTTAAACCAAAGATCTGTAATCAATCACAGGTCTTTGGTCAAATACATGGATGGTTGCAGCTGCAAAAGCGATATCATTCATTGTAGGCAGAGTTCTGCTATGAGAACTGTTGTTAGGCGAGATACGACCTGAGAGACTTGGTGATGCTAGGGAATTCTCTAAGAACTTTCTTATCTTCTGTAATTAAAGGCGCATCAAGATACAGAGCTAGGAGGCTGTCCGAGAATAGGAATCATGGTGAGGGGAAGCTGGTTTGAGTCAGGTTTTTTCATTATTTGAGGCGGATATTGGGCATATTTAACGAAAATAATGGAGAAATCTGGCCAAATCCAGCTTTTTCTCACTGTGGTTTCTATTCTCGGACAGCCTCCTAGCGCAACAAATTCACAATCATAGGCAGAGCAATCACTTGAGCTCACAAGCTGCATGATGTGAGAGAAGCAAAAGGGGTCAGAGCAAAAAAGGGCTTTGTCCTCTGAATCTGTTTTCGCACGTTAAAATACCGCCCTGAGTACCCAGAGAAGCCCTTTGTAGATATCAGTGCTGCGCGAGGCTGGGTGAGCAGCTTTGTCCATTGGTACAACCATGAACACAGACACAGCGGGATCAAATTTGTTACCCCAGAGCAACGCCATACGGATGAAGATATACAAATACTGCCCAAGCGAAAACAGGTCTATAAAAAGACCAGGTCTCAAAATCCAGGCCGCTGGACAGGCAAAACCAGAAACTGGGATCGAATAGATAATGTTTATCTTAATCCTGAGAAAGGTAAGTCAGAGGTGGATAAAAATAAGGCGGCATAAATTTAAACTTTAGGCGACAACTCTCTTGAAAAACGCAGGGATGCAGCACCGGCGCGCCGCGCCAACAAGGAGGGAAGTCCATTAGGTCACTGGTACTGGACGGCTCTTCACAACACGCCTGCCAATAGAGCCAAAGCGCAGATAGAGCGCTGGCACCACAATCATATTGAGCACAGTCGAACTCAACAGTCCCCACAGGATCACCACCGCCATCGGGGCCTGGATTTCACTACCCGGTTGTCCGGCGCTGAGCGCCAGTGGCACCAGCGCAAGACCGGTGGCCAGTGCGGTCATGAGGATGGGAATCAGCCGTTCAATGGCGGCACGACGCACTGCTTCGAAGGGGTCGGTGACCTGCTCCTGTTCCGTCAGGTTGTGGATATGGGCGATGAGCATGACGCCGTTGCGGGTGGCGATACCGAAGAGGGTGATGAATCCGACCAGGGTGGCGATTGAGAGGATGCCGTCCGACAGGTACATGCCCACTACGCCGCCCATCAGCGCCAGTGGTAGATTGAGCATGACCAGAAAGGCATCCCGCGCTGAGTGAAAGGCAACGAACAGCAGCAGGAACATGAAGACGACGACGACCGAACCCAATACCGCCAGGGTGCGGGCAGCCTCCTCCGCGCTTTCGAACTGGCCGCCGTACTCGATGTGGTAGCCTTTTGGCAGCTCCACCTGCGCGGCTACGGCGGTGCGGATCTCATCCACCACTCCCCCCAGGTCACGCTCGGCCACATTGACCATCACCACAATCTTGCGCTGCACGTTTTCGCGGCTGATGGCGTTGGGGCCGCGATCCTTGTACACCTCGGCCAGGCTGTGCAGTGGCAGTTGCGCCCCGGACGGGGTGGTGATCAGGGTGCTGCGCAGTGCATCGAAGCTCTCCAGCACCTGGGTGTCGTAGCGCACCACCAGATCAAAACTGGCATCGCCCTCCAACACCCTGGAGACCGACTGGCCGTAGAAGGCGGTCTCAATCGCCTCGGCCACCTCGCCCACGGTGAGTCCGTAGCGGGCAATGCTATCGCGTTTGAACTTGACGCTGAGGAAGGGGATGTCGGCCTGCTGTTCGGCGGCGACATCGACCGCCCCCGGCACCTGCTCGGCGATCCCTTTGATCTGTTCTGCAATGCGACGCAGTTGGTAGAGATCGTGGCCAAAGATCTTCACCGCAATATTGGCACGTGTCCCCGAGAGCATGTGGTCGATACGATGCGAGATCGGCTGGCCGATGACGATATTCATCCCCGGCAGGGTGGCAAAATCTTCACGCAGTGCGGCGAGGAACTCCTCTTTACTGCGATCTCTCATCTTCAGGCTCACCTCCATCTCCGAGGCGTGGATGCCCTGGGCGTGGGGATCCAGCTCGGCACGTCCGGTGCGGCGGGCGGTGGTGATCACCTCTGGATGGGAGAGCAGAATCTGCTCGACCCGCTGACCCAACAGGTTGGACTGCTCCAGTGAAGTCCCCGGCAGGGTGACAGCACTGACGGTCAGGCTCCCTTCATTGAAGTTGGGCAGGAAAGAGCGCCCCGCCGAACCCAGCGCTACAGCGGTGACCAACAGCCCCAGAAAGGAGAGAAATGCAATCGTCCGCCAACGGCGGATGGTGGCATCCAGCAGCACCGTGTAGCCCTTTTTAAGCCAGATCACCAGTCTGGTTTCGTGGCCGTTGGTGACAATGCGGGAGTTCTTCAGAAACAGGGTGCAGAGCACAGGTGTCACCGTTACCGCCACCAGCAGCGAGGCGGCCAGGGCGACGATATAGGCGAGACCCAGGGGCTGCATCAGACGGCTCTCCACCCCGCTGAGGAAGAAGAGTGGTAGAAATACCAGCATGATGATGATGGTGGCGAAGAGGATGGAGGCCTGAATCTCGCGGGTCGCCTTCAGCACCACTTGCAGGATCGGGGTCTGCTGCTCTGTCGGTCGCTGCTGGTTTTCACGCATGCGCCGCACAATGTTTTCCACCACGATGATGGCATCATCCACCAGCGCCCCCAGGGCGATGGCCAGCCCTCCCAGGGTCATGGTGTTGATGGTGGCTCCCATCGCCTTGAGCACCAGCACTGCCGCCAGCAGCGAGAGCGGCAGTGCCACCAGCGTGATGGCGGTGGCGCGGCCACTGGCGAGAAAGATGAAGACAATGGCAACCACCAGGATTGCGCCGTCGAGCAGTGCCGCCAGCAGGTTGTCGATGGAGACCGAGATGAAATCGGCCTGGCGGAAGAGATGGCTTTCGATCTCCATCCCGGCGGGCAGTGAGGCCTGGATATTGGCCAGCACGCTATCCAGCCGCTCGGTCAGCTCCAGCGTATTGGCACCGGGCTGTTTCTGGATGCCCAGCACTATTGCGGACTGGCCATTGTAGGCTGCTGTCCCGCGCATCGGCGCAGGGCCGATCTTCACCTCAGCCAGATGGCGCACCAGCACCGGCTCGCCGCCGCGCATCGCTACCAGGGTATTGCCGATATCCGCGGGTGAGTGCACCCGTCCCAACCCCTGAATCAGGTACTCCTGACCGCCTTCGGTATAGAACCCGGCGGAGGAGTTCTGGTTGGTGGTGCGCAGGGCGCGGGTGACCTCATCCAGGCCGACCCGGTAGGCGGCCAGCCGTTCCGGTTTGATCAGCACCTGAAACTGTTTGGTCTCTCCCCCGTTGGGGATCACCTCGGCTACGCCGGGCACTGCCAGCAGGCGGCGGCGCAAGGTCCAGTCGGCGATGGTTTTCAGCTCCATGGCATCGTGGCGATCGGACTTCAGCGCAATAAACATGATCTCGCCCATCACCGATGCCACCGGGGCGAGTACCGGGGGTGGGATATCGGGTGGCAGCGAGCCTCTCACACCCTGCAATTTCTCCGAAACAATCTGGCGTGCCTGGTAGATATCGGTGCCCCAGTCGAACTCTGCATAGACCACTGAGATACCGACCTGGGTATTGGAGCGTACCCGGCGCACGCCGGAAGCGCCGTTGAGGGCGCTCTCAATCGGCAGCGTGACCAGGGTCTCCACCTCTTTGGGCGCCATGCCGTGCGCCTCGGTGACGACTGTGACTGTGGGTGCGGTCAGATCCGGGAAGACATCCACCGGCATGCGTGTGGTTTCGTAACTGCCCCAGAGCAGCAGTAACAGTGCGCCGACAATGACAAAGAGGCGGTTTTTAAGAGACCATTGTATGGTAGGGGTGATCATGATTCTGTAATCCGTAGTTAGTCAGGTAGGGTGCCCACGCGTTTACTGGATGAAAGCAGTTGGAACCACAGATGCACGCAGATAAACACAGATTTTTTTCCTCATTCCCGCGCTCTTGTGTGAGAATGAGTTATCTGTGTGCATCTGTGTTTATCTGTGGTTCTGCCCCTCTCTAATGCGCATGGCCATGACCTGCTTCCGCAGGTGAGGCGGAGGCGAGGCGAACTAGGTAGGCGCCACGACTGACCACATATTCACCCGCCGCTACTCCACTTTTGATCTGCACCCGGTCGCCGTCACGAATGCCCAACCGGACGATGCGGCGCTGAAAGGATTCGCCTCCCAGCATCACGTAGACCACCTCCTGCCCGCCATCGTTGAAGACCGCAGAGGCGGGAACCATTACTCCCTGGGCGCTGTGGCCGGTATAGACGCGCACATTGGCGAACATGCCGGTGCGCAGGCGCTGATCCGGATTTTTGAATTCGAAAATCAGCGGCGCGGTGCGTGATACCGGGTCGATAGCGCCGCCCAGCGCCACCAGGCGGCCATCCAGATCGAAGGTGCTGAAGCTCTGCTCAAACCCCTCCAGTGTGAACCAGGCCCCCGTGGGCTGCTGCAAGGCGCCGATATCGGCCTCGGCGATGCGTGCCTCCAGCCAGAGCCGGTCGATGTTGACGATGTGAAACAGCAGATCCCCCTCATGCAGATATTGGCCCGGCGCAACATCCACCCGCGCCAGCAGGCCGTCGATGGGGGCAAGAATCGGGATGCCGGAGCCGGTCTGTTTAGCACCGGTACTCTGCTTGTAGCGGCGCTCGGCAGCATCCCGTTCAGCTCTGGCCACCGCTTCGGCGCTTTCGGCTTCATGCAGCCGGTACTGCGCGATCGCCTTCTCCTTCCAGAGCCTCTTCAGGCGTGAGTGTTCACGTTGAGCCAGCTGGTACTCTGAACGGGTCTTGTCCCGTGCAGCTTTCAGGGTGGCCAGATCGCCCCCGCTGCCAAGACGCGGCACAATGGTGGCCAGCAGTTGGCCGCGTTCGACCTGCATGCCGGGGTAGGGGAAGCTCCCTTTGCGTTGCAGATGTCCGCTGCTGGTGGCGCTCAGATAGACCTCGCCATCGGCTCGGGGGCGCAGTGTGCCGGTGGCCTGAATGCTGGCGCGTGACTCGTCCACAGTGGCTTGCGCCAATGCAAAGTCCACCTGCCACTGCTGCTCTTTCAGATAAGAGATGGCATCATCGGGGGCTTCTTGCGGCTCTATTTCAGCCAGTGCCACCGCCTGAGAGGGGTAGACGGTCTGTTGCCCCAGTTCGTGGATAATATCCAGCCCCTCTGCTTGCAGGTGCAGCCTGACCTGGCGTGTGACCGGGTATTTGGGCTGCACTACCGGGCGAAAGATGCCTGCTGTGCTGGGGGCGTTCACACTAAACAGCTCATCCGGTGCACCACCGCCATGCAAGATCACAGTGACGTGGCCAGTGGCCACAGGTTTGAAGCTGTCGAGATGGGTGAGATGAGCGGCGAAGGGGGACTCCTCTCCCACCACAAAGGCCGGGAACTCGACAAACAGCTCTGTGACATCACTGAAATGGGTGATTGCGATGGCGCTGTCGCCTCCGCCGTGATCATCATGACCACTGTGGCTGTCGTGACCCTGCTCATCATCCATCACGATGTCGCTAAAGTCGTCCATCTCATCTTCATGGTCATGATCCTGGCCGCTATAGCCAGCAAACGATATCAAGGCGAGCAGCAGGCCCAGTAAAATTAATTTTTTCATTGCATAACACCTTCTGTTATCTCGTCCAGTTCAATGCGCACCAGGCGCGCTTCCAGCGCCAGTTGCCGGGCGGTGATCTCCGCCTCCAGGGCACTGCGATAGGCATCGATCAGCTCCAGCACGCCGATCTCATTGGCGTGGTAGGCGCTCTCTGCGATGCGCACCAGTTCATAAGAGGCAGCCAGGCTCTGTTCGGAAAAGAGCCGGGCGTTATCGCGCAGTTGAGCGGCCTTGTGCCATAACGCACGAACCCCAGCCTCGGTTTTCTGCACCATTAGTTGGTACTCACTCTCTGTTTGGCGCGCATTGGCAGTGGCTTGTTGGCGCGCCCCCTGCTTGCGATCAAACAGTGGCAGCGGTATGGAGGCGCTCAGCATCAGGCCTGAATCACTGCCACCCGGAGCATCAATGCGCTTGTGCCCCAGGCCAACGGTAATCTCTGGGATGCGGCTGCGGGTGACGGCGCGGGCTGTCAGGCGTGATGCTTCAGCCTGGCGCTTGTGCAGCAGCAGCCTGGGATGTTGTGCCAGATGCTCCAGCAGGCTGGAGAGTGGCGGCAATTCTGCCGGGATCAATCGGCCTTCCACGCTATCGAACTCCCGGCTTCTCTCCGGGCCGATCATCCCCAGCAGTTGCTGCCATGCCGCCCTAAGCTGTGCTGCACTCTGACGCTGCCGGGAGAGTATGCTCACCTTCTCCCGGCTGATCCGGCGGCGGTCGTAACCGGAGACATCACCAGCTGCTTCGCGTTTCTCCATGGTCACCTCCACCTCGGAGAATTTTGCTACCCAATGAGTGAAGATCTGCTGTTGCTGCTGGTGGAAAAGCGCCTGGTAGAAGTGCTGGCGAATCTCAGTGCCACGCTGGATTCGTTGTGCCTCACTATTGGCCTGTGCGGCCCCTAACCCCATTTGGGCTGCATCACGCCTGAGGCGGCGTTGTCCTGAGAGATCCAGGCGCTGATAGAGCCAGATATTGGTCTCTGTCTCGCTGCCTGCCTCCTCGCGGGAGAGTGCAAACTCGGGATTCACCCAGGTCTCTCTGACAATCAGGTTGCCCTGGGCGGCATCCACCCGGCTATCGAGAAGCCGAATAAAATCCGGCTGGTTCAGCCCCAGTTGCAGGCTGAGGGGTTCGGTTAGCCTGGAAAGGTCAGTTGGGCGTACGTGCAGGGCGTAAGATGTTGATTCGATTGGCGTAACAAAAAAGTCTGTGGTCACCTTGTTGGTGATGAGGATCTTTTTTGTATAGCCAGGCGGATCAAGAGCTTGCGTCATGTGCGTGCGACCAACTGATTTTTCCAGGGTTAAGGGTTCAGCAGTGGTCAAGGCGGGGAGCACAAGCACTATCAGTCCAACAAATGGACGTAATCGCATAAAATCCATAACGGGAGTTCTCTTTAAAAAAGAGGGTTCAACGGGGTTCTGCCACCCCCAAAGGGCATGGCAAAACAGACCGGCAGCTAAGCGAGCCGGCAGGGTGTTTCAGACGGGTTAACGGAGTGGTGGTGCCCGCAGAGGCGGAGAGAGGAGGTAGCGTTCAAGGGGGGCGAGCCTGTTTTCCCTGTGACGATGAACCACCTGGCGCAGGGAGCCAGAGAGCAGCAGCGTAAAGAGGAGGGCGAACAGCGCCAGCGTAAGGGTGTTATTAGAGAGCTTTTTTAATACCCCATTGGGGCTAACATCGACTTCGGAGAGAACCACATCATGGTGCTCATCGTGTGAGCTGTCGTGGGCATAATGGGCTTTGCTTAAATGTGTGTGATCACTGGCTTCATCAGTCGCATGGGCGTGGCTGAGGTGTTTATCCTGGCCGTGATCCAGACTGTGCAGATGCAATGTCGCACCCTGTGAGCAGAGCAGCAACAGAGAGAGTAACAGGCTCCACAGGAGCAATGTTGGTCTATCTATGCGGCGAAAAAATCCCATGAGGGACAGTCTAATCAATTAACCGGCTTAAAGGCAAGTCGCCATCACCGCCTCTTATAACCATCGCCGAACACTCCAACCTAACAGCTCTGCCAGTCGTGGCACCCAGCGACGTTGCCGCCAGCGTATGGCGCAAACGGCTGAGGCTTCGGTCAAATCAGCCTCGAACTGCAGCTGTAACTGACGGCAGAGATCAGGGTTGCGGCTGACCAGATTCAGTTCATAGTTCTGAAGCAGGCTGCGGTAATCGAGGTTGGCGGTGCCCAGTGTCGCCCATTTGCCGTCGGCAATGGCAACCTTGGCATGCAGCATCCGGGGCAGGTATTCGAAGATCTTGACCCCGGCATCCAGCAGCCGGGCATAGACCGCATTGGCCGCCCAGCCTGCCAGGCGCACATCACTGGTCTGCGGTACCAGCAGGCGCACCTCAACCCCCCGTTTTACCGCTGCAAGCAGCACCTTTTGAGTGTGGTGATCCGGTACGAAATAGGGTGTTGTCAAACAGACCTGCTGTTTGGCGCTGCCGAGAAAATCGGTATAGATGCAGGCAAGCCGACGACGGCAGGCGCGACTCTGGTTGGGAATAAGTACGCTCTCTGCCAGCTCATGGTCGTTGGGCTGCCATTTTTTATCACCGCGCCAGAATGCGTCAAACAGTTCGGCAGCCTGCTGTGCCAGATCACCTTTAAAAGCGGCATGGGTATCGCGCCAGCGTGCTGCGCCATAGTAGCGCTGTGAGCTTTGGCGGTGGATATTGAACCCGCCCAGAAAGGCTGTTTTGTTGTCGATCACCAGCAGTTTGCGGTGGTCACGCCGGTTGTAGCGGAGCGGTTCGCGCCACTGCCAGCGATGAAAATGGTGCACCTCTACCCCTGCCTGTTCAAGCTCGGGCCCCAGTGAGCGGTAGAACTGGAACAGTGAACCCAGTGCATCCACCAGCAGCCGCACCTGTAGTCCGGCTCTTGCCCGCTCTGAGAGGGCGCGGGCAAAGCGACGGCCGACCTCATCGTCGGCAAAGATATAGGTCTCCATCCAGACCTGTTTCTGTGCGCTGCCGATGGCTTCGAGCATGGCCTCAAACAGGCGATCCCCCTCGGTGTAGAGCTGGATGGCATCATGCCTTGCTCCTGCCGCCCTCTTTGGCAGCGGGCTGCATGAGCAGCGCTCTCCCATATCGCGTACCACTACACCCACAGCTCCAATGCAAAGTGGCGCATCACGGCGCTCAGTACATCGCTGCGGGCAATGATACCTTGCAGCTTGCCGTCAGAGACGATCGGCAGTGCCCCGACCTGCTGCTCGACAAACAGCCGGGCGATGTAGCGAACATCGGTATCCCTGCTGGCTGTCAGGACAGGGGATCTCATCAGCTGGCTGACCGGCTCGTCTCTGCTGCGCAGGGTCTGCTGTTGATAGTTTTCTGTGATGCCACTGAGGTGGCGCAGGATATCCCGATCGGAAATGATGCCGACCAGCTGGCCGCTGGAGGAGACAACGGGCAGATGATGAATCGCCCTTGTCCGGAAGAGTGCCAATGCCTCATCGGCAGTTGCCTGCGGGGTCAGTGTCACCACAGGTGAGCTCATGATCTGTTCGGCCAGCAGTGCGGCCTCTGTCTTTGGCAGCTGTTTGACGGATTGATAGGCCTGGGCACCTGCATGCGGCTGATCGGGCTTCTCCTGGCCTCTTCTGTGTTGCTCTTCTCCGTCAATCGCCTGTTCGGGGGTAACCGCTTGCATTTTTTCAACCGCAGAGTTTTTGAAAATCTCTCCCTGAGGCATTCGCTCATTGCTATTGAGCCCTTGTACGTAAAAGGTCATGACTTATCTCTCCCGCACTGTCGGTTCACAATCAATTATGGGTCTTGGGGCTATCTATCTGCTTGCACCATACCAATGTTTCACTCTTTAACTCAAAAATGCAAACCGGGCAGAAAGCAGCAAAATAGGGGGGTTGTCCATCTGTTTGAGCTGCTGCCAGATCCTGCCGTCGAAAATGGCCTAAGGATGACCCCAGAGTATGCACAGGGCACAACGACCATGTCCTGTGTTGATGGTATTGCAGCACTGCGACATTCAGCCGCATTCCCATGGCAGAAGTATCACTCTAGAATCGCTCCGGGTTGGCAGGAACCTGGTACCAGGCATAATTCGAGGTTCTTTGATTATGCCGCTGCCGGTTATTAGCTGCATTGGGCTGAGCATAGCAGAGGTTTTGTATCTTCCCCCAGTGTCGGCCTTCAGTTACACGGAAAGAAAATCTGTTGACGGTAAAGACGTTTCTTCCGTTCCCACCTTGTGTTTAATCTTTTTTCTGGTTTATCAAGCAAACAGGCAGAGATGATAAATATGCCCATTTATAGAGCAGTGCTTAGCGTTCTGTTTGGGGTGCTGCTGGCAAGCAATCTGCCAGCCTCCCAAACCTATTGGCTGTCGGACATAGCACCCACCAGGGAGCAGGCAGAGAAGATGCGATCCTCGCATGGTGGCATGGTCATAAGGGGGCAACAGGGGCATTCCAAAAAGCTCTGGTTGCGAAAGGGGGATAGCATCGCAGACTCAACCTATGTTGAGCAGAGTGATCTGCCGCTTGTTCTGGTGAGCCCTGAAGCATCACAAGCTGAATTGGCATTTAGTAATGAAGGGTATGCTGACATCACTTTCAAAATGCAACATGAGGGGTATTACAACCTGTTCATGATAGACAAACGGGTTGAAGATGGCGTGCTGCAAGAGACGGTGCTTAAAAATGAGTCTCTCAGCCATAGCTGCCGGGCAGGGCATGACCATGTTAAAGAGCTGGTTCCTCCTCTTTATTTTGAAGGGGTCTCTTTCGACATCATCAGGGAACGGCTCCCCAGGGAATCATTTCATCTACGATTGGGTTCAGGAGATATTATCACCTACAAAGTGATGCTCAATGGTAAGCCTGTGAGTGGTGCTGCCGTTACCATGTCAACCCAAAAGGGCTGGGCCAAGACGCTGAAAACAGACTCAGATGGCAGGGCCTCCTTTGAGATGATACGTGACTATTACCCGCCGTGGCATGAGTTTAACAAACGTAATATGGAGACCTTCCTGATTATTGCTGAATATGAGAGCGATGAAAGCGGGGTTTATCAGGGAGAGAGCTACGACCGTGTTCATTACAAGGCCACCTCTGCAGGCAATTATTATCCCTCTGCTCGGGACTATAAGTCATATACCTATGGACTCCTGATTGGGTTGTTTGGGTTAACGGTATCAATATTCTTTATCTATTTTCATAGGAAAAGAGCGGCCAAACTATATCGGGAGAAGCGTTTTGCGTAACAAGATCCGAAATTTTTTAAACAATGGCGATCTAGGGCGCTTTCGGTTTTGGCTCCAGCTATCCCTGTTTATCCTCTTCGTCTACGGAGGTTACGCAGCCATCAATATGGGTGACAGTCTGCCTACCTTCTCTTGCACCTATGTTGATGGAAAACCAGGCACCTGTTTTCTGGTGCCATTGCAACACCGGATGGTAACAACACCTGAAAAACTTTTTAGTTATGCAGGTATGGCGATACTCACCGGGCTTTTCTATTTTACCCTCTGGTTTTTGGTCTTCAATAAAGCCTGGTGTGGTTATGCCTGCCCTTTAGGCGCTATTCAGGATTGGATCACAGCACTGAGAAAAAAACTGGGCATGCAGTATGTCACCTATAGCTGGGAGCAGTTTAAGGTGCTCAAAAAAATCAAGTACATTCTTCTTTTGCTGCTGATCTTTATTCCGATGGGGATCGGTTCCGGGATATTTTCCTACGACATGGGGGTTCCGTTTTGTATGATCTGCCCTGCACGGACAATCCTTCCTATCTTTTCTGGTGACTTCTCCCAGCTAACCATTGATTTCTCCTCCAAGACAAAAATGATTATGACCTCCCTGGGGATGTTGATAACCGGTATTTTCCTGGTGGGTGCCTTCGTCAAGAAACGATTCTTCTGCTTCTTCTGCCCCATGAGCGCACTCCACTATCTGCTCTCAAAACCGGCGCTGCTCAAATTGAAAAAGGACGGTTCAAAGTGCACAAAATGTGGTGACTGTTACAGTGTTTGTGACATGCAGATAAAAGAGATCGCTGATGATGTTGAGAGTCGAAACATTCTTCAGGATGACTGCATCATGTGTTTTAAGTGTGTCGCGGCCTGCCCGGAAGAGGGGGCGCTTGAAGTGGATTTTATGGGTCAGCCGGTTTTTGAAGCTACTGTGCAGGGGTATATCAAGCGGATGGAAAAGGCGAATAAAAATGGATAATGAATTGCAGGCAGAGAAGAAGAGCGTGCCATTTAACCGCACCCATCAGGCGATTGAAGCGGAAAGAATGTTGCGCCGTATCAAGGATGACTTTTCTGATAATCCGGATGCAATGGATTACTTCTATGACCTCTATGAACAGGTCTATTGCAAAGGTGAATCACTGCACAAGGAAGAGAAGGTGGTTGGCACCATGTGTGTCCAGGTGCCAGAGGAGTTGATCTATGCCGCGGGTGGTGTGCCGGTGCGGCTGTGCAACGGTTTTTATACGGATGATCAGGTGGGCGCTGAATTTATGCCTGCAAAATCCTGTTCTCTGGTAAAGGCCACGCTGGGGATGCTTGACAAAGGATCTACGCTGCCTTTTGTAGACAAGGTAGAAAATATTATTCTGCCAGCCACCTGTGATCAAAAGAGAAAGGCCGGTGCCATGATCAGTGAGATGGGTTATGAGGTGTATGACATGGAGGTGCCTCCGGTCAAGGAGAGTGAGGAGGCTCGTCTCTACTGGCGGCGTTCTGTGCATAACTTTGCTGTGTCACTGAAAAAAATTACAGGTAAAAAAATAACCAAGGCCAACCTTAAAGATGCGCTGGCAAAGGTGGCGGCGGCACAAAAAGCCTATAGAACACTGCATGTTTTAAGAAAGGAGTCACCATCAATATTTTTAGGCAAGGATGCGTTCATGGTAACCAATGCCTATTTTTTCGACAAAATAGAAAACTGGACAGCGGCAGTAAACCGATTGAATGCAGAGCTTGAGCAGCGTAAAGAGAAGAAGATCACGGCTGCGCAACGCCGTGCGCCCCGCATACTCTTTACCGGCTCCCCTGCGATCTTTCCAAACCTGAAACTGCCGGTGCTGATTGAAGAGTCAGGCGGTGTGATCGTGGCAGATGAGACCTGCTCATCCAACCGCATGCTCTATGACATGGTGGCAGTGGATGAATATAACACCGAAAACATGGTTGCCAGCATTGCGGATAACTATCTCAAGCCCTGCACCTGTCCAATCTTTACCAGGAATGATGACCGGAAACGCAAGCTGCTTAATATGGCCAAAGATTTTGCGGTAGATGGCGTTGTCTATCAATCCTTTTCAGGCTGCCAGGTCTATCAGATGGAACACAGCAGCATTGCCAAGGCGCTTCAGGCCGAGGGCATCCCCATGCTGTTTGTAGAGTCCGATTACAGCCCGGATGATATGGGTCAGCTCTCTACCCGAATAGAGGCATTCATTGAGTCACTCAAAGCCAAGCGGAGAAGAAAGCGATGAACTGTTTTGCAGGTATTGATATTGGGTCAACAGCAATCAAGATTGCATTGATCGATGAAGATAAAAACGTTATTGCCTCCAGGGTGACCTCTACCGGGAGCCACTTCCGAAAAAATTCTGTGGATGCCCTGCATGGGCTCCTTGCCGAGAATGGATTGGGTATTGATGACCTGGCCTACATGATCTCGACCGGTTATGGCCGAAAACTTTTAAAAGAGGCGGATGAATCAGTCAGTGAAATCACCGCCAATGCCATTGGGGCATTGGAGGCCGGACGTAAGTATGGCGAGATCAGAACCATCATTAACATCGGTGGACAGGATACGAAAGCGATACAGATAGATAGCTCCGGCACGGTTACAAACTTTGCAATGAATGACAAGTGTGCCGCAGGCACCGGCAAGTTTCTGGATGTAACAGCGAGGAATCTGGAGATTGAGCTGGAGGAGCTGGGTGATTATCACTTCAACCTTAAAACCGCTCCACTGCCGATCAACAGCACCTGTGTCGTATTTGCAGAGTCAGAGATTATCGGCTTGCTGGCCGATGGGCATGGCAAAGAGGAGATTGTTGCCGGTATCCACTACTCCATAGCAAAGCGGACAATCCGTCTGGCCAAACGTATAGGTCTGGATGGGCTGGTCTACTTTGATGGCGGCCCCGCGCTGAATAAAGGGTTGGTAGCGAGCATGGAAGATGAGCTTGGAAAGAAGCTGGTGATACCGGAATTCCCGCAGCTCACAACGGCGTTGGGTGCTTCAGTGCTCGCCTGTGAAGCCTATCTGGATGAGCTGGAAATTGCTTGATCTATCCCGGAAAACTCATAAATTATGCGCAATCTCACTTGTCTATTGATTCCACAGGAAATATTTCCTCAATCGCCCGTAATCACTGATACGGGACTCTTTCAGGAATTTCCCTGTGAAACCAATATCCTGCGTGATCTTTGCGCAAATTCATGAAATTTCCGGGCTATCCCGCTAAGGCAGGTCTGCACTGTGGTTGAAATCGACCCGTCAATGATGACCTTCTCCCTGGCTGTGGGGATGGGGCTGGTGTTTGGCCTGGGGCCTTGCAATATCTCCTGCCTGCCCTATCTTGGGCCGGTTTTTCTGGCGCGTGACGGAGGGGTTCGCCACTCCTGGCGCACCATTGTCCCGTTTTCCATGGGGCGATTGAGCGGCTATACGCTGCTGGGTCTGTTTGCCGGTCTTACGGGGCAGATAGTTGATAGCAGGCTGGATACCCCCTGGGTACCCATGATCCTGGGCGGGGCGACCATACTGGTTGGCCTGTCGCTGCTCTTCTCAAGCAAACCGATGAGTGGCTGCTCATCCCCATCCCCCATCAGCAGATGGTTTGGCCGGTTCCACCCCAGGCTAAACATTAAAAGGTTCCTGCCTGACGGGCTCTTCTTTATGGGCTTTGGGATGGCGCTGAATCCCTGCGCCCCCCTGGGCAAGGTGATGCTGGCCGCATCGGCTACCACCAGTGCCATAGCCGGATCTTCCCTGGGGTTTGGCTTTGGCCTGGGTGCAATACTTGTCCCCGCCGTGGTCTTTGGTGTCGGGATGGCCTACGTTGGCGACCGGCTCAGAGAGCAGATGGCTGAATGGCGCACCACCCTGGAAAAGACCAGTGCAATCATGCTGATCTTTATGGGGGCGGGAGTGTTTGTCTTTTGACCTAAATCCTGCAAGTGATCGTGCTTGCAGAGTGTAAGAATATTGATTCGTAGAGTGAATGACAACTTTGAGTGTCATCCTTATTGTGATGACCGAAAAGTTTCATATCGCTATATGGATCAATAGCTTGCGCTATGTGAGTGCGAGCACTTGCAGGATTTAGGTTTGACGGGGAGCAGGTCGGCCAGGATGCCATAGACCACAGGCACCAACAGCAGCACCAGCAGTGTCCCAACGGCCAATCCAAAAACGATGGTGATGGCCATCGGCAGCAGGAACTGAGCCTGGATCGAGGTCTCAAACATCAACGGGGTAAGGCCGCCAATGGTGGTCAATGA
>JALSJZ010000076.1 GCA_026989135.1 Sedimenticola sp. | reverse complement strand
GTGACCGGTTCAAACTCACCGGTCAGCATCGCTTCATCTACACTGCTCAGCCCTTCAAGGATAACGCCATCAACGGCTATTTTATCCCCTGGTTTCACCAGCACCGTCTCGCCAGTCTTTACTGAACGAACCGGTACAACTGCCTCTTTACCGTCGCGCAGCACCGTCGCCACTCCTGGCTGGAGATCCAGCAGGCGCTGGGTTGATGCAACGGCCTGTTTTTTTGAGATCGCCTCAAGGTAGCGACCCACCAGAATCACAAAGATAAAGTTGACTACCGTGTCATAGTAGACCTCACCCACGGTAGTATCCAACACCGTGACATAGAGTGAATAGAGGTAGGTGATGGTTGCACCGATTGCAATCGGCAGATCCATATCCAGATGCAGGTTACGCAGCCCTCTCCAGGCACCTTTAAAGAAGGGGATACCCGAATAAAACAGGGTGGGCGTGGCAATGGCAAGGCCGATCCAGTGGAACATCTCACGGAACTCACCCTTATCTGCGCCACTGTAGAGTGCTACTGAAACCCACAGCAGGTTCATCATGGCAAAACCGGCAAATGCCATGCGGTAGAGAAGGTCTCGGTTCTGTCGGTACAGTACGCCTTCAGCTGCTTCTGGATCAAAGGGGATGGCTGAGTAGCCGATCTGCCCCAGTTGCTGAAGGATTTTTGAGAGTTGCAGGCGGTTGTTGTCCCACTCAACAAACAGCCGCTTGCCCGAAAGATTTACCGCAGCCTTGATGATGCCGGGCACTCTTTTAAGCGTATGTTCAATCAGCCAGACGCAGGCTGCGCAGTGGATACCCTCCACCAGGAGATGGATCTCCCGGTTCTCGCCCAACTCATGTACATACTCCTCCTGAACGGCATCCAGGTCGTAGATGGCAATATCTTCGGGCAACTCGGGGGGCGGTGCCAGCACGCCATTTTCTGGTGTTCGTCTGTAAAACCCTTCAAGCCCTGCCTGAAAAATGGTTTCACAGACAGCTCTGCATCCGTTGCAACAGAAGAGATGATCCTGCCCCTTAATGGCCGCCTTGATTGTGCCTTTTTCAGGCAGTGGCAACTGGCAGTGAAAGCAGCCTACTTCTGCCAAGGATGGCTCGCCATTGATGGCGTTAACTGCACTGTTAGCCACAGGATAAAGTCGTCAGGAGAGCGCCTGTTATCTATTTTTTACTCGGCATAACCCCTAAACGCAGCGCCTCATTATACTCTTCACCCTCTTTCTGCACGCTGACCAAAATATCCCATACACCTTTCAGCGCAAAGGTGACTTCAGCCTGATAGAGACCACTACCCGCTGATTGCATCGGAACCGAAAAATCAGCTTTCGCATCGGAGGGGCGATAGGCATAAAGGGTAACGCTGTCCGGGTTGACGGCTCCACCCTCTTTTGTGGCCAGGCTAAATTCAATAGTGGCTGGCTTGCCCTGCCGCAGTTTTTTAGGCTCTGAGATATGCATCACCCAACCTGGATCCTTTGCCATCCGCGCTACCATGTTTTTTTCATAGTGCTGGCCACGTTCATAATAGTCTTCAACCACCAGTCCCGGGCCTCCCTCAACCGCAAAGTAGATCATGATGCAGTTTGCTGTTACCACACTGGCAAGAACACCAAACCAGCCCCACATCCAGGGGCTGCGCCAGGCAGATTGATGTGACGGGGAAGGCATCTCTGTCGCTGTATGGGTCATAGTCGTTACCTCTTTGGGCCAATAAAGACGCTTTCCCGATGACTGGAAAACGGTTTGTCTGAATCTACTGTTTCAATATGAAAGATGATGGGCTGGGATTCAGCCGTCAACTCTTTTCTGGGAACCCGCACAAAGACGCTGGTGGGCGTCACTCTGCCGTGTTGTGCAGCAAGCAGTTGCCTGCTGGTTATCTTCAGCCCGGCCGGGCCTGTCGCTGTGATCTTTACGGTGACATCATTTGCCAGCTTATTCAGGATCTTAAGCGTATATTTGTTCTGAATAGAGCCGTCACTTTGCAATACATAAAGCGGTTGCCGTGCATGCAATACCTTTAGATCAATCGCATCAATGCTGCTGAGGCCATAAAAAATACCCAGCAGTGCTGCCAGCATGATCAGACTAGTGATCACAATACGGGGCTGTTTATATACAGGCGGACAGGCTTTGCCCTCAAGGCCATTCAGTGACTCATAGCGAATCAGACCACGAGGCCGTCCGACTTTGTCCATAACCAGGTCACAGGCATCGATGCATAGAGCACACATGATGCACCCCTCCTGTTGCCCCCGGCGAATATCAACGCCTGTGGGACAGACCGCCAGGCACTGATTGCAGTCCACGCAGTCACCCGTGTGCTCATCCGTATCACTTTTTTTCATGCGGCTGCGCGGTTCCCCACGATGAAAGTCATAGGCGGGAATAATGGTTGTTACATCCACCATTGCCCCCTGAATACGGGCATAGGGACAGACCCACATGCAGAGCTGCTCGCGCATAAAACCAGCCAACAGGTAGGTACAGACGGTAAACAGCAAAATGGTGATCCAGGCTGCTGAAGAGAGCTGTAGCCGAAACAGGTCGCCCCACAACAGGTAGACATCTGTAAACCAGGCCACAAAGCTGATACCCGTCCATATTGCAATCAGCATCCATAGCGTATGTTTGCCCAGCTTTTTGCCAAACTTATTGAGATCCATTGGCGCCTGATCCAACTTTCTTCGCTGTTGCGGTGTCCCTTCGCACTTCTCCTCTATCCAGGTATAGATGTCTGTCCAGACGGTCTGAAAGCAGAGGAAGCCGCACCATACCCGCCCTGAAAATGCGGTTATGGCGAACAGCATTATCGCTAAAAAGAGCAGCAGCAGGGCGAGCATCCACAGATCCTGGGGAAGGATTGTGACGTTAAAGAGATGAAACTGGCGGTCGGGAATATCCCAGAGAATGGCCTGACGGTCATTCCAGCGCAGGTAAGGCCCAAAGAAAAGCAGCAGCCAGATAGAGTTGCTGAGCCATTTGATCGTGCGCCATTTGCCTCCTATCCTTTTTGCATGGACGGTTTCATCACCGGCATTGACGTGCCACTGCTCTGCCTCTTCCAGCAGATCATCAAGCGCCGCAAGGTGTGATGAGGAGGGTTGTTTGCTCACGTGGGATCCTGTTGCATTACATCTTCACTGACTTGTCTTTCGTCGTTGAGCCTAGCCACAGCGGTGCTGGCCACCCAAAAGTCACATCAGGATTTAGGACTATGGAGTCTGCATGCTGATTCAAATGCATGCAGACCCCATATTTTCAGCTTCGCCTGCTACTGGCCGAGCTTGTGGACATACACAGCTAACTTCTTGATCTCATGGGAAGATAGCCTTTCACCAAAGGCGGGCATGATTGCCTCGCGGCTCTTCGGGTCAGCTGGGAAGTTTACACCATGGGCGATAGTCTGCCTTGCACTCTCGACACCACCCGGTGCAAAACGCCAGACACTGTCGGTCAGATCGACCGCGCCCATCGCCTGGTTTCCCGTGCCCGTCATACCATGACAGGCAAAGCATGCGTTGGCCATAAACAGCGCCTTGCCTGCCGGGTCTTCCTTCCCTTCAGCCATGCCAACGACATAACTTGCCAGTGTATCAATCTGCTCTTCAGAGAGCTTGCTGCCATGCGCAGGCATCATGCCTCTGCGCCCCTTGGCGATGCTCTCTTCAATCTTCTCGATACTACCACCATAGAGCCAAACATCATCGGCAATCACCGGGAACCCTGGGGCACCCTGGCCTCCTGAGCCATGACATGCGCCACAGTTGTCACCAAAAAGCACCTTTACAGAGGCAACGGTGTAATCCGACAGGCCGGGATCTGCCAGGATCTGCTCCCCTGTCATCCCCTTGATCTGATCCTCATATTTGGCACGAATGGCCTCAATCTCCGCCATCCCTTCCTTGAACTCCTTAATCTGAGTCCATCCCATCAGGCCGGGTGGTGGTTTGTCTCCAATCGGGAAAGAGGGGTAGATCACTACATAAATCAATACCCAGGCACAGCTGGCCCACCATGAGAGCATCCACCAGCGTGGGATGGGGTTGTTCAGCTCACGAATGTTGTCGTCCCATATATGCCCGGTGTTGTTTTCACCTGGAAAAGGGTTCTTATCTGCCATGTTTTTCTCCACCATCTAGTTGATCATCATCCAAAGGGATAAAGCGCTGTGCTTCCAGCTTCTCTTTGTTCTTTGGATAAAGAGCATAAATGTAAGCAGCAAGTATCAGGAGGAAGACCACCACGGTGAGGATTACACCCACCCAGTCATTGGTGGTCATCGCCGCCCAATCCGTATAAAAGTACTCGCCAGGGTTACTCACGGTAGGCCTTCCTGTCGTCCAGCTTTACCATGGTTCCCAGTACCTGAAGATAGGCGACAATCGCATCCATCTCTGTCTTGCCCTTGGTCTCTTCCAGTGCGGCCGCAAAATCGGCCTCGACATAAGGGACACCTACCATAGCCAGGCCACGCATGTTGGCCTCAATCTCTTCCGGATCGACCATATTCTCATCCAGCCAGGGATAGTTTGGCATCACTGACTCCGGCACCACCGAGCGGGGCGCTCGCATATGCTTTCTGTGCCACATGTCCGAGTATTTGCCTCCTACTCGCGCAAGATCCGGGCCGGTTCGCTTGGAGCCCCACTGGAAGGGGTGATCAAACATGGACTCAGAGGCGAGCGAGTAGTGGCCGTAGCGCTCCTTCTCGTCACGGAACGGACGAATCATCTGTGAGTGACAAAGATAACAGCCCTCACGGATATAGACATCACGACCCGCAACCTCCAGCGGCCGGTTTGGACGAATACCATCACCCGGCTTCCACTCAGACAGAGGACGCTTTCCAATGCCATCCCAGACAATCTCTGGATACTTGTTATGCTCAAAAGTGTTCTTCATATAGAAGAGCGGCACAATCTCGACGATGCCGCCAATAGAGACCACAATGGCCGTCATCAGCACCAGCGCCCAAATATTGGTCTCTGCCCACTTCTGGAGACCTTTTGATTCAGTTTTTGTTGACATGAATTGAATCTCCTATGCCGTAGCCAGTGATGCGGTACGCGCCTGCTCAACACGACCCTCAGCCATGGATTGACGAACAGTCATGATGATGTTGTACAACATCACCACAGTACCAAACAGGAAGATCGCACCTCCCACAGCTCGCATGGCGTAGTAAGGGTGCATCGCCTCAACCGATTCAGCAAAGGTGTAGGCCAGGGTGCCATAGTCATCGTATGCACGCCACATCAGACCCTGCATGATACCGGAGACCCACATGGAGACCACATAGATCACAGTACCAATGGTGGCTGCCCAGAAGTGCAGGTTGATCAGCTTTACAGAGTACATCTCGGTATGAAAACAGCGGGTGATCAGGTGATAGAGCGCACCGATACCAATCATAGCCACCCAGCCCAGCGCACCTGAGTGCACATGACCCACGGTCCAGTCTGTGTAGTGAGAGAGCGCATTCACTGTCTTGATCGACATGACTGGCCCCTCAAAGGTGGACATCGCATAGAAGGCCAGCGACATGATCATAAAGCGCAGCACATAGTCGGTACGCAGTTTGTCCCAGGCACCGGAGAGGGTCATCATGCCGTTCAATGCACCACCCCAGGATGGGATGATCATCGCCAGTGATATGGCGGCTCCCAGAGAGCCTGTCCAGTCAGGCAGTGCGGTGTACTGAAGGTGATGAGCACCCAGCCAGACATAGCCAAAAGAGAGCGCCCAGAAGTGAATAACTGACAAGCGATAGGAGTAGACAGGGCGATTGGCCTGCTTGGGCAAAAAGTAATACATAATGCCAAGAAAGCCCGCTGTCAGGTAGAAACCTACCGCATTATGGCCCCACCACCACTGAATCATGGCATCCTGCACACCCGCAAAGATGGAGTAGGATTTAAACAGGCTGACAGGGATTGCCAGACTGTTCACCACATGCAGATAGGTGATCATGATCATCATGCTAAGGAAGAACCAGTTCGACACATAGATGTGTGAGCTCTTGCGGTTAGCGATGGTCATTACAAAGTTGAACATATAAGAGACCCAGACTACCGCAATCAGGATATCAATCGGCCACTCCAGCTCGGCATACTCTTTGCTCTGGGTCAGACCCAGTGGCAGTGTAATCACTGCCAGCACAATCACCAGGTTCCAGCCCCAGAATGTAAACCAGGCCATCTTATTGCTCCACAGGCGTACACCGCAGGTGCGTTGTACGCTGTAGAAGGCTGTCGCCATCAGCGTACAACCGCCAAAGGCAAAGATAACCGCATTGGTATGAACTGGGCGCAAACGCCCAAAAGATAGATATGGACTATCAAAATTTAAAACCGGCCACGCCAATTCCGAGGCGATATACACCCCGACCGATGCACCTACCACCAGGTAGACCACCGCCATGACGGCGAACCAGCGCACAACATCTAGGTTGTACTTTTGTTCTGCTGTCGCGTCCATGAACCCCCCCTCTTGATTGGATTCGTTATTGAAATAATGACCAAACAATCGATAGCTTGGCCACAGATGGATCATTCCGATGCGTATATCACGATAATTTATGATATTTGTCAATATTTTTGATGCCAAATTAGCAAGATATTTAAAGGCGCTTTGGCAACAATAATTATTTGCTTTTAATTACAATCGATTACACACTGTTTTTTATAAATGACTTCTGAGAGAAGAGAATAGTCATCCACAGCACTTGGGTATTCAACCTGTGAAGGCGGTTGGCAAATGAAGAGGATACAACCTGAAAAAGCCGATCAAACCTGCATCGCATGCACACACTCAGCTGGTTTTTCCAGGTCATATGCGGATGAGCGTTAGGAAAACCACCCATCTTTTGCAATAATCACAGACGTACAGCCCTTCCCACCTTACACAGATGACCCCATGAACAAAAAGACCCTGTCTGGTTTTCTCATTGCTGTCCTGCTGATTCTGGCGATAGCCATTATGTTTCCTGCTGGGAAAAACAGCCCGGAAACACCCCGGCTGCCCTGGGATATAGCGATAGATGCAGCGGGGAACACGTCGGTGTTTAATCTGACACTCAGCCAGAGCACCTTGGCAGATGCCCAACAGGCGTTTAAAAAGGAGGCCAAAATCAGTATGTTTGTCTCGCCTGATGAGAGCTATACAATCGAGGCCTATTTCAAGCAGCTCTACATCAGCGGCATTCGCGCCGACCTTATACTTACATTGGAGGTAGACCCGACATTGGCTGCCCAGATGTATGATCGAGGGCAGAGGCTAAGCAAGCTGGGCAGTGGTGGGAGGAAGATCACACTGGCCCATGCAGATAACGACCGCCTGATGGCTGCGCCAATTTCGCACATCACCTATCTGCCGGCAGCCAGTCTTGATGCCGGGCTTATTGAGGATCGTTTTGGGAAACCGGAGATGCGCCACACCGAGCCATCCGGCATTGCTCACTGGCTCTACCCGAAAAAGGGGTTGGATATAGCACTTGATCCAAAAGGGAGGGCGGTGCTGCAATATACATCACCGGCTCAGTTTGAGCGGATAACTCAACCGCTCTATTTGAATATAGACTCTATTGAATAACCATCTTTCTCAAGAATGACGCGCAAACGCTTCAGTGCATCCATCTGTATCTGCCGCACCCGCTCCCTTGTCACCCCCAGCTCATTGGCCACCTGCTCCAGCGTTGAATTTTCATAGCCGCGCAGGCCGAAGCGGCGCTCAACAACCTCTCGCTGCTTATCATTCAGCTTATCAAGCCAGCTATCAATGTTGGCATTCAGGCCATCATTCTGTAGTCGAACCGAAGGGTCTAGCGTTACCTCATCAGGGATTGTATCCAGCAATGGCTTGTCTGCATCCTTGCCATAGGGTGTATCTACAGAGGTTACACGCTCATTCAAACCCAGCATGCGCTTTACGTTGTCAATGGGCTTATCCAGCAGTTCAGCGATCTCTTCTGCAGAGGGTTCATGATCCAGCGTCTGCGCCAGCTTACGCGCTGCACGCAGATAGACATTGATCTCTTTTACAACATGAATGGGCAATCTGATCGTTCGGGTCTGATTCATTATTGCCCGTTCGATGGTCTGCCTGATCCACCATGTCGCATAGGTGGAGAAACGAAAACCCCGCTCAGGATCAAACTTCTCCACCGCACGGATCAGCCCCAAGTTACCCTCTTCGATCAGATCGAGCAGTGCCAGCCCGCGATTCATATAGCGTCGGGCAATCTTTACAACCAAACGCAGGTTGCTCTCGATCATGCGCTGGCGGGCAGGTACATCTCCTTTTTGAGCCAACCGGGCATAGTAGACCTCTTCCTCTGCCGTTAGCAGTTGCGAAAATCCAATCTCACTCAGATAAAGCCGCATGGCATCAACCTGGCCATCGGCCATATCTGCAGCACTACGAGCCTTCCGTCTTGGCTCTGCCTTTTTTTTCACTACGGGTTCATCTTCCACTTCATGCATATCATTCTTCATATCAGCTATTGATTTCATATCCTTTCGTCCGCCACTCTCTTCCATCATGCCACCCACGATTGGTTAACGCCGTTTTGGTAAAAGCGCTGCGGGGTCAACAGGTTTGCCCCTGCGTCTAATCTCAAAATGCAGCAGCGCTTTGCCACCGGCAGCATGCCCCATCTCTGCAATCCGCTCTCCTTTGGCCACTTTATCTCCCTCTGCAACCAGCAGCTTTCGATTATAACCATAGGCACTTAAATAATGTTTATCATGCTTGATAATAATAAGATGGCCATAGCCAATCAGGCCGCTGCCACTGTATACCACCTGCCCCGACTCCGCAGCACGAACAGACTGCCCAATACGACCGCTTATTTTCAACCCTTTCCGGGTTGGGTCACGGCTGGAAAAACGCTGTATAACAGCTCCGTTCGTGGGCCATTGCCACCTCAGCTTCCGAGTCATCTCCAATGATGCCGGGGGCTTATTACCTTTAGCGGCACTACCCTGCGATATTGAAGGTTTTATTGCTGCTGTTTTTGTTTTTTGTGACGCAGTCGATGTTTTTTTATGATTTAAATGTTTGCCTCTTTTAGAAGTTATACTAGCTTTTTTACCTGCCCTGTTTGCTGTTGGATGCAGACGCAACCGTTGACCGAGGTAGATGGTATACGGATACCTGATTCGATTCCACTCTGCCAGTTTTTTGTAATCAACGCCTCTCCTCCAGGCAATGGCATACAGCGTATCACCCGGCCTGACGATGTAGTGACTGGCGCGATCCAGTGGCTTTGCTGGTACCGCATGATTACGACTGACAACCGGAGCTCCACCCGGGCTTCCACAGGCACCGAGCAGCGAGATAACAGCCGTTGCAATCAACAGCCGAAGCCATAAAGTTGATGCAGATATTGACAGCTGCCCCATCCAATTTAAACTCAGTATCGAATAATGACTACCGCTATGATAGCCAGCGCGATTGTCAGCCATCCGAGGCGGTCTATATATTTATGCAGCGCCTCTTCCATACGCTCTCCGCCCCATGCCATTAGCAGTGCAACCAAAAAGAAGCGCCCCCCACGACCAATCAAGGAGGCAATAATAAAGGGAGCCAGTGCCATGGAGATAACCCCGGCGGTGATCGTAAACATCTTATAGGGTATGGGGGAGAAGCCCGCCAGAAACACCGCCCAAAAACCCCACTCATCAAACCACTCCTTGGCTTGCAGATACTTTGGGTAGTAACCGGCACTGTGCAGCAGCGGCTCCACCATATCAAAGGCAAACACCCCAATCAGGTACCCCAGCAGACCACCCAGCACAGAGGCTATAGTGGTAAGGGTTGCAAACCATACCGCACGTGCCGGGTTGGCCAGCGACATGGGTGCCAGCATCACATCCGGCGGGATAGGGAAAAAGGATGACTCTGCAAAGCTCAGCCCCGCAAGGTACCGTTGCGCATGTCGATGGCGCGCCCACTGCATGGCCCGGCTATAGAGCGGTGAAAAAAGCTGCATTAACGCGTCCCTCCCAATAAAGGTACAAACATGACCCTTTCCAGTATCTCTTTCTCATAGCCCTGTTCAGTACGAATAACCAACACCAGTACCTGCTCATCACGCATGCCGATGGGCAGCACCATTCGTCCGCCAATAACCAATTGATCAACCAGCGCCAGCGGTATCCCCTCGGGTGCCGCTGTGACAATGATCCCATCGAAGGGGGCATATTGGGGCAGCCCGATGCCACCATCGCAGTGATTAAGCCGGATATTGCGCAGTTGCAGCTCCTGAAAACGGGCACGCGCCTGCTTGATGAATGATTCAATACGCTCCACGCTATAGATGCGTTTCACCAATGGGGAGAGGATCGCCGCCTGATAGCCGGAGCCAGTGCCCACCTCCAGCACAGTATCCAGAGGGCCGCCGGCCAGTAACAGCTCAGTCATCCGCGCCACGATATAGGGCTGCGAAATCGTCTGCCCAAGACCGATCGGCAGCGCAGTATCTTCATAGGCGCGGCTGGCCAGTGCCTCCTCCACGAAGATGTGACGCGGCGTGTTGCGGATCGTCTCCAGCACCTTGCGGTTGGTTATCCCTTCGGCCGCCAGCCGCTCCACCAGTCGATCCCGGGTGCGCCGGGATGTCATGCCCATGCCAAGAAGCTCTTTATTGACCATACCCTGTTGCATCTACGGCCTGTCCAGCCAATCCTGTATCTCGGGCAAGAGCTCATGCCGGGTCAGGTCGATCTTCAAGGGTGTAACCGACACATATCCCGCTCGCACGGCGTAAAAATCTGTTCCTGGCCCGGCATCCTGCTCAGCACCCGCTGGCCCAACCCAGTAGATCACACGCCCCCTTGGATCTGTCGATTTGACCACCGGCTCCGCTTTGTGCCGGTGCCCAAGGCGTGTGGCCTGATAACCTTTAAGTGCTTCATAGGGCAGATCGGGCACGTTGACATTCATAATGGTATCGGCGCTCAAGGGGTGCTGACAGATCCGTTGAACCATCTCTCTCGCGACACGGGCAGCTGTCTCAAAATGCTTTGGCGCATGCGAGGCCATGGAGACGGCTATCGCAGGAAAGCCAAGAAACCGCCCCTCCGTGGCAGCCGCAACCGTGCCGGAATAGAGCACATCATCCCCCATATTGGCACCATCATTGATGCCGGCCACCACCATATCCGGCTCCTCTTCCAGCAGCCCGGTAATCGCCAGATGGACGCAATCGGTCGGGGTGCCATCGACACTGATAAAACCATGCTCCATCGTGTGGATGCGCAGCGGGCGCTCCAGTGTCAGTGAGTTACTGGCGCCGCTGCGATTGCGCTCTGGCGCTACCACAGTGATCGTGGCAATGGCGGCCAAGCCCTCAGCAAGCGCCTTGAGGCCAGGAGCCTGATAGCCATCGTCATTACTTAGCAAGATTCTCATGGGGTGAGCGGTGGTCTGTTCCTGCAATCATTCTGGAAATTAAGCGCCTAATTGTACTGGAAAAATTGCACTGACACACGGTTCAGAAATGCTTTTCATCGGCTTGCTATAATCCCCGTTATGCCAGACAAAAAAGACCCTGAAGATAGAGACCTCGATGAGTTGACGCTGTTTCAGCAGGCGCTTCAGGGGGTGAAACCACTACAACAGGATAAAATCCCACCCTTTCGCAGGCCCAGGCGCCCCAGGCCTTTGCCGCCGGAAACAAAAGCGGCAACCGCCTCTCCGGCTCTTGCCGATATGGATATCGATACCGCCGAAGAGCTTCTGTTTGTGCGGCCAGGGGTACAAAAGAGGGTTATGCGCGAGCTGCAAAGGGGGCGTATCCCGCCTGCCGACTCTCTGGACCTGCATGGCCTGAGGGTTCGGCAGGCAGAGCCGGTTTTTATTCGCTTTCTCAGGCAGGCCCAGCAGCGGCAACTGCGTTGTGTGCTGATCATCCACGGCAAGGGGCGCGAATCGACAGACAATCAGCCGGTGTTGAAACAGAAGACCAATCAGTGGCTGAGACAGTTTCCCTTTGTACTCGCCTTCTGTTCAGCCGCCTATTTTGATGGGGGGAAAGGGGCAACCTATGTGCTGTTATCCCGAAAAAGAGGGGATGAGACCCTGTAGTCCAGGCACTCCCCCAGCAGCACTGTGGCATAACTCCCTTTGGGCAGCATGAAGCTAACCACCATCTGATCTGATTCGATCTCCCAGCGCATATCCTGCACGGGTGCCCGTAGCGCACGCCGCCCCATCTCTGCCCCGCAGCGCTCCAGGCCCGACTGCCAATCGGCAAACCCGGCCAATACCGCTGACTCGATCTTCGCCGCCTCTGCCGTCAGACCGGCATCACCTTTGCCCCACAGTGGGCCTGTCGGGTGTATATCCATCGCATCCAGCCGGGATTGTAGCTCGGCACCGATCTCTTCGGCATGAAAACTGCTCCGGCTACCCTGTAGCGCCACACGCTCGCCAGGCAGGATCTGATCCCAGTTTCCCAACTCAACACGTCTCGCCAGCAGGTGGTTGAACAGCAATGAACGCGCTGCTGAGATATAGAGCCCCCGACGCTGGCGACTCACTCGCCCCAGGCTGCCATCAAACAGGGACTGTGCATACTGCAGGTTGCCACCCTGGTGGCCAAAGCGCTGCTCACCAAAGTAGTTGGGGATACCTTGCTGCTGGATCTGGCGCAGTTGTGACTCCAGCTGATCCCTATCTCCAGCCAGCTCACGCACCCGAATGGTAAAACGGTTGCCACGCAGGGCACCCCGGCGGAGTTTTCGCCGATGGCGGACGCTATCCAAAATCTTCAGGTTATCAGAGGCGAGGGTTTGCCACTCCGGCTCACTCTTTCCAGCCAGTCGAACAGAGAACCACTGCTGCGTCACCGCATGGCGATCCTTTAGCCCGGCATAGCTGACATCACGTGCAGGCACGCCTGCCAAACGAGCCAGCTGCCGGGCAACCCACTCGGTATTTTCACCACGCTTTTCAATCTTTAGCAGAACATGTTCACCCTCACCATCCGGTTCACAGGGCGGGATCTCTTCAACAAAAAAATCTTCAGGAGCGGTGCGGATAGTGCCACTCGCACCTATGACTCCAAACGCATGCAGGGGGGGTGGCATCAGCAGCCTGTTTTCAGTCATGGCACTACCGTTATTCGGGGGTTGGCAAGATGGCCAGCATCCTGCGGGACTAAAGTCCCACTTCCAGCTTTTGCTTGATGAGAGACTCCCTGAGAAGAGCGGCGCAATTTAGCAGGTAATGCGTTACTTCTCTAATCTCTCTTCCACAGCACCCTGCAAGAGACTGTCAATATCTTCGTCAGAGAGGTGGGTAGAGGCATCGTTCAGTGTCTTGGTTATCTCCTCCTCTGTAAGAGTTTTTTCGGCATGCTGTTCGTCCGGAACATTGGCTTCCAGAACTTCCGACAGCTCTTCACTGTTCTGCGCCGCTTCACTTGCAGCCTGTGCCAGCAGCTCTTCCACTGGGTCTACAGCCGCTTCAGCGGTTACATCCTCTGCATCAAGGTCGGTCAGATCGGTATCAAAAGACTCTAACGCCTCCCCGATCTCTTGATCCAGCACCTCTTCAACTGATTTGCCATTTTCTACTGCGCTTTCCAGCTCTGACCTACCCTCTTCAACCAATACCGCAACCGAGGCATTCGCATCTGTTGACGATGCAGCCGTTCCCTCTTCATCCGTGCTCTCTGGTGTGGGGGTATCATCATCCTCCTGGAACATGCCAACCAATGCGGCACTGTCAAGGCTCTCATCATCTGCACTCACCTCATCCGCCTCCTGTGCGATCGCTCCAGTTGAAACCGCCACACCAGCCGCTTCATCGGCCATATCACTTTGGGTTCCCTCCTGAGTCGTGTTTTCTAATGCCGGATCATTGACAATGAGTTGTGCAACGTCATCCTGATCATTTTTATCCTTGCCCGCTTCAGAAAATATGGTTGAATACTCATGCAGCATTCTGCTGATAGTATTCATGGTGACTTTCAGCTCGTCGCTCAGCTCCTGGTTTAGTCTTTTAAGCTGTTCTATCTCTGTACCATTATCCCGCTCCTCCCCATCTGCTTCGCCCCCCTCTGCAACCTTGGGGAGCTCTAATGTCCGGTAAGGCTCTACCGCCTCCTCAAAGGTGACCATCAGGTTTTCAATGGCCAGGCTGTCACGCGTAGTAAAGAGGTTAGCCAGCGTCTGATAGATGCGCTTCTCTTCACGAATGATTTTTTTGGTGGTCTGTTCCAGCTTCTCATCACAGTAACCATATTTTTTTTCTAGCAGGTCACGCGTCTCTTTTTTTCGCCGCTCCACATTCTGTCTGACCAGGGTAACCAGTCGCTCGATGGATGCCTTTTCCCGCCTGCGCCTTGTGACAAATCGAACAATGATCACCACATCCACTACAAGCAGCAGCAGTACCAGCTCCCATAGCCCCATGTACAGTACGGAGTTGACTTCAATCATTAACTCTCTTCCTCATCATCATCATCATCAAGAAGCTGAACTGAATCGCTGCCTTTACGTTTTTTATAGAACCAGTACCCGGCACCCCCCAATAGAATCACCAATAAGTTCCCCCCGGCAAAAAGCAAGGTGTTCTGCATCCATCCCTCTGCTGCATCTTCACTCTCTGCTGGCTCTTCCGGTTTCACCTCGGGTTCAGCTGGCACGGGTTTCTGTTCAGGGGTGGGAGGCGGCGTGACCGGCGGCACAGGAGGAGGCGGCATGGCTTCAAGGGTTACCGGATCTAGATCCAGCTCTACCCAGTTACCCCGCTGACTGGTGGCGGTGATTCTGACACGCAGTTGCTGTGATTCCGTCAGGGCGGATTGCTCTACCCACCCCTGCCAGCTACCTGTCCCGTCCGGGGTCAGAATAATGCCTGCCCGCTTGCCATCTGCTGTTTCACGCCAGGCCGCAGGGTTCAGGCTATCTCTTTTGATGAGCCTGTCATCCGTCTGTAGCATGATCTCAAAGCCCTCTTCACTGTCCAGGCTTTTTTTATTCACACTCAGCCTTACCGGAAGCATTGCCTCGAAGGCCTGGCGTCGCTCCCGAACAAATGTCTTCCCTTCTGCAACAATAACCAGCTCGCTCCTGCCGGGCCTTAGCCCCTCTCCCACCAGCGCACTGAATGTACCATCCAGTGCCGCTTTGTCTCCAGATCGTCCATCATCACGTATAGGCCTTGGTTCGCTATATCCATCACCAATTTTATACTCACTGCTGACATTCACCATCTTCAGAAAATCAGCACGCACTATTTTTTTGCCATGATCACTGAACTGGATGATAAAGGGCAGGCGCTCCCCCACGGATACCCAGCTGGCAAGATCGGTGGTGTGCATCCTGAGGTCGGTCACCACCATGACCCGGTTGTCGGGATCAACCTCTGCCTGGATGCGCCACTCTCCCGGCTCCGGCCTGGAGATGGTCAGCAGATCGTAGCCTTCATCCTGATGCCAGGCGATAAATTTGGGGGAGTTATGGATGCCATAACGCACCCCACTGGGCGAGATGATCTGCGTAGGCTTCAGACTCTCCTTGCTTTTGAAGATGAGCAGCGTGGCCTCTTTGATGCTGCCATCAATCTTGAACAGATTGCCTTTGAGCGGAACCGTATCGGGCTTGCTCACCTTTTCAAAAATCCGTAAAAAAACACGTTGCAGATGGTCAGCCGAATCAACCTGTTCATACCAGCCATTGGTTACGGTTGACAGCGTTTTCATCAGGTCATGATCGGCACGCTCTGAGAGCGCTATGGTGTGGATGCGAGCACCCCGTTTTTTAAGCTCCGGCAGTACCTTTGTGATGATACGTTTGCGTGAGGCTGCATTTTTTTCCGCATCCTTGGAGATATCCACCATGCCATCGGTAAGCAGTATTACATCTCTGCGAAAGCGTGAGGGAGCACCTTTCCAATCCCTTGTGGCACGCTGGAGTGCCATTTCAATATCCGTAAAGAGGCCGCGAGAGTGAACCTGCTCTGCCCGACCCCGCGCATGCTCTTTCCAAACCTCATTCACATGCCCAAGTGGAACCGGCTCATTAACATACTGGCCAAAGGTCCAGACCCCAGCCCGGCTGCCAGCTGGCATCAAACCAACCAGCAGCCTCAGTGCCGGACGCCGCAGGTTCTGCGGGTCATTTTTCTTCATACTGCCGGATATATCGATCAGGATTCGAACATCAGAAAGCTGCGGAGGTGCCCCTTTTTTTGCGAGCAATGAAGCACCCGGGCAGAGCAATAGCAGTATGCTTATGCAGCCTAAAACCCATCTTTTATATTTTGGACAGTCCATCTGCAGCATCACCAACCGAATTAGAATCTTTTAGATATAAAACGGATA
Organism: Sedimenticola sp.; assembly: GCA_026989135.1. Classification (GTDB taxonomy): domain Bacteria; phylum Pseudomonadota; class Gammaproteobacteria; order Chromatiales; family Chromatiaceae; genus WFXD01. The sequence goes on along the minus strand of JALSJZ010000076.1, from coordinate 4,521 downwards.
GCGTCTCCACCACTGCAAGACTTTAATTTATTGCCTTTTTTCTGACGACAGGAAGCAGTGCCTATTTTGACACCGCATATCGGTTTGTTTTGCCATCCGGGTGCTTTCTAAAGCGCTTGTAACTCCACTGGTATTGCGTTGGGCAGATGCGAACACAGCTCTCAACCCCTTGATTGAGGGCAGTGGCTGCCACTACAGCATCTGTATCATTGATGCCTTCTGGTGCCTGCACCCAATGCATCCGGTAGCCTTTTCCACGAGGCAGACGCTCAACAAAACTGAATATCACAGGCGCGCCGGTTTTGGCAGAGAGTCGGGAGATCAGCTCCATCGTCAACGCAGGCTGCCCAAAAAACGGGGCAAATACAGCGCCGCGCGTGGATTTCGGCTGTTGATCTGGCAGGATGGCAACCATCCCTCCCTGCCGCAGCGTCTTGTACAGTGCCTTTACCCCGGAGGCATCGGTTGGAACCAGCCTGGCTCCAGTCCGGCTTCTTCCCTGGGCCATCAGCTCGGCCAGCGCATCATACCGAGGCGGACGATAGAGAGTCGTAATCGGGGCGATGCTTGCCAAAAACAGCCCGCAAACCTCCCAACTGCCCAGGTGAGGGCCAGCAACAATCACCCCTTTGCCCTGCTCAACAAGTGAGTTCAATACACCCTGCCCGTCCGGGTCATCAAGCCGTGACAACAGGCTATCTGAGTTTCCGCACCAAGCACCCGGCATCTCCACCATGGTTATCGCGTTCTCAATCATGCTCTGCTTGAACAGCTTCTCCTGTCCCTGGCTCGATAACTCAGGAAAGCAGAGGCCGATATTTACCCGGGCAGCTCTTTTTTCCTGATTGGGAAGCCAGATAAACAACTGCCCAATCAACCACCCGAGCCACTGGACAGTACGCCAATTAAGATGAGACACCAGCTTGATTGATAACAAAAACAGATACTGCTTCATGATATTGACCATGATAAATAGTGAGGGAAATAAATACCGTTTTACTCTCCGACAGAGAATACCCATAATAAGAGGTTCAAGCCAATAGCATGCTTTTATCCCCACAACTTCAAAGGGCATCTGCACCCGGTTGCAAAAGCAATGGAAAGTTTAAATTCAAACATTCAGTCACCCAGCTTTAAATACCAACAGGTCATAGGGCAGTGCCGGGATCTGACTCTTATTGAACTCTCTGCCCTTCTCAACGAGATGTACAACCACATTGAACCCACGCTGCTTGAGTTTGCAGATAAAGCAGAGAGCAACGCCATCAGGAATATCTTTATTGAAGCCTCCCAGAGTGTGGGGAAGATGCGGTCACTGGTTGAGCAGAGCTTTCAAAAAGAGATATCAAAGGGGTATGCCAACTTCCTGCACAGACGCACCACCACGCCGGAAGAGAGCAGCCCCCAGACATCCCAGCACTCACAGTGGTCACTCATTGATAAAACAGACCTTGAAGATGGCATCGCTCTGCAAAAAATCGCCTATAAAACAAGCAACCTTTACTACAAAGAGATCTACGCCTACACCCAGCGCATGACCCTGATTCATGGCGGCAAAAAACTGGCAGATCGGGATATGCCAGCCAACCCCGTCCAGATCATGAATGCATTCAAAACAGCCATATCAATGCTTGAAATTGATAGCCGCACCACGCTCATCATGTATGCACTCTTTGAAAAATATGTCATGAAAAACATGGGGGGCATCTATAACGGCTGCAATGAATGCCTGATCAAGGCGGGCGTCTTTCCCAACCTTAAACCCATCATAAATCAACCCACTGCATCGGAGCAGCCCACCCCCTCAGGGGCTGACACCCCCACACCTGAAAACAGAGGGCACCAGGCATCACCGGCAACGGGTAACAGCGAGAGCCCCGCCACATCTGAACCAGAAACACTCAGCTCAGAGATATTAAGCGCCATAAGCTCTCTGCTGATCAACCGCCGGGAGAAAGCCACTGATTACAGCCCTGCAACAGCCACCCCAGGTGCTGCCCCCATTGAGATGGCAAGCAAGGCAACACTGCTTCAACAGATATCCAACATCCAGCCCTCTGTCAGCAAAACCGCACCCGGCACCGAGGCATCAGCACCACCAGCAGGTGAGGTACGGCAGGTAGCCATCCCAACGCTACAGGTTGATCAGGTTTTTATCGAAGGCCTGCGCAGCACACTGGCAGGTGAACGCAACAAGCTCTTTGAAGGGGTTGATCGACGCAGAATCCCCACGGCGGATATGAACACCATCGAACTGGTGGGAATGCTGTTTGAACAGGTATTGGATGACCCGGTTCTGCCCAATGCAGCAAAGACACTGCTTTGCCATCTGCACACGCCCTATCTAAAGGCGGCCATACTGGACACATCCATACTCACATCAGAGAGACACCCCACCCAGCAGCTGCTAAACCTTATGATTCGTGTCGGCAGTCAGTGGATAGACGAAACCAATTTCAGTGTCGGCATCTACTCCCATCTGCGGGAGATCGTTGACGCCATCCTGGCCAATTTTGAAGACAACCTGCAAATATTTGAAGATCTCTACAAAGAGTTGCAAACGCACGCAGCCCAGCTCGAACAGAGATCCGCTGCTATTGAAAAGAGAGCCCAAGAGGCGGCTCGTGGGCGAGACAAATTTGAAAGTGCACGGGCGCAGGCAAAACAGACTATCAAGGATCGCACCGAAGCACATCAGCAGCCTCCAGCCATTATCTTGCAATTTTTAAACCACACCTGGACCGACAAGCTAATCTTGATCATTTTGCGTGACCCTAACTACAAAGACTCCGAGATATGGCGCATCACCCTTCAGATCATCGATGAGTTGCTTGAGCTCATAAATACAGATGCAGCAGAGAAAGAGACGATCCCCTTCCGCAAACGGGTTGACTGCTTGCGGGGCCGTATTGAACAGAGTCTCTCCACGCTAGGCAGCGGCCACTCTGGGGAGGTCGATATTTTATTCAAGCTGATATCTGGAAAACTGACAAAGGCAGAGGAGCAGCAGGCAACAGCAGCCATCACAACTACACCAGAAAGTACAAAAGAGTCACTGGGGATCGACTCTCAAATACTCACATTTACCGATAAAGAGCTGGAGATGCTACAAAAGCTGGAGTCCATAAAATGTGGCACCTGGTTTGAGTACCTCATCCAGGGGCGCAAAGGCAAACGGCGTATCAAGCTCTCCTGGTACAGCCCAACAACAAAAAAATATATGTTTGTTGATCACAACGGCATACAGGCCATGGTGATATCCGCTCATAACCTTGTTCGAGACCTCTGCGAAGAGAATGCACGCATTCTTGGCCGCACACAGATCCCGTTTGTCAGCCAGGCCTACAGAACCATAAAAGAGAAACTACAACAAACCCTTAGCACCCAACCTGTTCCAAACCCATAAAACCCGGTCAACCAATAATACTAATTACGAAGGGTATATCCAGCATGCATAATAAAAGAGACTCCATCAGAAAACGCCCCGGCGAGCGCATTGCGATCTGTGACGCCAACAGCGGACAAACCCTTGGCTACCTGGCAAATATCAGCATGGATGGGCTGATGCTTGTTGGCTCCATATCCACGGCACCGGGCACACTGTTCCAGTTACAGATGCCATTGACAACCCCCGTAAATGGCACGAACAACATTGAATTTGGAGTAGAGAGCCTCTGGTGCCAGCGGGTAAAAGAGACCTGTAGCTACTGGACAGGGTTCCAAATCATCGACATCTCAGACTCCGCATCCAAAACCATCGAGGCGCTTATTTCAAGCTGGCACTAATCCGGGCACCGCTGCGCTGAACCAATTACCAGGCCCTGCCTCTAAACGATGAACTATATTTATAATATGGAGGTACTTGCAAGACTCTTGAGACTGCTCTTGGCAAGGCAAAAATTTGCGAAAAAGCGGAGTTTACACGCAGTAAATGAGCATTTTGAGCCGATTTTTAACGCCGCCAAGGGCTGTCTCAGGAGTTTTGCAAGTACCTCCATGGAGAGTATTTTCTGCCAGAGACCACCATTTTGGAGCCCAGCATGAAAACCAGGATAACCGTTATCACCCTCCTGTCACTCACACTGTTGATTGGCTGCCAGCCAACCAAGAGAGATACCGGCGCTGTTATCGGCGGCATTGCCGGAGGTGTTCTCGGCAAACAGGTGGGCGGCGGACATGGCCGCACCATTGCCATTATTGCCGGAACCCTGCTGGGCGCATACGCCGGCAGCGCCATTGGTCAGCAGATGGATGAGAACGACCGCTACCGCACCCACCAGGCGTTGGAAGCCGTCCCCACCAACCAGCACAGCAGCTGGAAAAACCCGGATTCAGGCACCGAATATACCGTAACCCCCACCCGAACCTACAGCACCTCCAGCGGCCCTTGCCGCGAGTACACCACTGAAGCCACCATTGATGGCAAACAAGAGATTGTCTATGGCACCGCCTGCCGCCAACCCGATGGAACCTGGCAGGCAGCCAATTAAGCCTCAATAATCAAACTACGAGCCTGAACCT
>JALSJZ010000075.1 GCA_026989135.1 Sedimenticola sp. | reverse complement strand
CTTTGCGCGGCGCACTAACTGTAATTAGACAACATTAGGTTACTTAACATGTTTTATAGTGTAGTTATACAGATATCGCACTGTGCTTGATTTCACCCTTTGGGGCTTTAGTGGCTTGTGCTGTGTATAACACACTGAACATGCAATCTAACCCTCTGAATAAGAGTGTTACCTGTGACTTCAGCTGCTTTTAATCCAGTTCAAGCTATTTTCCAAGACCGGCGATTGATTGCGGATATTGGCCATTTTAGCTTAAGCCTTTCTCACCCGTCCCCTGGGATTCTCAATACTTGGCCAATCCGTATATGATCTCCTGCGATGCGGTTGATGTTGCGGAGCGCTACTAAACTGACCTGGTAGCGGCTGGCAATACTCGACAGTGTGTCTCCACGGGAGATGATGTATTTGGCAGGTACCGTTGATTTTCTGGTCGCCAGCATGGTTCCCGGTGGGGGGGTAGATTCAAAATAGCTGCGCACACCGCGAAATATGGCTTTTGCCAATCTCTTTTGATGGCGAGGATCATTGAGCTTACGCTCTTCCCCCGGGTTTGAAATAAAAGCGGTCTCTACCAGCACTGAGGGGATATCCGGTGATTTCAGCACTACAAAGCCGGCCTGCTGCACGCGTCTTCCATGCACATCTCCCACTTTTTTTAGCTGGAGATAGACTCTGTCTGCCGCCTCACTGCTTACCTGCCGGGTTGCGGTTTGTGACAGATCCAATAGCACGGAGGCCAGCAGATCATCTTTGTCATCCAGGGTAACGCCGCCCACCAGATCTGCGCTATTTTCACTCTTGGCCAGCCAGCGAGCCGCCTCGCTGGATGCCCCTCGGTTAGAGAGGGTGTAGACCGATGCCCCTTTTACGCGTGAATCCCGAAAGGCATCGGCATGGATAGAGATGAACAGATCCGCTTTCTGCTGGCGTGCAATTTCCATGCGCTTGCGTAGCGTTACATAGTAGTCGCCATCCCGCGTCATTACCGGGCGCATTCCTGGCTCGGCCTGAATCAATGCCTTTAGCTTCTGCGCAATCGCCATTGAGATGTTTTTTTCGTGTGTGCCTCCTGGCCCAATGGCACCCACATCTTCGCCACCATGACCTGCATCAATGGCAATGACAATATCGCGCAAGCCGTTTTTATTTACGGTTTTCACCGCTTCCGGCTTTTTGCGTCCACTCTCGTCAGCCCCATAAAGGTCTATGACAAGGCGATGGCCATACTGGCGGTTTGGTTTGAGCATAAAGCTTTTCGGCTGGACTTTATGTTTAAGATCCAACACTACTCGCAGGTCGCTGGTATTGCGTACTCCGCTGCGCACGTTTTGCACATAGCGGTCTCCCTGGCTGACAGCTGGAATAGCTGCTTTCAGGCGGGTATTGCTGATATCAATAACAAGCCGATCGGGCTGGGTGAGATTCATCAGGGTATGGGCGACCGGCCCACTGGTATCGAAGACCAGCCGTGTATGGTCAGGAGCCGCCCATAGCCGCAGGCCATCGATGGAGAGGTTTTTTGCCTGGAGCGGCAAGCTAATAAGCAGACACAAAAAGATAGCGAGTTTTTTCATGACATCAAGAGCCTAATCTTCTCCAGATAGATACCCTAAAACTAGCATATCAATACTGTTTTTTCTAGATTTTTCTGTCAGATAGGCTGCTTTTCTAAATAATTTATCAGGAGTAGCGTCGATTCCAGACAGCAAGATCCAGTGCCTGCAGCAGGCTATTACCCTTTTTGCTGTGTGATTTTATCTGCATCTGACGGCATTCGCCGTCGTGGTCTATCTCAACCACGAGATCAGGTGGCGGCAGCTCACCCTCTCCTCTCTTTGGCCACTCCACCAGCAGAATGGCCTCTGACTGTAGCAAATCATGAATACCCAGATATTCAAGTTCTTCCGGATCACTCAGCCGGTAGAGGTCAAGGTGATAGCAGCTTCGATCCGGCAGTTCATACGGCTCTAGCAAGGCATAAGTCGGGCTTTTTACCGCCCCTTTGTGGCCAAGTGCGCGGATAAAACCGCGCGCCAGGGTGGTCTTTCCCGCACCCAGATCACCAACCAGATAGATCACACAGCTTGGTGGTGAGGCCATAGCCAGAACAGCCCCCAGCGCCTCCTGAGCCTGCTCGCCCACAATCTTCAGGTTCAGCATTGGTGCCAATCAGTGTTCAGAAGCAGTCGCAATTCAATCTGGAGATCATTCGCCAGCAGCCCTCGTTCACCGGCCTGTGCCGCCCGGTCTGCAGCCGCTGCATGCAGGCAAACCCCGGCAGTTGCGGCATCACTCAGGCTCAAACCCTGCGCCACCATGCCAGCAATGATGCCTGTCAGCAGGTCGCCCATGCCACCCGTTGCCATGCCGGGATTGCCCGCCGTGCAGAGCAGTATGGGCGGCTCAGCATCGGCAATCAGTGTCCCTGCCCCTTTCAGAATCACCACGCCACCGTACTGCTCCTGAATCGCCTGGGCTGATTGAAAGCGGTCTGACTGGATCTCTGTCACACTCACGCCCAGCAGGCGTGCCGCCTCACCCGGATGGGGGGTCAGAACCCAGTTATCGCGCCGGGTTGGCTCTGATGCCAGCTGGTTCAGTGCATCTGCGTCCATAATCAGCGGCAGCCTGGTCTCTAAGGCGGCATTCAACAGTGTGCGACCCCATTGGCCCTGCCCCAGCCCAGGGCCAATGGCAAGTACGGTGGCACGCTGTAGCAGCGGTGCCAGTGTGTTGCCATCCGCAACACCGTGACACATCAGTTCGGGACGCGCTATATTCAGCAGCGGTGCATGTGCTGGCTGGGTGGCGATGCTGACCAGCCCGGCACCGGTGCGCAGAGCGGCCTCTCCAGCCATCCTCGCGGCACCGCTATAGCCATGATCACCGCCTATCACCAGGAGATGGCCGAAATCCCCTTTGTGCGCATCCCTTGCCCGCCGTCCAAGCAGCTGCGTTAACATTGACCACTCAACCCGTCGGGCAGTGGGGTGCTCTGTGTCGTAGAGCGCTTCCGGCAGGTCAAGGTCATTGAAGACAATCTGGCCGCACTGCTCTGGCCCAGCTCCGGTAAACTCGCCCCGTTTCAGCCCAATGAAGCTGATGGTGGCATCAGCCTTTACCGCCACCCCCAGAACCTGCCCTGAATCTGCATGCAGCCCGGAGGGGATGTCCAGTGCCAGCACTGGGGATGCGGCGGTATTGATGGCCTCAATGGCCTGCTGCCATGCACCTGTTACCTCTCGTTCCAAGCCCGTTCCAAAGATTCCATCCACGATGACATCTGTCTCTTTGGGGATGGTTTTGAAGGGTTTGATCTCTCCACCCGCTTGCATGAAGCGATCATAGTTTGTCCGCGCATCGCCTTTGATCTTCTCTGCCTCTCCCAGTTGAA
>JALSJZ010000074.1 GCA_026989135.1 Sedimenticola sp. | reverse complement strand
GCCACCAGGATGAGATACCCAAAGAGAGAATTCTGGGGGAAGCGACTCAAAAACTGCTCAAAGGGTTGGGGGAAAGTATTCGCAACAACCAGCCCAAGCAGGCCGGAAGATTTCTTGGCAAGGCCGCAGTGGCCATCTGCGCCCGCTGCCATGGCGTACATCGCACTCTTAGTGATCTAAAAGGATTTCTGGAACCAGTGCAGTAGTAGGGTGGGTTAGCGATAGCGTAACCCACCATTAAGCTTTCATTCGGTGCAATACGCTACGCTAGAGCCTGCCCCATAAGTGAAGCGAATGTTTTTGGGCATTGCACCCTACGACCCTTAAATACAACTGCAGTAAGCTCAGTTGATTTGCTTTATTTATATCAGCTACTCACCGCCCGTTCCGGTTCAGGCCATGCCGCTGGCTCAAAGGGCGGAGTCTCTTCAGTGACCTCCTCCCCAGATTGATACCAGTTCAGCTTGTCACGCAGCTCAACCACTTCGCCGACAATGATCAGCGTAGGTGGCTTGGGTTTGTACTTCTCGGCAATCCCGGCCAGCGTGGAGAGCGTTCCGGTGTAGACCTTCTGCTGAGGCGTGGTGCCTTTCTGTACCAGTGCCGCAGGCATGTTCGCAGGCATGCCGTGAGCCTGGAGTTCACGGCAGATGTGGGGCAGGCTCATCAGTCCCATGTAAAACACGACCGTCTGTCTGGGTTGCGCCAGCGCCTTCCAGTTAAGGTTCAGACTGTCATCCTTCAGATGGCCGGTCACAAATACGACCGACTGCGCATAGTCTCTGTGGGTCAGCGGGATGCCGGAGTAGGAGGCGCAGCCTGAGGCTGCAGTAACCCCTGGTACCACCTGAAACGGAATGCCTTGCTCGGCGAGGGTATCAATCTCCTCTCCACCGCGGCCAAAGATGAAGGGATCGCCACCTTTGAGACGCACAACCCGTTTGCCCTGTTTGGCCAGTTTCGCCAGCAGCTGGTTGATATCCTCCTGACACATGACGTGGTGGTTGTTCTCTTTGCCCACGTAGACGCGCTCGGCATCGCGCCGGGTCATCTCCAGTATCGGCTTTGAGATCAGACGGTCGTAGACCACCACATCGGCCTGCTGCATCAAACGCAAAGCGCGGAAAGAGAGCAGATCCGGATCGCCGGGGCCGCCACCGACCAGATAGACCTCGCCCATGCCGTCCGTGGTCAGCGCATTCTCGGCCAGTGCCTGCTCCATCAATCTGTTGGCCTCTTCGTGATGGCCGGAGAAGACACGTTCTGCCACCCCCCCTTGCAGAACCTCCTCCCAAAAGCGGCGGCGGTCGGTCGGGTTGGTGAAGCGTGCCTTGACCCGATCCCGGAAGCTGCTGGCCAGCTCGGCCAGCCGCCCGTAACCGGAGGGGATCAATGACTCCAGACGGCCACGGATAAGGCGCGCCAATACCGGCGAAGCGCCACTGGTAGAGACGGCCGCAATCACCGGCGAGCGGTCAATGATGGAGGGCATGATAAAGCTGCACAGCTCGGGCTGATCGACCACATTGACCGGGATGCCGTGCGCCTGTGCCTCTTCGGAGACCTGCTGATTGACCACCGCACTGTCGGTGGCGGCAATCACCAGACGGGCGCCGGCCAGATCACCCTGCTGATACTCACGCGCCTCGTGCTCAATGGCACCCTGCGTTTTCAGTTCCGACAGGCTGACCTCCAGCTCTGGCGAGATCACGCGAATCTGTGCCCCGGCGTTTTGCAGCAGCGCGGCTTTGCGGCTGGCAATCTCGCCGCCACCCACTACGATGCAAAGTCTGGTTTTGACATCAAGAAATATTGGTAAATAATCCATCAGCTGATTTCTGTTGCGTTAACTAAAAATAATGGCCGCTATATTACCCCAGGAAAACCACAAATACCCGAGGTTAATTTTTCCGGCCGCTCCAGCTCAGAGTCACCTCGGAGGCCTCTCCCCAGAGCCCTCGCTTCGATGCAATGGCTTCTGATTCCGCCCGTTCCAGCTGCGCCTTCAGCGCGGCTTCCATGGTGCCGTAGCGTGTCACTACCGCATAACCATCCTGCACCATACGCTCATTCAGCGAGCGCCGGGCAGCATCCTCTGCCACCACCAGGATGCGTCCATAGCGATCTCTCTGCTCGAAGTGACCACTCACTTGCAAGACGTCCCCCGGCTTTGCCAGTGATTGCAGGTGACGGGTGGCGGCCCGACCCAGTGGCAGCAGCGTTGCAGGCTCCAGCCCGGTCACCTTGATGTCGCGCTGGAGCTTGGCATTCTCCACATCCTCCGGCGCGTCGATGCCCTGCAATTGAAGCCGCTCTGGCTTGCCGTTGAGGATGACCACAATCGTGTCGCCATCCTCTATCTTCTCCACCACCAGCGAGCGCGTCTCGGCGGTGGCGGCCGACGCGATCAACAGCGCTGCACAGCCGATCCAATATCTCATAATCCTCTCCCCTCTAATGGCTGGTGCCGCTGGAGCGGGTCAGTTTGTTATGCACATTGTATTTGCCCGAGGGTTTGCTCATGGGCAGCCGTTTGACCTCTTCCAGAGTCTTGGCATCGTAGATGATCAGCGCGCCCTCTTTGTCCCAGATACTGAGCAGCGCATGTGAGCCATCTTTGGTAAATTCGATATGGGCAGAGGTCTTGCCGGGCATCGGTTTCAGGGTCTTGACGATCTCCAGGGTGCGCTTGTCGATCACATGCATCCGGTCCTTGTTGGGGCCAAAGAAGACATCCACCCAGGCGTAGGGGCTATTCTCATGGCTGCGCATGAAAAAGCCGGGGCCGTCGGTTTTGATCTCCTTCACCACCTTCCAGCTCTGCATGTCGATAACCGTCACCAGCCCCTTTTTGATGTTGGGCGTGGCCATCACGGGGCGGCCTTTATATTCCCAGGTGATGGCCGAGCTGAGGTGCGGCATGCCCGGCAGTGCGACGGTGTTGACTGCCCGCCGCAGATCCAGATCGACCACTTGACCCCCACCGCTGCGGGAGGTGCCGATGATCTGGCTGTAGTCCTGATTCATGAAGAAGTCATCCAGGTAGTCGTCGGTCTTGACCCGGCGTATCGCAAACTGCTGCTCCTGATTGCCCTCCCCGGCATCCGGGTTGTAGTCATGCATCCAGCTGGAAAAACCCATCGGCGGCTGGTCGGCGTAGCTGATCTCCCACACCTCTTTGATATCCTTCATGGCCGCAAAGAAGCTCTCGCGCGGCGCGGCGGTGTAGACGGCGCTGACCCTGGAGCTGTGCTGCTTGAGCTCATCCATCGCGGGTATAACCTTGATTGGCCTGAGGTCGCTGGCATCCAATATCGTCAGGGTGTGCGGCAGGTAGTTGGCCACGATGACGTAGCGTCCATCGGCCGAGACTGCCAGGTTGCGGGTGTTGATCCCGGCACGTACCTCGGCCACATATTTCAGGTTGTAGATGTCGAATTTGCTGAT
>JALSJZ010000073.1 GCA_026989135.1 Sedimenticola sp. | reverse complement strand
TATTTTTTATGTTTTTCCAGCCAGGCAACCAGCAGCTGCTCATATTTTGCGGTGGCGATGGCATCCAATGGTGCATTGCTGGGTTCTGCCGGGGCTGGCGGTGCTGTTGTCTCTATGGGCTTGGGTTTTTCTACCGGCTCAAGCGGTGCTGTAACCGGTATGGGTTCAGGCTGCGGTGGCGCAGGTTCTGCAACGGGCGGTGGCTCCGGCTTGGGTGGCGTGGGTTCTGGTTTTGGTATCGGTTTCTGAATCACCGGCTCCGGTGGCTTGGGTTTTGGTTGTGGCGCAGGTTTTGGAGCAGGTTTTGGAGCAGGTTTTGGAGCAGGTTTTGGAGCAGGTTTTGGAGCAGGTGGTGGCGGTGTCACTGGAGGTGCAGCTGTGACGGTCTCTGCTACGGTTGCAAGCAGGCTGACACGAAGCGGCTGCACGGGGGGGGTTGGCAGGGGAGCCGGAGCAGGCAGCGCAAGCAACACGGCGACACCGCCATGCAGTGCCAGTGCAAGCAACAGGGTGAGGCTGGTATGCTGCCAGGTGATGGTCATGGTTTTTGCTTATTTCTGGGTTGTTGCCAATGCGACATTCTCGCCCCCGGCAGCACGGATCTCATCCATCACCTTCAGCAGTTGCTGAACCTCGGTACGGGCATCGCTTTTCAGGGTGATGGCGACATCGACATCCGCTTTTATCAGGGGTTTGATGGCTCTGCGCAGTGCATCCAGTTGGATCTCCTCACCATTGAGCGCCAGCTGGCCGGTTGCGTTTAGCGCCACAATGATCGGGGTCACCTCCGTCACGGTTGCACTGCTCGATTCGGGCAGCTCCAGCTCAATGGCTTCCGGCACCAGGAAGGTACTGGTCAACATAAAAAAGACCAGCAGCAGAAAGACGATGTCGATCAGCGGTGCAATATCAAGATGGGCATGGATGCGTGAGCGGCCCTCAAAGTCCATGGGTCTCATCCTCCAGTTTTTCATTATCGCGGCTGCTCAGATAAGCGGGGCTTTTGCCAAAATGAACCAGTACCCGGATGGTGGCATCCTTCATCGAGGCACGCACCTGATCCACCTCGCCCTCCAGATAGTAGAAGGCCGCCATGGCGGGGATCGCCACCGTCAGGCCAAAGGCGGTGGTGAGCAGCGCCTCCCAGATGCCGCCGGAGAGGATGGAGGGATCGACCCGGCTGCCTGCCTCCTCCAGCCGCATAAAGGCTACGATCATCCCGGTCACGGTGCCGAGCAGCCCCAGCAGTGGGCTGAGGTGGGCAATGGCAGAGAGACCCCGCAGCCAGGATTCAAGATTGCGAATCTGCGCAGAACCGACCCGACTCACCTCCGCTTCAATATCTTTTGCCGCCATTTTGGTATCGGCAGCACAGGCCAGTGCACACTCCATCACCCGGGCGACCGGGTTGCGTTGCTGCTTTAACTGAGCCAGTGCATCAGCCACCTGACCGTTATGCAGCGCGGTCATGACGGGATCGACAAATCCTGAACGGCGCACGCCACAGCGTAAAAACTGAAACAGTTTGAGCAGGATGATGGTCAACGCCAGTACCGACATGGCCAGCAGCACCATCATCACCGGCCCACCTTGTTGGAATAGATTTACTATGTTCATAAGTTCTTTATCGTTATTTAAAAAACAGGAATCATGTCAGAGAGGAACGAGGGAAAAGCAGTTGGAAAGCTTCCGCTCCTAGCTCACGCCCCTTACCTATGTCCATATAGGCAAACACAGATGGACGCAGATAAACACAGATTTGATCTGCGTCCATTTGTGTTTATCTGTGGTTCAAACACTGTTTTTCATTGGGGTTACAGCTCTATCTCAATACCGGCATAGAGAAACTGCGGCAGGCCACCGCGTGCGCCATGCGGTTGCCGTGATACCACATACTCTCTGTCCAGCAGGTTTTGTACGCCACCGAAGAGTTTGACCGTTTTGCTGATGCGGTAGAAAGCCGAAGCATCCGCCACAAAATAGCTGTCGGTTTTGCCAAAGCGGGCATCGGGGTTGCCGCTGCCGTTGATCTGGTTGCTCACATTGTTGGCACTGGTGTAGGTCTCGCTCACATAGTTGCCCGAGATGAATGCGCCCCATTTTTTGGACTCGATGCCGGTACCGAGGCTGATGGTCAGCTCTGGGATATAGGGGACTTTGTTGCCTTTTTTGCCGTAGCTGAAGATGGAGTCGGCATCGGTGGAGCGCGCACTGTTTTGCTGCTCGGCATTGGTGTAGGTGATGCTTAGAAAAGAGGGGTTGCTCAGCCCCCAGCTGTTGGCGATTCCTGCATCATATTGGAGCGCCAGCTCAAGACCATAGCTATCCACTTCACCAAAGTTTTCATCATCGCCAGTACCTGCACCGCCGACATTATCGACCACGATCAGATCTTCAAAAGCGGTGTAGAAAAAGGTCGCCTCAGCTGCAAATGCGTTGCGGGTGTTGGTATAGCGTGCACCGGCTTCAAAGGCGGTACTGGTCTCAGGATCAAGACCACTCTCTGTCCCTTTGGGGCTGGGGGGTGAAAAGCCGGTGTGCAGGCCGCCAAAACCACTCCAGCGCTCATTGAACCGGTAGGCAATGCCCAGGCCGCCTGCGGTCATGTCAAAGCTGTTTTTTCCAGATCTGCCCTTTTGATAGTCTTTATAGGTTTGCTCAAGATATTCATAACGAATACCGGGGACGATAGTCCAGTTGCCCATTTCAATTGTGTCTTGAATGGAGAGTGCCAGGGCTTCTGTTTTTTGAAAGCGGTTACCTGCACCGCCCGGTGTGCCTGGGGTCATGCCGGTGATGGTGCCGTTGGCCGCCTGGGCGTAGGTATTCTCCCACTGAAAACGCCGAACCTCATCCTGATGCAGGCGAACACCCACCATCACTTCATGCTGTACATCACCTGCCCCAAAGCGGGAGTAGATGATGGATTCGACCCCCTTGGCCTCATATTCACGGTTGTTGGCTTTGACTTTCAGGTCGCAGGCGGCAGTGCCTTTCATGCAGTCCTGTGACAGCCCCGGGGTTGCCAGAACGGCAGAGAGCTTGTCGCCGTTCACTTTGTTGAGCTTGTACCAGTTGCGTTTGAAATCGTTCTGGTAGAGCGTGGTAATGATGTCGAGATCATCGTTGGGGCTGATGGTGTAGCGCAGTGAGGTCTGCTCCTGTTCGCTGTCCATATTGTCAAAGCGTGATGCCGAATAACGGCGCGTCGGGTCGGCCTTGAAATCAGCCTCGGTCAGACCGAGGTAGGTCTCATTGGCATCCAGGTCGCTTCTGCCATATTTGAACTCCAGGCGTTGATAGATCGCTGTAGCGGGTTCCCACGAAAATTTGACCATGCGGTCTGTTTTCTCAAAACCGGTATCATCACCATCCCGAAAATCGGCGGTCTCATCAATGCTTTTAAAGCCGTCACTCTGTCGCCTGTACCCCTCTACCAGCACACCAAACTGCCCGGCATCGGAGTCGAAGGTGTTGCCTGCAT
>JALSJZ010000072.1 GCA_026989135.1 Sedimenticola sp. | reverse complement strand
GGTTTTGACCGGTCACTATTTCTGAATAGCTTCTTGCTGCACTCTTTCAAACTCTGTGGCCTCCGTGGTCTCTGTGTCTATTTATTGCCCACTCAATATGGCATAGACCCAAAGCAAGGGGGGGGTCAGAGCTTTTTGAAAAAGACCTTGGCATTGCGCCGGTAGTTGTAGAGCTGACGCCTTTTTATCGGCAGCTTTTGCAGCGGCAATGCCGCAAAGCCACGCTCCAGAAACCAGTGCATGGCCTGGGTCGTCAACACAAACAGCCCCGTGATTCCCAGCGTACGTGCCCTGCTCTCCATCTGCTGCAACAGGGTTTCACCGCGCCTGTTGTTTTGATAATCAGGATGCACCGCAAGGCAGGCCAGCTCAGCCAGCGACTCCTTCTCATAGGGGTAGAGCGCAGCGCAGGCAATCACCATGCCATCGCGCTCCACCACGGTAAACCGATCAATCTCCGTCTCCAGCAGATCCCTTGAGCGGCGCACCAGCATGCCTGTCTCCTCCAGCGGTGCCAGCAGCTCCAGAATACCCCCAACATCATCGATGCGCGCCGTGCGCAGATCTTCATAGGGCTCAGCCGTGATCAGGGTGCCTGCGCCATCGCGGGTAAAGAGCTCCCGCAACAGTACGCCATCCAGCGCCCGTCCCAGCAGATGGATGCGCTTCACGCCCCGGCGGCAGGCGTTGATTGCCGCACGCAGCTGCTGCACCACATCCTCCGGAAGCCGCTTCCGGCGAGCCAGCATCGCCTCCACTTCACGCGCAATGATATGGGTGATCAGCCGGTTTCGGCTATCGACCAGCCCTCCGCCTTCCATCAGGGTGATCAGCTTGTCGGCACCCAGCGCCGCAGCAATGGCCGCCCCAAGATCGGCCGCCCCCAAGTTGAACACCTCGCCGGTGGGCGAATAGCCCAGCGGCGGCACCAGGGCAATGGCATCCTGTTCCAGCTGCTGGCGAATGGCATCCGCATCGATGCGCCGAACCTCGCCCGTGTGGCCGTAGTCCACTCCCTCTCTCACACCCAGTGGGCGCGCCGTGACAAAATTGCCCGAAGCAACCCGGATACGCACCCCGGCCATCGGGGAGTTTGCCAGCCCCATCGACAGCAGGGCCTCAATCTCGACCCGCACCATCCCTGCCGCCTCTTTGACACAGGCCAGCGCCGCATCGTCGGTCACACGCAGGCCGTTGATATATTGCATCCGGGCACTTTGCGCCTGTAGGCGCTGCTCAATCTGCGGCCGCGCCCCATGCACCAGAACCAGCTTGATCCCCAGCCCATGCAGCAGGGCAATGTCATGGATCAGATTGGAAAATGAGCCATCCGCAACCGCTTCACCCCCAAAAACAATAACGAAGGTACGGCCTCGATGGGCGTGGATGTAGGGCGATGAGCTGCGGAACCACTCCACAAACAGATCAGGCTTGGCTTTTTTTGTCGGCACCATCTTTACTCTTATTCCGGGTCAGTAGCAGAATCTGCGTACCAGTGACTGTATCAATTCAATCGCCGGTTTTATATGGCTGAGCTCCAGATATTCATCCGGCTGATGCGCCTGTCTGATGCTGCCTGGCCCCATGATGATCGTCTCCATCCCCAACTCGGTCAGATAGGGCCCCTCTGTACCAAAGGCGACCGCCTCTGCATCAAAACCTGTCAGCTCTTCGGCATATCTTACGATGGCTGAATCGGCCGGCGTCTCCATGGCCGGGGTGCCATGAAACAGCGGCCTCACCTCAAGCTGCAACCCGCTGCCCCGCAGTGCCGCAGTCAGGCGCTTTTTTAGCGCACTGCGCATATCCTCCAGGCACATTCCGGGTAGCGGACGCATGTCGATATGCAGTTCGCAGAAGGCACAGATACGGTTGGGGTTGTCGCCACCCTGGATATGCCCCAGGTTGATGGTAGGGCTCTCCACCTTGAACATAGGGTTGCGATGGTTGCGCTCCAGCTCTTTGCGCCAGGCCATCAGCTCCCCCATCACGGTGTAGATCCCATCCAGCGCACTCACACCATTGGTGGGGTCACTGGAGTGGCCGGAGCGCCCGGTCAACTGTATCGCCTCCATGGCAATGCCTTTATGCATGCGTATCGGTCTCAGCCCTGTCGGCTCGCCGATCACCGCATAGCGCCCCAGCCGCTGCTGCATGGCGGCCAGGGCTCGGGCGCCGCTCATGGTGCTCTCTTCATCGGCGGTGGCAATGATGGTCAGCGGCTGTTTCAGCCGCTCCAGCGGCATCTCCCGGATCGCCTCAATCACCAGCGCAAAGAAGGATTTCATATCGGCCGTGCCCAGGCCGTAGAGGCGACCATCCTCTTCGGTCAGCAGAAAGGGATCATGGCTCCAGCGCCCTTCATCGTAGGGGACGGTATCGCTATGGCCGGAGAGCACCAGCCCCTCGCTGCCAGAGCCGATCCGGGCGATCAGATTGGCCTTACCGGGGCACTCTGGCACGGGGAGCACCTCTACACTCAGGCCAACGCCATCCAGCCACTGCGCCAACAGATTGATGATGGTGCTGTTTTCGTGATCCCAGCGCGGGTTGACGCTGCTGATCGACGGCGTGGCGATCAGCTGTTGCAACATGGCAATAAGATTTGGTGGATTCATGCCGGACATTATCTCAGACTGCACCATACTCTGTCTTTTGTCCCAACCACCGTTTGACCAGCGGCTGCGCATGGTCAGGATAATGTTCCAGGATGATCTCCGCCGCCTGCTGCACCTCAGGCAGCAGGGGCTGGTGGTGGATAAGATCGGCAATGCGCAGCTGCATCTCACCCGTCTGACGGGTGCCCAGCACCTCGCCGGGGCCGCGCAGCTCCAGATCCTTTTGCGCAATGACAAAGCCATCATTGGTGGCGCGCATCGTGCTCAGACGTTCACGCGCGCGCTCTGACAGGAGATGATACATAAGCAGGCAGTGGCTCTCGGCACTGCCTCGCCCGACCCGGCCGCGCAGCTGGTGCAGTTGCGCCAGGCCAAGCCGCTCCGGGTTTTCGATGATCATGAGGCTGGCATTGGGCACATCCACGCCCACCTCGATCACCGTTGTGGCGACCAACAGATCCAGTTTTCCCGCTTTGAAATCAAGCATGATCTGCTCTTTTTCACTCGCCTTCAGACGCCCATGCACCAGCCCCACACTCAGCTCCGGCAGACTCTCTGTCAGCAGCGCGGCGGTATCCTCTGCCGCCTGACACTGCAACGCCTCAGACTCTTCGATCAGGGTGCAGACCCAATAGGCCTGCCGCCCCGCTTTGCAGGCGCTGCGCACCCGGCTGATCACCTCATCCCGGCGACTGTCAGGGATCACCACAGTGGCCACCGGCTTGCGCCCGGGGGGCAGCTCATCAATCACCGAGAGATCCAGGTCGGCATAGGCCGACATTGCCAGGGTGCGCGGTATGGGGGTGGCGGTCATGATCAGCTGATGCGGCACCCTGCCCTTTTCCGCCCCCTTCTCCCGCAGTGCCAGACGTTGATGCACGCCAAAGCGGTGCTGTTCGTCAATGATGGCCAGCCCCAGGGCATGGAACTGCACATCGCCCTGAAACAGGGCATGCGTGCCGACAACCACATCGGCGCTGCCATCGGCCAGTGTAGCGAGTATCTGCTCCCGCTTTTTGCCTTTGTGCCGCCCGGTGAGCCAGGCAACCTTGACCCCCAGCGGCTCCAGCCAGCCCTGGAAATTTCGCAGATGCTGCTCTGCCAGCAGCTCTGTGGGAGCCATCAGCACCACCTGATGGCCAGCCTCAACCGCCTGAATGGCCGCCAGTGCCGCCACTACCGTCTTGCCCGAGCCGACATCACCCTGCACCAGTCGCATCATTGGGTGCTGCTGTTTCAGATCGGTGCTGATCTCAGCCACAACCCGCTGCTGGGCAGCGGTCAGCATAAACGGCAGTGAGGCCAGCAGCGCTGCTTTTAATTGTGTCTCTCCATCCAGTATCGGGGCGGCTGTGCGGCGCTGCTCATGACGCAGTTTGCGCAGGCTGATCTGGTGCGCCAGCAGCTCTTCGAAGGCCAGCCGCCGTTGCGCCGGATGAGCACCCTCCAGCAGCAGATGTTGCGGCGCATCCGGTGGCGGGCGGTGCAGAAAACGGAGACTCTCCAGCAGTGCTGGCAGGTTGTAGCGCTCCAGCAACTCCGGCGGCAGCCACTCCTGCAGCAGCTCCGGCTGTTCATCCAGCATGGCCAGGGCACGCTCGGTCATGCTGCGCCAGCTCAGTTGATGCATCCCCTCTGTTGTGGGGTAGATGGGGGTGAGCGTCTCTTCAACCGCATGCTCATCGCTATCGTCCAGACGGCTGTATTCCGGGTGGATCAGCTCAAGCGCAGTCGGCCCGCGCCGCACCTCACCAAAACAGCGCAGCCGAACCCCTCTTACCAGGTTGCCCTTCTGTACCGCAGAGAAGTGGAAAAACCGCAGGATCAGGGAGCCGCTCCCATCCGTTATCTGCACCAGCAGTGAGCGACGGCGGCCATACTTGACATCATTCAGCTCGATCTCGCCCTCCACAACCACCTGCTCACCGGGCCGCAGGCTGCCGATTGGAACAATCCGGGTTCGATCCTGATAGCGGGATGGCAGGTGAAACAGCAGATCCTGCACACTGCTGATGCCCAGCCGCTCCAATCGCTCTGCATTACGCGGGCCAACGCCCTGCAGCGTGGTTACCGGCATCTCTCCCAGGTTATCCTTATTTTTATTGGCAGCCATTTTTAGCATTTATACCTTGTTGATCAACCTACAGAATGCCTAAAATGCGGTGCATGATCAAACAGCAGACATTGCAGATCCAGACCCGTGGGCGGGGTACCTACGAAATCACCCGTCAGGTTGAGCAGATTGTGCATGAGTCTGCTGCCCGAAACGGCCTCTGTCATCTCTTTATCCAACACACCAGCGCCTCACTTATTCTCTGTGAAAATGCCGACCCTTCCGTGCGTGACGATCTTGAGGTTTTCATGGCACGGCTGATCCCCGATGGCGACCCCACCTTTGAACATATACAGGAGGGGCCGGATGACATGCCAGCACATCTGCGCAGCATCCTGACCAACATGGATCTGACCCTGCCCATATCCAATGGACGTTGCGCACTGGGTACCTGGCAGGGTATCTTCCTGTGGGAGCATCGTACACACCCTCACCAGCGGCAGGTTATTATCACTATTCAGGGTGATTAACAGAGAGAGAACTGCCCCTGTTATTGCTTAAGGACTTTTCACCATGCGATATTTTTTAGCCATCATTCTGCCGCCTCTGGCCGTGTTTTTTTGCGCCAAACCCATTCAGGCGCTGCTCAATCTGTTCCTCACCATCTTGGGATGGATTCCGGGCGTGATTCATGCGCTGTTTGTGGTTCATGGCCACCTTCAGGACAAACGCACCGATAAAATCATTGACGCCATGAAACAGGGCTAGCAGGAGCCATCTACCATGCACATTACAAGATACAGCACTACAAAAACAGGCCTTCTGTTGGCCGCCCTTATCTTCATCCTGAGCGGGTGCCAGTCGGCTTACTACGCCTCACTGGAAAAGGTGGGTTATCACAAGCGCGACATTCTGGTTGAGCGTGTTGGCAAGGCACGCGATGCCCAGCAGGAGGGAAAAGAGCAGTTTAAATCCGCACTGGAAAAATTCTCAAGTGTGCTGAATTTCAAAGGCGGTGCACTCGAAGATAAATATAAGCAGCTTAACAATGA
Source organism: Sedimenticola sp. (assembly GCA_026989135.1). Lineage (GTDB taxonomy): Bacteria > Pseudomonadota > Gammaproteobacteria > Chromatiales > Chromatiaceae > WFXD01. The sequence goes on along the minus strand of JALSJZ010000072.1, from coordinate 15,784 downwards.
GTATGAAGATAGCGAGGAGGCCGCTGATGAGGTTCGCAACCGGATAGACGCGGTAGAGTCCGTCGCTGAAGCCCTGTTTGAGGAGTGGGGGAAGGAGCTTGACCAATACACCAATGCATCACTCAAGCGGGACAGCAGGGAGAAGCTGCGCAATACACGCAACCGCTATAAAAAATTGATTACTGCGATGCGGCGCGCTGAGAAAAAGATGGATCCGGTACTGAAGGCCTTCAAGGATCAGGTGCTCTATCTGAAACATAACCTCAATGCCAAGGCCATTATGTCACTGCAAAAAGAGCTGCGCTCCGTTGAGTCCAATATCGCTGCGCTGGTCAAGGATATGGAAAAATCAATCCGCGAGGCCGATACCTTTATTCGCGAAGCGGGGTTATAAACAGACCACAGACAAAGCCCTGCACTGCAGGGCTTTGTCTATTATGGCGTCAACGCCCCACGAAAATTATGGCGAACAGCCTCCACCTTCTCTGTTTCGCAGAAGGCCGCTCCTCCGGGGCTGTTTTTGCACTGTAGATCAAGGAAGATCTCTGCACCCGTACCCTTTTTATCTGTAATGCGGGTGACCGTCAGGCTGAATTCATCATCCTGTATCGGCATGCGGGTCATTAAAATAATGTCGCTGAAGAGCTGCATGGGGGTCGTGGCATAGAGCTCAACATAGGTTTGCGCCTTTTTCCAGGCCAGATTGCAACTTGCCAGATCCGGGCAGGCCACAACCGTCTCCAACAGTGAAGCGGTCTGTTGTGATGGGGTTATGCCGGGTTTTTCAGGCTGAAGTTTTTTTAGGGTTCGAAACCGTTGTAGATCCTCTTCATGACTCGCCCAGATGGTATCTTTATCCCGCTCTTTGACAATGATGGAGGCATACGCATCCTTGATCTGCTGACGCAGAGAGGTCATATCCGCCAGGTAGCGCCGCGAGGGTTTCTTTCCCTGGCGTTCCATGTCAGCGGCACCTTTTTGCAGCTCTTCAAGCCGGTTTTTGAGCCGTTTTATGTTGCCTCTGATCACCTGAATGTGAACATCAATCGCGGTGAGTTTGCCATCTCGTGCCATTTTAATATCATCTTCAGAGCGGAAGGTGCGCAGCAGCACCCGATCAGCTGCTTTTTGCGTATCTATAATGCGCTGCTGTTCGGCACGGAGTCTTTTTAATGCTTTTTCACGGGCCAGCTGCTTCTGAATCTCCTCTTTGCTTTTGGCCGCCTTGACCTTTTCCACCTCTATCCCGCTGTCATCGAAGCGGGAGTGCTCTTTGGCTTTTTGAGCCGGAGGAACCCTGTCTGAGTATTGAACCCGCCCCTCATCATCCACCCAGCGATACATTTTTCCGATTGCCGAAAGTGGAAGGGTCAGCAGTAGAGTAAGAGCGATACCGATTATGGTGAAATTAATTTTGCGCATATCAATTTCCAAGAAAGAACTCTGGTCTGTTATTGGGATCCTGTAGGATCTGCTATTTGTGCTCTCTGAGGCATTTGCATTGATGGATCAGTTTATCCTGTTCGTTATATCGTTGCTGGCCAACCTGTTTTCTGCCTTCTCTGGTGGTGGCGCCGGGTTGGTGCAGCTGCCTGCCATCATCTTTCTCGGCCTGCCATTCGGCATCGCGCTTGCGACCCATAAGGTGGCCTCAGTAGCGCTTGGCCTGGGGGCGACCCTGCGGCACTGGCGCGAAGATTCACTGGAGCAGCAATTTGTTATCCTGCTGCTGATAACAGGGCTGCCGGGCGCGATCATCGGTGCCAGCCTCATTCTGCACATTCCCGACCGCACTGCCGAGATTGCCCTGGGTTGTCTGACCCTCGGATTAGGGTTTTATTCCCTGCTGCGCAAAGCGCTGGGGCAAGACTACCAGCCACTGCATCGGGATCATCAGGGACTCATCATTGGCGGTGCAGGCCTATTTCTTATCGGCATCCTGAATGGATCCTTGACCTCTGGCACCGGCCTGTTTGTAACGCTCTGGCTGGTGCGCTGGTTTGGACTCGATTATAAACGAGCCGTGGCGCATACGCTGGTACTGGTTGGCATCTTTTGGAATGGTGCCGGTGCTACCACTTTGGGCCTGTTGGGTAACATCCAGTGGAGCTGGCTACCGGCACTGCTGCTGGGTTCTCTGATCGGCGGATACTGCGGGGCGCATCTATCCATCGTGAAGGGCAATCGCTGGATCAAGCGGGGATTTGAGGTCGTAACACTGTTGGTGGGCTCGAAGCTGATTATTGGTTGACGAGCCAGGTTCAAGGCGCAAGAGACAAGGCTTGATAAAGCAGTCTTACACCTTGCAGTAACCTTGTACCTGATTTTAAACCCCGTATTTTTCCCGGTAGGCCTGGATACGAGCCAGGGCAGCTGCTGAATCCGGTTTTTCAGAGAGATAGGCAACCAGATGTTCCAAACGGACGATGCTGGCCACTGGCATATTGAACTGCTCTTTCACCTCGTCGATAGCAGAGCGATCCTGCTGCCCCTTCTCCTGGCGATCAAGTGCAATGATGACCCCCGCTGGTGTGGCTCCATGTTCACGAATGATCTCTACGGACTCCCGGACGGAGGTGCCTGCGGAGATCACATCATCAATGATGAGTATCCGCCCTTGCAGGGGGCTGCCGACGATATTGCCGCCTTCACCGTGATCCTTTGCCTCCTTGCGATTGAAGGCGTAGGGGATGTCCCGGCCATGGTGATCCGCCAGTGCGACACAGGTGACAGCTGCCAGCGGGATGCCTTTATAGGCGGGGCCATAGAGCAGATCAAACTCAATGCCAGAATCCATAATAGCCTGTGCGTAATAGCGACCGAGACGCGCCAGACTGGCACCGCTATTGAATAGCCCGGCATTGAAGAAATAGGGGCTGATGCGACCCGATTTCAGGGTAAACTCTCCAAACCGAAGTACGTCTGTTTCCAGGGCAAAGTTTAGAAATTCACGTTGATAGTTTTGCACGGAATGCTCCCAAGGTTATTTGGGGGGCATTGTCGGCATGATGGGGGAAGGTTGCAAGTCAAATATGGAACAAACCGCTAACAGAGAGAGCTGGAAGCAGACACTCATCGCCTATAAACACCCGCGCGTGATAACCATGCTGTTTCTTGGGTTTGCAGCCGGGCTGCCGCTGTTGCTGATCTTCTCCAGCCTCTCACTCTGGCTGCGTGAGGCCGGGGTGGATCGCTCTACTGTAACCTATTTCAGCTGGGCAGCACTGGGCTACTCCTTCAAATTCATCTGGGCCCCAATTGTCGATAAGCTGCCGCTTCCCCTGTTGACCCGGTGGCTGGGGCGGCGGCGTGCCTGGCTGTTGCTGGCACAGATCGCCATCATCCTGGCTATCCTCTGGATGGCTTTTACCGATCCCGCACAGGCATTGATGCCGATGGCCTTTGCGGCGGTGATGCTGGGTTTCTCTTCCGCCACGCAGGATATTGTAATCGACGCCTATCGCATTGAATCGGCAGGGGCAGAGCTACAGGCGCTGATGTCCTCCAGCTATATCACCGGCTACCGGATCGGCATGCTGGTATCCGGCGCAGGGGCACTGAAGCTGGCGGCCTGGTTCGCAACAGGGCAAGAGTATGACTACCAGGCCTGGCAGTGGGCCTATATCTGGATGGCTGCTGCCATGGCAGTCGGCATCCTGACCACGCTGATCATCACAGAACCTGTGACCGAAAGCCGCAGCAGCCGTTATCTCAACACCCTGAATGACTATCTTCGATTCCTGGCACTGTTTGCTGTGACAGTCTGTAGCTTTGTGCTGCTGTTTGCAGGGTGCGCAGAGCTGGCACAATCACTGAAACAGAATATGGGCGGCCTGGGTGGTTTTTCCATTGAAGCCGCAAGGTTGCTAATCGCCTTGATGGGTGCCTGGTGCGCAGCCCGGTTGGCCATCCATCTTGGGTTGGCACGCAGAGCGGTATTTCAAGAGACCTACATCGAGCCGCTGGCGGATTTTTTCCGACGTTACGGCAAGGCGGCACTGCTGTTATTGGCACTGGTTGGGTTGTACCGCATATCCGATATCGTACTGGGTGCCATATCCAATGTCTTTTATCAGGATATGGGCTTCACCAAACATCAGATTGCCGACATCACCAAGACCTTTGGTCTGATCATGACCATTGTCGGAGCCTTTTTAGGCGGCGGCCTGTCACTGCGTTATGGGGTGATGCGGATACTTTTGCTGGGCGCCTTTCTCTCCGCAGCAACCAACCTGCTGTTTTTGCTATTGGCACAATCCGGGCCAGAGACATCACTGCTGATTCTGGTGATTGCTGCTGATAACCTGAGCGCAGGGCTGGCCAGTGCGGCCTTTATCGCCTACCTCTCCAGCCTCACCAATATCTCATTTACCGCCTTTCAATATGCCCTCTTCAGCTCACTGATGACACTGCTGCCAAAACTGCTGGGCGGCTACTCAGGCTCCATCGTGGATACGATGGGCTACAGCAACTTTTTTATGATGACTGCCTTGATCGGCCTGCCGGTGATGTTGCTGGTTTGGCTGGCCGGTCGAAGACTGAAAGTTACAAATCACTCATCCCGCTGGCAACGATAGATGGCTATCTGCCCCAGCAGGTTGGGCAGAAAGGTGATGGGGGCGCTGGCACGATGGGCATGATCCAGTATCACCTTCTCTTGAATCTTGATGTTGCGCGCCCGGCAGAGCTGTTGAAAATCCTTGACCGTACAGAGGTGGATGTTGTGGGTTTCGTACCACTGTGAAGGCAGCGCGCGTGATACCGGCATCTTGCCCTGTAGCCCAAGCTGTATCCGGTTCTTCCAATAGGCAAAGTTGGGAAAGGTGACAATACCCTGCTTGCCAACACGCAGTACCTCTTGCAGCAGGTGATCCGGGAAGTGCACCGCCTGTAGCGTTTGGGTCATGATGACATAATCAAAGGTCTGATCATCAAAATCATCCAGCCCCTTGTCCAGATCCGACTGGATGACGTTGACCCCCAACTGTAGACAGCTGACGATATTTTTAGGGTTGATCTCCAGCCCATACCCCTCAACCTGGCGCTCTTTGTGCAGCGCATGCAACAGGGCACCATTGCCGCAGCCAAGATCCAGCACACGGGAGCCGGGAGTGATCCACTCTTTGATGATGACCAGGTCTGATCGCAGTAGTGACATCGCATCAAACCCCGGCCATGTAGGCATTTAACACATCCGTGTAGTAGCTGTTTGGTAGAAGAAAGGCATCGTGCCCCTCACTCGATTCAACCTCGGCATAACTGACCTGGCGCTGTGCATCGGTCAGTGCCTTGACGATCTCTGTCGAGCGGCTCGGCGCAAAGCGCCAATCGCTGGTGAAGGAGATGACCAGGAATTTGGCCACCGTCTGGCTAAGTGCTTCCGCCAGGCCACCTTCAAAATCTGCGGCCGGGTCAAAGTAGTCCAGCGCCTTGGTCATCAGCAGGTAGGTGTTGGCATCGAAGCGCTCGACAAATGAGCTGCCTTGATGGCGCAGGTAGCTCTCTACCTGGAACTGCACATCAAAATCATAGCTGAGGCGGCCGGTCTGAAGGTCGCGGCCAAACTGGGCGCGCATGGCATCATCCGAGAGGTAGGTGATATGCCCCAACATACGAGCCAGCATGAGGCCTCGGCGTGGGACGACATTATGTTCATAGTAGTGACCGCCATGGAATTCAGGGTCAGACAGAATGGCCTGTCGAGCCACCTCATTGAATCCAATATTCTGCGCTGAAAGCCGTGGTGCTGCCGCTATCACCAGCGCATGGCGTAGCTTGTCGGGGTAGTCAATGGCCCATTGAAGCACCTGCATGCCACCCAGGCTGCCCCCCACAACCGCTGCCCACTGGTTGATGCCGATGCTGTCCATCAGCTGCTTCTGGCTGTTGACCCAATCCTTTACCGTAAAGAGTGGGAAATCCGGGCCATAAAATTTGCCGGTCTTGGGGTTGATGGTGTTGGGGCCGGTTGAGCCTTTGCAGCCGCCCAGGTTGTTGGGGCAGACCACAAAATAACGGCGGGTATCAAAGGCCTTGCCTGGGCCTATATAGCCATCCCACCAGCCAGGTTTGCGGTCTTCCATGCTGTGGTAGCCTGCCGCATGGTGATCACCAGAGAGGGCGTGGCAGAACAGCAGGGCATTGTCACGTTTGGCATTGAGCTTGCCATAGGTTTCATAGATCAGGTCAAAGTGAGGCAGCGTTTGGCCACAGACCAGTTCAATTGGCTCATCAAAATGTGCGGTTTGCGGGGCGACCAGCCCAACGGAATCGGCTGGTATTGATTTTGGCATACAGGGTTCCAGGCACCTTAAACAAAGAACTCAAGTCTAATTAGTGCGTGGGCAGGGTGCAATAGATTTAAGTGACTGATTTAAGTGGCTGAACGGTTGCTGACTAGGCGAGGCCGTGGCCGCTCCTCATCTGTAGCAGGGTGGCTTTGGATCAGCCTGTTCTGCATATTGCGCAATGTAGTCAGCTGGCGCATCTGAACCTTGTACTCTTTTTCCAGCTCATTGATACGCAGTTGCAGGGTATCTCTTGAGTTGCTGATTTCACGCAGGTTTTTTAGCCTGCGTTCCAGCATATCGCGGTGGTCGCGTATTTGGTAAACCAGTGGCTGAAGCGCCGTATCCAGCCAGTTATCAGCCTCTTTATTGGCTCTGACGAAAATAGTGCGCGCACTGTCTATGATGGTGTTAAAAAAACGCTTCACCACAAAGTGTTTGATACTCATCATTGTGATGGTGCTGTTACGAAATGCTTCTGCCTCTTTAAACAGCGTCTTTAGTTCCAGCCGATATTTCATAACAGAGAACATCTTGGGCTGGATAGCGGCAAAGCCATGATCACACTGAAAGCGGTGGTATGCCATTCGAACCAGTTTGCGCAGTGCTTCACTATGCTGGGTAACCTGTTGCATTCTGCTGCGCAACTTCTCGAACAGGCTCCGCATCTCATTTTTGAGACCGTGAGTCGTCCAGTTTTCCAGCATATTTGCATGTGACTCTGTAATGAGCCGGTCAAGTTCATCCAGATCCAATGCACTGCGAAGCAATACCGCCTGCACTTTGAGCTTGTGACGGTTTGCCTGGAACTGCGCTACATCATCGAGGTATTTGGCCTTTTCACTCTGTAATTTACGCAACAGCTGAACAATAATCTCTGTGCTTTCATTGCTGAGTGATTTAAGTTCCAGGTACTCTTTTTTTATCTGCTTCAGGTTACTGGAGATAACGGCGCTGGAATCTTCCAGCAGTTCACCGATGTCAGTTGCGGTGTTGTCCTGGAGTATCCTCTGTTTTTCCTGAAGAATGTTGTCAGAGAGATAGGTTTCAAGCTCAGGCAGGCCACTCAGATTCAATAGAGAGTCGTCCTGTTTTACCTTTGCCACCAGCCCTTTCTGCGCAGATACAGGAAAAACGCTGCCTTCATCAACCCCCAATATGGTTGCCGTTAATGATTGCTGTTTTCTGATGAAGTTCTGAATATCTGTTTTGTCCCGCAGCTCATCCCAAAGCATATCCACTTTATTCATCACAACAATCAGCCCACGCTGGCGGTTGCCTTGAAAACGTTTGATATGGTGCTGCCACATCTGGAGATCTGAACGGGTGACACCTGTATCGGCAGCCAGTACAAAAAGTACCGCCTGCGCCTCTGGCAAAAGATTCAATGTCAGCTCTGGCTCATGCCCCAATGCATTGAGTCCGGGGGTGTCGAGTATGCATAGCCCCTGTTTTAGCAGCGGGTGGGGAAAGCTGATCAGTGCATGTCGCCAACGGGGAATCTCAACATGCGTGGCCGGAGTGGATTGATCAAGCTCCATCTCATCATCATAGAGTCCAAGCTGTCCGGCCTCTGCCACCGTGACGCGCTTTGTCTCCCCTACCTGGCTGAGCGCCTCTTCAATCTGTTTTGATGATTCGAGGTTTAGCGGGTAATGAACCCACTCTGCTGCATCCTCTTTCAGCTCTGCAAGAGAGATATCCTGAAGACGGGTTTCGATTGGTAACAGGCGAATATAGGCCGCATCGACTGCGCTGTCGTAGAACAGCTCTGTTGGGCACATGGTGGTGCGCCCCGGGGTCGATGGCAGGAGCCGGTGGCCGTAGTCCGCAAAAAAAATGGCGTTGATCAGTTCTGTTTTGCCGCGTGAAAACTCAGCCGCAAAGGCGATAGTCAGTCGATCCTCTTTTAACGTATTCAGGCAGGATGCAATACGTCGCCTTGTCTCTGGCGTGGCCATGCCATGCTCTTCCAGCCAGGGCTGGTATTCCTGAACGGTCTGGGTGAGCTTTACCTTCCACTGCTCATAGGCACGAAATTGTTGTTTCAGGCGGGTGGTTTCCATACAAATATTATTCTGTTTTTTAGTAACTGTTCAGCTCTCTGGATTGTAGTGCTGCTTTATAGTAGCACCGCTTTATAGTAACCGCCTGTTTTTTATGATGAACTGTACAGATACTTCGCTAAATGGCTTTGCGATCTTTATCCAGTGCCGCCAAGAACATATCACTGGTTTGACGTTTGACGCAGCTGCCGGTCTCTACCCTGTGCAATCACCCCCTCAATATACCGAGTCAACCCATCCTGTTCCGACTCAGGCAACCCCATATATTCCAGCCCAATGTGATAACAATCCCTTGAGATACGTCGAAACTGAAATAGACGGCACTGTGTTTGAATTGAAGCGGCATCTTTCATAGGAAGCGTTACTGTAATCGTCACCTCGGCTGGCTGGCTTTTTTCAGATAACCGCTGGTTAACCGTTAACTGCTCAAATCTATCTCGATCTGTAACAATCAACAGTCCGGTTTGAGAGATGTTTTTGGTTGTGGCAGTAAAAACCAGCCCGCACTCTGCCTTGATCTCTACGGATAGATCCACCTCAATACGGGGAAAGCGCCTCCTTGTTGATATCACGGGTTGCTTCATTGGCGTTTACCTGAACGATCTGTAAGCTGGTGCAATAAATAGACAAAAATCATGCAATCTCTACTCTGAATCGTAGATAAATTTATAGTAGTTATCTATAACTTCCCGTAAAAACAACCTGTTTTCAGGCCTGGATTGTCGATTCCATCGCAAAATTATGACTTTTTCTGGTATAAAGTATTCAACTAATGTTGGCAGCGGGTGCAATAAAAGCTGGCACGCTGGCCAATAACCCGTCGCACAATGGGATGACCACAACTCAGGCAGGGGCTGTTTTCACGGCCATAGACCTGGAGTTTTTGCACAAAATATCCAGCACTTCCATCCTCATGTTGAAAATCCTTTAGCGTGGTGCCACCCTGGGCTATCGCCTCCTGCAACACCTGCTTGATCTCTTGCGCAAGATGCAGATAGCGTTTTAATGCGATGCAATTACATGGACGGACCGGATGGATACCCGCACGAAACAGTGATTCACTGGCATAGATATTACCTACCCCAACCACCACCCTGCTCTCCATAATAAAATTTTTTACCGCTACCTTGCGGTTTCGTGACAAGTGATAGAGATGCTGGCCATCGAATTCATTGCCCAGTGGTTCCGGCCCGAGATGTTGAATCAGCTTGTGCCGGGTTGGGTCAGCCGCTGTCCAAAGCAGTGCGCCAAACCGGCGGGGGTCACGCAGGCGCAGAGACTTTTCACCCAATACAAGATCCACATGATCATGTGGCCCAGGTTGGGAATCTACAGGCAAGATGCGCAGGCTGCCCGACATGCCAAGATGGATAATGATGGTGCCAGCTGTCAGGCGTAGAAAAAGATATTTTGCCCGGCGTTCAACCGCCAGAATCTGCTGCCCCGGCAGGCTCTTTTTCAGCCGCTGCGGGATTGGCCAGCGCAGCTGCGGCTGCCGGATGATAATGCGCTGAATGGTTCTGCCCAGCAGATGGGGTTCGATGCCACAGCGGGTCGTTTCAACCTCTGGCAGTTCAGGCATGAGCTATGGCGTTTCCGTCTTTCTGACAAAGTCATCGGCCTGTGCCATCAGGTGATGATGAAAGCCATTGTTGATCAGATGCAGTTGATCGCCAATGCGCACATAGCGTCTGAACTGTATCGGTTCATTGCCACCTATCTCCAATCTCGTCTCATTCAATTGCAACTGGATCGGGGGTGGGTCAAGACCAAATTCAGCCCGTTGCGACTCGAGTATGGCAAACCGGCTGAAACTGCGGGTTGTGGTTATATCCAGTAGTTGCCTGATGCGCTGTTCATTGGCCGGTTTTTTATAGGGGCGGGTCATTTGCCAGCTGCCCTGCTGCTTCTCCATTATCAAATCACGGCCACGCTGATCACTGATGCGAATAAAATAAACCTCTTCCGGCTTAAGATTTGTCAGTGGAAATCTCTCAACAGCGGGTTTCATGCCTGGCTCAAAATAGGCCACCAGTGCCAACAGTAAAACCAGCCCAAACAATCCCAGATTGACCGCTTTATAATTCACTCTGTGGTCACCTTCGCCTTCTGCGCCACCAGATTATTACCCCAGCAGCAATCAGCCCCAGTGGCAGCACCATTAGAAACCCAAAACCAATGATCAGTGTTGCGGTATGTGAAAGATTCAGGCTCAAATCGGGGGCAGTTTTAGCCGGAATATTGAGCAGGCGATCCTCACGGGTCAACCAGCGTATCAGGTTCAGCCCCAGGTTAAGATTGCCACCATTTCCCAGATAGGCATTGGAGAGAAAATCCCCATCGCCAATCACAAGAATACGCTGTTGATACGTGGCATCGTTGTCTGTGATTTCACGCGTCAACGCCACCCCAATATGCAACGGCCCGGCCTGCTCGCCCAGTGCCGGGTCGCGACTGACTTCACCCTCTATTGTGCCGGTCTCATTCCAGCTGCGTGGCAGTGTCGTCAGTAGTGGTGTCGCTTGCCATGGGCTGCTGCTGACATGGATTGCCGCAGCGTATGGATAGATCGTCAACAGTTCAAACCCCTGGGTGGCCGGGTGTTGAGGGTATTTCGGCACGATAGCTACTGCGGGATCCTGAATCTTCAGCGCACCGGCATTGGCATCCACGATGGTTCCGGGCAAAAAGCTGATGCCCAACTTCTTCGCCAGTGGCTCCAGCCCATGCTCTCCATCGGGGTCTGACAGCCAGAGCAGGTTGCCACCTTGTGCGACGAAGGCACTGATCTGCTCAACCTCACTGGGCAGATAGGCCACCCGTGGTGAAGCGATAATCAACAGGCTGGTGTTATCGGGGATCTCTGCCGCGGTAACAATATCCAGCGGTTGCAGCTGAAAACCTTTGCGCTTTAGCTCTTTACCAAAGTCGCCCAGATCAAAGTTGGCCGCCCCCGCCAGGTTGCGTTCACCATGCCCGGTTACTGGCACCAGCCAATGCGTCTGCTGTTGTGCCAGGCGCTGTATCGCATTACTCAGCGCCTGCTCGGTAATCTGTCGCAGTGTCTCACTGCGCCCCTGGTACTCCAGCAGCAGCTCACCTGACAGGGTGATGCCAAGCTGGCGCACCTGCTCCGGATGTCGTTCCGGGTTTACAAAGTGCAATTCAACATCCGGTTTATAGCGCTGGTAGCGTTCAATGATCTCACGAATGCCCTGTCGCAACAGTGGGTTTTCAGGGGCAAAGCTGGTGATGCGCAGTGGAGAGTCAAGCCGTGCCAGCATCTGTTGACTGGCCTCGGAGAGGGTGTTGCGCGCCCCTGCACTCCAGTCCCACTGGGCATCGTAGCGCAGGCTGAGCCAGGCAATCAGCCCGGCCGCCACGATCAACAGCAGATGAAAGAGCAGGCTCTCCAGGCGTGTGATTATGCTGCGCATCCGCTATGGCCGGGTGCGCAGTGCATCAAGTCGATGCACGGAGAGGATCAAACATAAGCCGATAATGAGCAGAAAGTAGATCAGATCACTGCTGCGCACCAGGCCACTCAACAGCCTATCAAAGTGGGTCGGCATGGCAATCCAGGCAAATAGCGCACTGCCTTTGCCTTCGGCTCCCGCCGCCAGATTGATCAGCCACAGAAACAGCAGCAGACCATAGCTGCCCACCGCCGCCACCGCAGGCTGGGGAGAGAGTGTAGAGAGGTAGAGCCCAATGGCCGCCGCCGCTGCAAGCACCAGACCAAGGCCAAGCAGCCCGGCCGCCAGCCGCCCCAGATCAAGCTCGCCACCTGCTAATAGCGAGAGCGCCATCACCGCCCCCATCGACAAGATAACGCCCAGCATTGCCAGCAGCCCAAGATACTTCCCCAGCACAATCTGATAGATGGAGATCGGCGCAGAGCGCAGCAGGCTAAAGGTGCCACTGCGCAGCTCTTCACTGATCAGGCGCATGGAGAGCAGCGGGATCAGCAGCAGGGTGATGATGGCAACATTGCCCAACAGCGGCACAACGATGAGATCCGTCAGCCCCGGTGCATTTTCCAGACTCACAAGACGGGACTGAAGGCGGGTAAAATTTTCCATCTGAACCAGAAACAGCCAGGCAAGAATGAACTGCATCACTGCCAACAGGTTCCAGGCCAGTGGTGAGAGAAACAGGCTGCGCAGTTCACGTCCGGCAATGGTCAGGATCATGCACTTGGCTCCCCGCTGGTGATGCGAACAAAGATCTGCTCCAGCCCTGGCTGCTCCGGGACAAACTCCTCCAACCCCCAGCCGGCCTGCACCAGCTGCTCAGCCAGTTGGCTGGCGGTTAGATCCTTTGTTGTCTGTAGACGGTATCGTCCCTGTGCCAATGGTTCAGCAGAGCAGATACCCGGCATGGCCATAATCGCTGCCAGTTCTGGCGCTTGAGCCAATCGAACCAGAAAACAGCCACCCGCCGGGCGGAGATCCTGTTTCAGGCTGGCGGCATAGGCCTGTTCACCCTGATGCAGAATCAAGACCCGGCTACAGGTGGCCTGCACCTCTGGCAGGATGTGGGTTGAGAGAATCACCCCCCGCTCACGCCCCAGGTTACAGATCAGGCTGCGGATCTCACGAATCTGGACAGGATCAAGCCCCACCGTCGGCTCATCCAGAATCACCACCATCGGATTGTGCACAATGGCCTGGGCGATGCCTACCCGCTGCTGATACCCCTTGGAGAGATTGCCAATAAGGCGCTGACCCACCTCGTCCAGTCCACAGCGACCCTTGGCATCGGATACCGCCTTATCAACTGCCACACCCGAGATGCGATGCAGCCGGGCGCAGTAGCGCAGGTACTCATCCACCGTCAGCTCAGGATAGAGCGGTGGATTCTCTGGCAGATACCCCAAAGCACGCTTGGCCTGGATTGGGTCAGATTGCAGATCCACCCCATTGAGCCAGATCTGGCCTGCACTGGGGGCAAGGTTCCCGGCCAGCATGCGCAGGGTGCTGCTCTTGCCTGCGCCATTGGGGCCGAGCAGCCCCAACACCTCACCCCGATAGAGCTCCAAGCCCAGATTCCGCACCGCACAATGATCGCCGTAATAGCGGTAGAGACCTTCAGTTTTTATCAATGGCTCCATAAGAGAGGGAAAATACAGGGTTCGATAGGTAGACGGCAAGCCGGATCATCACCCTAAAACCAGATCAATCACCTGTAGCGCAGCTTGCTGTCAGCGTCTCTCCCATGCTCTTGGCCAAGAGATGAAGATCCTGCTTGCGGTAGAAGCCAGGTCGCCAGACCAGACTGATCTGGCGGTGTGGCCCACGTTCTGACAGCGGTCGAAAGCTGATACTGCTCTGTCTCATCCACTCTGAATCAATCGCCATCTCAGGGATAAAGGTGATGCCCTGACCGCCGGCCACCATCTGAATAAGCGTGTAGAGACTGGTACCCTGAAAGGCTGCACTGTAGCGCAGATCCTGCATCTGGCAGACAGAGAGTGCATGGTCACGAAAACAGTGCCCCTCCTCCAGCAGCAGCAGCTCACCTGCGGGCAGCAGCCTGGAGGCAATCGAACCACCAGTGCTTAATCTGTGGTTCTTTGGGAATGCCACCCAAAAATCCTCCTCCCAAAAAACCTCGCTTTCAAGTGCGCCAATATCATAGGGCAGCGCCAGGATGGCGGCATCCAGATCCCCTGTTGCCAGGCGCTCCAGCAGACGGGCAGTTTGATCCTCCAGCAAAAACAGCTCCAGTGCCGAGAAATGCTCCCGAATCCCGGGCAGCACCTGCGGCAACAGAAAAGGGCTGATAGTCGGTATTACGCCCAGCCGCAGGCGACCGCTCAGCAGCCGGGCATCGGAGCGCGCAATATCAACCATTTCAGCCGACAGTTTCAGCAGCTGCCGGCTCTTCTCCAGCAGCTCCATCCCCAGCCGGGTCGGGATGACCTTGCGTTTGGTGCGCTCCAGCAGCTTTGCATCAAACAGCGCCTCTAACTCCTGAATACCCGCACTCAGGGTCGATTGGGTGACAAAGCAGCGCTCAGCCGCCTTGCCAAAGTGGCGAAGCTCGATCACAGCAACCAGATATTGAAGCTGGCGAATGGTAGGTAGATTCATTAATCGAAAATATCGAATATAAAAATATAAAAAATCAATTAGATCAATTATGCCGCAACTATTAGTATCCATCCACACTTAGCAGGCTAAAATAAAACTAATTTATCACAACCCCCTCCAAAGGAGACGAAGATGAAACACAGAAGACTGACCACTATAGGTTGCGCATTGGCTATTGCCACAGGGATGTCCGCAGCATGGGCAGCGCCTAAAGATGAACCCATTCAACCCATCGCCCCGGTTAAAGAGATCAATCTGGCCATGGCCGAGTTGGGCAAAAAGCTCTTTTTTGATCCACGCCTCTCCAAATCAGGCTTTATCTCCTGCAACTCCTGTCACAACCTGAGCATGGGTGGTACGGACAATATCAAGACCTCCATCGGCCACAACTGGAATCAAGGCCCGATCAACTCACCCACCGTGCTTAACTCCAGCTTTAATCTGGCTCAGTTCTGGGATGGCCGGGCAAAGGATCTGCATGAGCAGGCCGGCGGCCCCATTGCCAACCCCGGAGAGATGGCCTTCACTCATGAGCTGGCAGTGGATGTGCTGCAATCCATTCCAGGTTATGTTGTTGAGTACCAGCAGGTATTCGGCACTGACAAGATTGACATCGACGGCGTAACCAAAGCCATTGCAACCTTCGAAGAGACCCTGGTCACCCCAAACTCACGTTTTGATCAGTGGCTGCTGGGGAACGACAACGCACTAAGCAGCGCCGAGTTGGAAGGCTACCAGCTGTTCAAGCAGAGCGGCTGTGTCGCTTGCCATAATGGCCCGGCAGTCGGCGGCACCTCTTATCAGAAGATGGGAGTGGTCGCACCCTATAAGACAGCCAACAAGGCGGAAGGCCGGTTCGCAGTAACCGGTAAGGATGCCGATCGCTTCAAGTTCAAGGTTCCGACGCTGCGTAATGTTGAACTGACATACCCCTACTTCCATGACGGTGAAGCCGCGACATTGACAGAAGCAGTCGATATCATGGGTCGCCTGCAACTGGGGAAAACATTTACGGATGGAGAGAACGCAAAGATCGTCGCCTTCCTGAAGAGCCTTACCGGTGAGCAGCCCTCCTTCATGCTGCCGATCCTGCCGCCATCTTCTGATGCGACACCACCGCCAGTACCGTTCAAATAATACGCGGTAGCCACTACGCAGTAATGCTGGCCTGCATCGCAGCAGGCCAGCGCTTTGAGGGCAACCCGGAGATTTTCAGCCCCCTGCTTCATCATTATCTATCGCGCCACCAATGTTCACGTAACACCACCGCCAGTGCCTTTTGAATGATCTACCATTGTTAAAGAGTCATTGTGGTACTGGATTTAGATACAACATC
>JALSJZ010000071.1 GCA_026989135.1 Sedimenticola sp. | reverse complement strand
TTTTCCTAAAGTGGGTGGTATGTGGTTAGTGTCCATCCAGAAACTAATACATTACCATGAAGAGCATGAAGAGCATGAAGAGCATGAAGTTAACAGTTTGATTGTCTTTATCTTTTTCATGTGCTTCATGGTAAAAAAACAGTGTTTCCGGATGGATGTTAAATTAGTTGTTATCCGGTCTCCAGACCAGATCCAGCTCACGCGCTGCGCGCACATCATCCAGCCGTTTTACCGGCAGATTATAGGGGGCGCCCGTCACCTGCTCCGGATGCTCCTCGGCCTCCTGCCTGATGCGGCAGAGGGCATCGATAAAACCATCCAGCTCTTCACGGCTCTCGGTCTCGGTCGGCTCGATCAGCAGGCACTCCGGCACCTGTAGTGGAAAATAGGTGGTGGGGGCGTGGAAGCCGTAATCGAGCAGCCGCTTGGCAAAATCCATGGTGTTCACGCCCAGCTCTTTGGCCTGTCGCTGCAGGGTGAGAATGAACTCATGGGTGGCGCGCCGTTCCGGGTAGGCGGCATCAAAGCCGGCATCGGTGAGCCGCTTCAGCATATAGTTGGCATTCAGTGTGGCGTACTCGGCCACCCGCTCCATCCCCTCGCCGCCCAGCATCCGGGCATAGACATAGGCGCGCAGCAGCACCCCTGCATTGCCGGCAAAGGTGGAGAGGCGGCCAATGCTCTCGGGGCAGTTCTCCTCTGTCAGCCAGTGATAATGCTCATCCTTGCGTGCCACCATCGGCACCGGCAGATAGGGTTGCAGACGCTCACTGACGCCGACCGGCCCGGCACCCGGCCCACCACCGCCGTGCGGGGTGGCGAAGGTTTTGTGTAGATTGACATGGATCACATCAAAGCCCATATCCCCCGGCCGCACCTTGCCCAGGATGGCATTGAGATTGGCTCCATCGTAATAGAGCAGCCCGCCCGCCTCATGCATCAGGGTGGCAATCGCCTCGATGTTGCGGTCAAACACCCCCAGGGTCGAGGGGTTGGTGAGCATGATGCCGGCCGTCTGTGGGCCGACCAGCTGGCGCAGTGCCTCGATATCGACATCGCCGTCGGCACCGCTGGGGATCTCCCGCACCCTGTAGCCGCACATCACCGCCGAGGCCGGGTTGGTGCCGTGGGCGGCATCCGGTACCAGAATCTCGTTACGCGCTGTGTCGCCGCGCGCATCGTGATAGGCGCGGATCATTGCCACCCCGGCAAACTCCCCCTGGGCACCTGCGGCCGGGCTGAGTGAGACCGCCTGCATGCCGGTCACCTCTTTCAGTATCTCCTGCAGCTCATAGAGGCAGGCCATAAAGCCCTGGCTGTGATCCGCCGGAGCCTCCGGGTGACGCGCCAGGAATTCGGGCAGCATGGCCAGGCTGTTGCACCCCCTGGGGTTGTACTTCATGGTGCAGGAGCCCAGCGGATAGAACTGGGTGTCGATAGAGAAGTTCTGCTGTGACAGCTTGGTGTAGTGGCGCACCGCCTGCATCTCCGAGACCTCGGGCAGCGCTGCGCGCTGCTGGCGGCGAAAGCGCTCCGGGATGGTGGAGAGATCAGCCGTTTGCAACGGTGCCTGGGCGGTGGCGCGCCGTCCGCTGCGGGAGTGTTGGTAGATCAGCATCTCAGGATGGCTCGCAGTTTGAGCTGAAAATTGTCCATCTCCGGTTTGGTTCTTTTCTCGGTGGCGCAGACCAGGATGGTATCGCCCAGTTCAGGATAGTCGCGGCTCAGATCCAGGCCGCCCAAAAGACCCTGCGCAGAGAGCTGGCGCAACACACCATCGGCCGGGATCGGCAGACGCAGCACCTGCTCGTGGAAGGTCGGGCGGCTGAAGAGCGGTTCCACCCCTTCGAGCGCGGTCAGCTTCTGCACCAGGCTGCGGGTATTGGCATGGCAGGCGGCGGCGACCCGCTCCAGCCCTTCGCTGCCCAGCAGTGCCAGGTGGATGGTCGCCGCTGTGGCCATCAACCCCTGGTTGGTGCAGATGTTGGAGGTCGCCTTGGAGCGGCGGATGTGCTGCTCCCGCGCCTGTAGTGTCAGGGTGTAGCCGATCTTGCCATCGAGGTCACGGGTGCGACCCACAATCCGCCCCGGCATCTGCCGTACCAGCTTTTGTCGGCAGCAGATAAAGCCAAGGTATGGCCCGCCGGAGGAGAGCGGCGCACCCAGCGGCTGCCCCTCGCCACAGCTGATATCTGCCCCCTCTTTGCCCCAGGTGCCGGGTGGATGGAGCAGCGCCAGTGCCACCGGGTTGACCACGGCAATCGCCAGTGCCTTGTTGGCGTGCGCCCAGTCGGTGAGGAGATCCACCTCTTCCAGCACCCCAAAGTAGTTGGGCTGTGGAATGACCAGTGCCGCAATATCCTGACCCTCGAAGGCGGCCAGTGCCGCTGGGTCGGTGTGGCCGCCTGCGGGATCGAACGGCAGCTCCACCAGCTCAATATTCTGTTTGCCAACCATCGCCTGCACCACGCGGCGATAGGCCGGGTGCAGGCTGCGTGGCACCAGTACCCGGCCTGATCTGGATTTGCGGTTGGCGCGCACCGCCATCAGTACCGCCTCTGCCAGCGCCGTGGCGCCGTCGTAGAGCGAGGCGTTGGAGACCTCCATGCCGGTCAGCGCCGCCATCATGCTCTGGAACTCGTACAGCACCTGCAGGGTGCCCTGGCTGGCCTCGGCCTGATAGGGGGTGTAGGCGGTGTAGAACTCACCCCGGCTGGCCAGTTGCCAGACGGCCGCCGGGATGTGGTGGTCGTAAGCGCCTGCACCAATAAAGCAGACCGGTGCGCCATCCTGGCTGGCACGGGCGGACATCAGCCCGGCCACCTCCATCTCGGAGATTGCCTGTGGCAGCCGTGTCAACTTGCCGCAGCGCAGTGTTGTCGGTATCTCATCGAAGAGCGTCTCAATATCCGGCACGCCAATGGCGGCCAGCATCTCTTGCAGATCCTCTTCGGTGTGGGGTATGAAGGGCATAAAAGTCTGCTTTTATTGGGGGTCAGGCGTCCAGGATTTCCTGGTAGCCGTCTGCGTCCAGCAGGCTATCCAGATCCGCCTCATCGGTTATGGCGATCTTGAACAGCCAGCCATCGCCGTAGGGGTCATCGTTGACCAGCTCGGGGGAGTCCATCAGCGCCTCGTTGACCTCGGCTATTTCACCCGCTACCGGACAGTAGATATCCGATGCGGCCTTGACGGACTCAATAACGGCACACTCGGTCTCCGCCTCAAACGGGTCGCCAACCTCTGGCAGCTCGACGAAGACCAGGTCTCCCAGCTGATCCTGGGCATGGTCTGTGATGCCGACTGTCACCA
The DNA here is from genome assembly GCA_026989135.1 of Sedimenticola sp. Lineage (GTDB taxonomy): Bacteria > Pseudomonadota > Gammaproteobacteria > Chromatiales > Chromatiaceae > WFXD01. The sequence goes on along the minus strand of JALSJZ010000071.1, from coordinate 18,816 downwards.
CACCATCCTCTGCACAGCTGACCCACTCGTGGGTTCTGCAATATCTTAGTTCGTTTGGAATATCACTCATGAGATCTCCCCCTCTATATCGCTATACATATTTTGCCTTTTCGTACGAATGGTGGCCGTATCACCTTTGCGGGCACCTGCCTGCCCCGGATCTCTACGCTGCACGCGTCACCGATATCCGGCTCTACCCGCGCCAGTGCAATCGAGCGTTGCAGGGTGGGCGCAAAACCGCCGGAGGTTGCCTCGCCCACCTCGACACCATCGGAAAAGAGCTTTTGATGGTTGCGCAGTACCCCGCGACCCTCCAGCAGCAGTCCGACAAGGCGCTTATTGTCGATGGCGTTGCGCTTTGTTTCAAGTGCCTTGCGGCCAATAAAGTTGCGTGCAGCGGGTTCCCACGCCACTGTCCAGCCAAGCCCTGACTCCAGTGGTGAGTACTGCTCATCCATATCGGAGCCATAGAGGTTCATGCCGGCCTCCAGCCGCAGGGTATCCCTTGCGCCGAGGCCGCAGGGTGCGACACCGGCCTCGGCCAGCGCCTGCCACAGGGCCGGAGCCTGCGTTGCAGGCAGCATGATCTCAAAGCCATCCTCGCCAGTGTAGCCGGTGCGCGCTACGCACCACTGATCCTGTACGGCGGCGTGGAATGCCGCCAGTTGGGCGGCCCTCTCTGCCAGTGTAGCCGGGAGCAGCGGCCGCGTCTTCTCTCTGGCCTGTGGTCCCTGTACTGCGATCAGCGCCAGATCATGCCGTGGTGTTACCGTTACGGCAAAGGGGGCGACCTGCTCTTTGATCCAGGCCAGATCCTTGTCGGCACAGCCGGCATTGACCACCAGCCGGAAGGCATTATCCCGCAGGTGGTAGACGATCAGGTCATCGATCACGCCACCCTGCTCATTGAGCATGCAGCTGTAGAGTGCTTTGCCTGCTGTCTGCAGGCGCGCTACATCGTTGGCCAGCAGCTGTTGCAGAAAGGGGCGGCTCTGCTCGCCGACAAGGTCGATCACCAGCATGTGGGAGACATCAAACATGCCGGCACTGCGGCGCACGGCATGGTGCTCCTCCATCTGCGAGCCGTAGTGCAGCGGCATCTCCCAGCCGGCAAAGGGAACCATGCGGCCGCCGTGCGCGCGGTGCAGCGCATTCAATGCCGTCTTCCTGCTCATGTGGCCGATCCTCCCATCAGTGATTCAATCTCCGCAACCGTTTTGGGGGCATCCTTGGTCAGCAGGTCGGGGGCATCCTTGGTTACCAGCAGATCATCTTCGATGCGGATGCCGATATTGCGCCATCGGGCTGCCACGCCGCGCATCCCTTTGGGGATGTAGATGCCCGGCTCTACGGTCAATGTCATGCCGGGTTCCAGCTGCCGCCACTGGCCATCGATCTTGTAGTCACCCACGTCATGTACATCCATCCCCAGCCAGTGGCCGGTGCTGTGTACATAGTATTTGCCATAGGCCTTATCCTTGATCAGCCTGGGCACCGAGCCTTTCAGGATGCCCAGCTCCACCAGCCCTTTGGTGACCACCTTTACCGCCGCCTGATGCGGGTCGTCCCAGTGGTTGCCGGGTTTGACCTTGGCGATGGCCGCCTGCTGTGCGGCCAGCACCAGCTCGTAGAGTTCACGCTGAGGCTCACTGAAGCGGCCATTGACCGGGAAGGTGCGGGTAATATCGGCGGCATAGTAGTCATATTCACAACCGGCGTCGATCAGTACCAGGTCGCCATCCTGCAATGCATCCCGGTTGTCGATATAGTGCAGGATGCAGCCATTGCTGCCACCGCCCACAATCGCCGGGTAGGCCTGGAATCGCGCCCCCAGACGTGCGCACTCATGGATGATCTCGGCCTCCAGCTGGTACTCCATCATGCCGGGTTTGCAGAGGCGCATTGCCCGCTGGTGCGCCTTGGCTGAGATTTTGGCGGCGGTGCGTATCGCCTTGATCTCGGAGCGGCTTTTGTAGAGCCGCATATCGTGCAGGTAGTGATCCACCGCCACAAATTCCAGCGGCCCGTGCAGACCGGAGCGCGAGGCGTTGCGAAGTTTGTTGACCCATTCACCCAGCTGTTTGTCCAGCTCCGGGTTGCAGCCCATGGCGTAGAAGACCCGCTCGCACTGCTCCAGCATGCGCGGCAGGATCTCGCTCAGGTCACCGATGGGGAAGGAGTCGTCCGCCCCGTACTGTTCGCAGGCGCCCTCCTGACCGGCTCGTGTGCCGTCCCACATCTCCCGCTTTTTATCACGCTCACGGCAGAAGAGGACATACTCCGCCTGTTTGCGGCCGGGGATCAGCACCGCAACCGCTTCGGGTTCGGGGAAGCCGGTGAGGTAGTAGAAGTCGCTGTCTGAACGGTAGTGGTAGTCCACATCGCGATTGCGCACCGCCACCGGGGCTGATGGCAGGATGGCAATGCTGTTCGGCCCCATCATGCGCATCAGCTGCCGGCGGCGGCGCTTGAATTCGGCTGGCGTCATCAGTGGGCGTCCCGTTGTGCGGCCAGCTCTTCATAAATGGTGATCACCGCTATTCGCAGAAACTCTACCAGCTCAAGGAGTGCCGCCTCGTTTTCGTCACTCTCTTCCATCAGCTCCGTGTCCATGCGGGTGATCTCGGTCAGGTCTCTCAGCGCCTCCCGCCCAAGGCTGGAGACCCCTTTCTCCACATTTTTGCTGGCAAGTCCAAGCCCATAGAGAAAGCTCTGGCACCAGAGACTCAGCGCCTGACTGCGTCCAGAGATGGAGCATCTGTCATTGGGCAGCATCGGTTCAAAGCCAAAATCCTGATCATTCAAGGCCTCGCAGGTTTTGTAATAGAGCTCATCCAGCACCGTTTGGACGCTGTTCAGTGATGCTGCTGGCAGCAGCTCATCGACCCATCTGCCCCGGACATCTTCTCTGGCATGGCACAGCAGGCCACACAGCAGCCCCTGCGCTTCGGCAGGATTCAGGTCTATTTTTGCAGTATCAAACTGCTGTTCCAGTGTTTCAAAATCAGGCATGTCGGAGGATAAGGTTAGGTCTCTGTGATCGATAGCACCCGGTCTGGATGCGCGGGGCATAATAACACTCATCTAAACCGTTGACCCACTGCTAAGTGCGCTCTATATTGGGTTCATGAATCACACTACCGACAGCCAAGCCATGGAACTAGATCTAAAAAAACTGGAGGTTCGGGTCGAAGAGCTTATCCGCGCCTGCTCACAACTCAAGGACGAAAATCATTCGCTGCGCTCCCAACAGGATAGCCTGATGGCCGAACGCGCTGATCTCATTGAGAAAACAGAGCTGGCAAAGAACAAGGTCGAGGGCATCATCATGCGCCTCAAATCCATGGAAGAGGAATCATGAAGCAAGAGTCCACGCCCGTTACTGTGCAGATCCTGGATAAGGATTACCGCATCTCCTGTGAACCGGGCGACAGGGCCTCCCTGCTGGAGTCCGTTCGGTTTCTGGATGACAAGATGCGGGAGATCCGCAGCACCGGCAAGGTGATCGGCACAGATCGCATTGCAGTAATGGCTGCGCTCAATCTTGCACATGAGCTTTTAGGCCAGCAAACCCAGAAAGAGAGCAGCAGCCAGAACGCCGGAAAACGGATCAAGGCGCTGCAAAATAAAATCGAAATTGCACTGAATTCCACAAACCAGCTGGAACTTTGAGCCAATAGGGTATAGCCTACAGTGGCGGTGTCCCCTGCAGTGCCCGTTAGTGGCTGGGTATTTTCTTGAGCCTAATTGATGCCTTGGGATTATGATTGCAGCGCTGTTGTGCATGCCCGCCTCGTAGTGGGAAGCCTGATGCGTTCTTGATGATCCCACTTGAACCTACAGGTTCAAGAACAAAGGTTCGCGACGACACAGGTGGGGGGCACCGCTCATCTCAACATCAGCACCCATGCATGATCCAAAGCAGCTGCGCCAACAGATACGTGTGCAGCGCCGATCCCTGTCGGCTCAACAGCAAAAATCACACAGCCAGCGTGTCGCCGGGCGACTTGCCCGTTCCGCGCTTTTTCTGCGCAGCCAGCGCATCGCCTTCTATCGCTGTGCCGATGGCGAAATAGATCTCACCCCTATCCTCTGTCGCGCCCACAGCATGGGTAAGGAGTGTTTCCTGCCGGTCATCCACAAAGGCCCAAAATACACACTTTGGTTTTGCAGATACCGGCCCGGTGACCGGCTCACGCCCAACCGCTTTGGCATCCATGAGCCTGACCATCACAAACACCCGCCGGTAAAACCCTGGGGGTTGGATCTTATCCTGATGCCACTGGTTGCGTTTGATGTGAAGTGCAATCGCCTGGGTATGGGCGGCGGTTACTATGACCGCACCCTGAGTTTTCTTCGAACACGCAACCGATGGCAATCACCGTGCTTGATTGGTGTCGCACATGATTGCCAAAAAGCAGATCAACTGCCGGTTCATCCCTGGGATATTCCGCTGCAAGGTGTGGTTACTGAGAGCAGGTTTTATGCTGCAGACAAATTCAGGTGACGCGCGCCAGCATGCGCCTGTTTCCGGTAAGTCGCGCCCAGGTTTTTCCAACCACAAACCAGTGGATATAGGCGGCCTCACATAAGGCTTGCCAATCATTGCATTTTTACTGCATCCATTAACCTGGCATCTACCAATAGTGGCGTGATTAACCATCAGATCCCCAGCCGCTTTATCTGCGATGCTTGCAGATAAGACCTTGGCTTTTATTAGCAACTTCCAATACTGGAGAAGAGCAAATGGCCGCCAAGAAAAGCACTAAAAAGAGAGTTGCTACAAAGAAAAAAGTGGCCTCTAAAAAGAAAGTCACTAAGAAGAGGGCGGCTAAGAAAAAGACAACATCTAAAAAGAAGGTCGCTAAGAAGAAGGTTGCCAAGAAAAAGATAGCTTCTAAAAAGAAGATCACTAAGAAGAAGGCGGCTAAGAAAAAAGCGGTCTCTAAAAAGAAGGTGGTTGCTAAAAAGATCCCGCGCAGGCCGCGTAAAGTGCGCCCTCGTAAAAAAGTGGTGAAGATGTAGCGTTAGCTGCTCTGGTTTATATACCAACCCAAAAGCCCCGCATTTGCGGGGCTTTTGGGTTGCGCCTGAAGTGGTAAAAACTTAATCAGATATTTCATCTCCCACAAATGTGGCGGAGCCTGAACCTGCAAATAGCCGATAGGCCAGGTTGTCGGTCTCGTCCGACCACGCATATCCCAGCTTGCGTAAAAACTGCTGGAATTCACGCTTTTTACTGGCATCGACCTCTATGCCCATCAAGACGCGCCCAAAGGCAGCGCCATGGTTACGATAGTGAAAAAGTGTGATATTCCAACGCCGCCCCATCTGGGTTAGAAAATCCAGCAGTGCACCTGGGCGCTCTGGAAATTCAAATCGAAAGAGATGCTCACGCTGCACTGTGGCGGCATGTCCTCCCACCATATATCGGATATGCAGTTTTGCAATCTCATTCTCTGTCATATCAATCACTGGAAATCCCTTTTTTGTGAGATGCTCGATCAATTCAGATCGCTCAGTATCACCTTCAGCCAGCTCTACCCCTGCAAACACATGCGCACGTGTATGATCGCTGTAACGATAGTTAAACTCGGTAATGCTGCGCCGCCCCAGGGCACGACAGAAGCCAAGAAAGCTGCCGGGTCTTTCCGGGATCTCTACCGCCAGCAGTGCTTCACGACGCTCACCCACCTCTGCCCGCTCGGCTACATGGCGCAGCCGATCAAAGTTGATATTGGCTCCGCTCTCTATCGCCAGCAGGTGTTGATTCTCACACTGCTCTCTCTGCACATACTTCTTTATACCGGCAACCGCTAATGCCCCGGCTGGCTCTGGAACCGTGCGGGTATCATCGAAGATATCCTTTATTGCGGCACAGATCTCATCGGTGTTGACCAGTATCACCTCGTCCACACAGGTCTTGGCGATACGAAAGGGTTCTTTGCCCACCTGCCGCACCGCTACCCCATCTGCAAAGATGCCGACCTGTTTCAGCGTTACACGACGCCCGGCCTCCAGCGCACGATAAAGTGATGGCGCATCTTCAGGTTCTACGCCGATGACCTTTATCTCGGGACGCACATATTTTATATAGGCGGCCACCCCGGCAATCAGCCCGCCACCGCCAACGGGTACGAATACCGCTTTGATCTCATCCGTGTGCTGACGCAACAGCTCCATCGCAATTGTGCCCTGTCCGGCAATCACATCGGGGTCATCAAAGGGATGCACAAAGGCCAGGCTCTGCTCTTTTGCCAGTATCATGGCATGCGTGTAGGCTTCGTCATAGGAGTCGCCATGCAGCACCACCCGGGCACCCAGATCACGCACGGCCTGCACCTTGATCGGCGGCGTGGTTTTTGGCATTACAATCAAGGCACGCAGCTCCAATCGCTTGGCGGAGAGTGCAACCCCCTGGGCATGGTTCCCTGCCGAGGCGGTAATCACCCCCTTCTCGCGGGCAGCAGCCGGTAGGTTGACCATCTTGTTGTAAGCGCCACGCAGTTTAAAAGAGAAGACAGGTTGCAGATCTTCACGCTTGAGATAGATCTGGTTGTTCAATCGTTGTGATAGTCGTGAGGCCAGATCCAGTGGCGTCTCTTTTGCTACATCATAAACACGCGCTCTTAATATTCTTTCTATGTAGGTTTGGGGCATATTGCTGAATCTCGACCTCTTGGTTTGATGCGGGAATATTGAACCTATGAACCCAGCATGACAATAGCTCTTCAGCGCCACTTGCGACTTTATTTTTTTACGCCGAGAATAGGCCGGTACCACATCCACCACCCTGTTTGCTCTCGGGAGCCAAAATGTCACAAGATGATCTAAAAAAACTGGCAGCAAAAGCCGCACTGGAATACGTTGAGGAGGGGAGCATCATAGGGGTAGGCACCGGCTCCACGGTCAACCACTTTATTGACCAGCTGGCGGAGATGAAACAGCTGATTGATGGCGCTGTCTCCAGCTCGGAGGTCTCCACTGAACGCATGAAAATGCACGGTATCCAGATCCATGATCTCAATGCATCGGGGCCACTTGATCTCTATGTGGATGGCGCGGATGAGGCCACCCGTTTCCTGCATCTGATCAAAGGTGGTGGCGGGGCATTGACCCGGGAAAAGATTGTTGCTGCGGCCAGTAAAAAATTTGTATGTATCGCGGATGACAGCAAGCTGGTAGATCGGCTGGGAACCTTCCCGCTGCCTATGGAGGTGATTCCAATGGCACGCAGTTACGTTGCGCGCGAGCTGGTCAAACTTGGTGGCACCCCCATCTGGCGTGAAGGTTTTACCACGGACAACGGCAACCTGATTCTGGATATACACGACCTGGATATCATGAACCCTGTAGAGACGGAGAGGGAGCTGAACAATATTGTAGGTGTCGTTACTGTTGGGCTCTTTGCCATACGCCCTGCAGATATTTTGATTCTGGGGACACCAGAGGGGATAAAAACCATTCAATAGTACACGGCGATGCCGGGCAATCCGGCTGCCGCTACTGCGCCACCGGTGCTTCGCAGCAGCTCGATGAGGGTTGTGGCATCAAATCCTTCGCCTCCTTCGGTGCGGGAGACAAAGCCGCCTGCCATGGGAGGGCTGCTCGCTCGGCGGCAATGATCTCTGAGGTGAAGACCAGTTTGACACCATGGGCCTCCAGTTGCTCCAGCTCCTCCGCCAGGGTGGCAATGGTCTCAGGATAGGGGTGGCCGATGCCGATGGCCTTGCCGCGGCTCTTGGCCTGACGGATGAGCTGCCGGAACTGCTCGCGAATATAGGCGGGGTCACGGACATTATCCAGAAAGATGTCGCGGCTGGCCGTGGGCACCTGGTGCTCGCGGGCCAGTTTTTCAGCCACCGTCAGCGAGCTGGTGCGGCTGTCGACAAAAAAGAGATTGCCGCGCTGCCGGACATCCTGCATCAGCCAGTCCATGGCTCCAGGGTGTCGGGTCAACAGGCTCCCCATGTGGTTGTTCAGCCCTGCAACATGGGGCACCGAGGCCAGACCGCTGGCCAGTGCATCCTGAAACTGCCGTTGGGTCATGTGCAGTGAGAGCCCGCCCGGCCCCAGCTCTTGGCCGCCGTGGGCATCCATCGGTAGATGCAGCATCACCTCTTTGCCGGTGGCATGTGCCTGTTCTGCCATCTCATGGGCATGCGGTGTGTGTGGCAGGAAAGCATAGGTGATCGCACCCGGCAGCTCCAGCGCCTCATTTCCAGCCTGTAGCTGATGCCCCATATCATCAATGATGATGGCGATGACCGGCGGCGCTGGTGCGACCTGTAGCTGGGCAGGCTCTTCAGCCGTTACGCCCCAGCCAGAGAGCAGCAGAAGCAGTGCCAGAGCGCGGAGCGCCATACGGTTCATGGCGGTTTTATTGATCCGCCTGCCAACCGCGCTGGTTCAGAATATCCAGCCCTTTAAGCAGGTTAAGCGCTTCATTCAGCTGGTAGTCGCGTTCGGCCAGCGGCTTCTCTTTGGTGCCGTTGCTGCTCTTTTTCGGAGTGGCCTTTTTACCATTCCCCTGATCCAGATGCCCTTTTAGATTGACCTCTTTCAGGTGGTTGATCCCCCGCCCTGTTTTAGCCGCCACCCGTACATGTTCAAGGATGATATCCGGCGTGATCCCTTCCGCCTGGATGGAGCGGCCAGAGGGGGTGTAGTAACGTGCTGTGGTGAGCTTTATCGCCCGCTTTTGGGAGATGGGGATAACCGTCTGCACCGACCCTTTGCCAAAGGTCTCGGTTCCCATGATGATGGCGCGTTTTCGATCCTGCAATGCACCGGCTACAATCTCGCTGGCAGAGGCCGACCCGCCATTGACCAGTACCACGATGGGCGCGCCATCCAGCACATCGTCCGGTGCGGCGTTGAATTTGAGCTGGGAGTCGGCAATCCGCCCCTCGGTGTAGACGATCAGCCCATCTTCCAGAAAGGCATCGCTTACCGCCACGGCACCGTTCAGCACCCCGCCGGGATTATTGCGCAGATCCAGAATCAGCCCCTTTAGCGCACCATTGTTCTCTTTTTTGAGCCGCTGGATATTTTTCAGCATATCCCCGCTGGTATGCGCCTGAAAGTGGGAGATTCGGATATAGCCGAACCCCTCTGCCAGGATGCGCCCCTTGACGCTGGTGATCTTGATGATGTCACGGACAATTTCGATCTGAAACGGGGCATCCCGCCCTTCACGCACCACCATGATGACAATCTTGCTGCCGGGTTTGCCACGCATGGCCTTGACCGCTTCACCAAGGCTCATCCCTTTAACCGGCTTGTCACCCAGGCGGATAATCAGGTCACCCGCCTCAACCCCGGCCCGCTGTGCCGGGGTGCCATCAATCGGGGAGATTACCTTTATAAAGCCATTCTCCATCCCCACTTCGATGCCCAGGCCACCAAACTCACCTGTGGTGCCGACCCTCAGATCCTTGAACTCATCATCACCCAGGTAGGCAGAGTGCGGATCCAACCCCGCCAGCATGCCGCGAATGGCGTGCTCCAGCAGCACCCGATCCTCTACCGGCTCCACATAGTCACGCTTGATACGGCCAAAGATCTCGGCAAAGGTGCGCAGCTCCTCCAGTGGCATATCCTGGGTTGCCGGGGCACTCTCCTGATGCTCTTCAGTCGCCACCACGCGATCTGGAGAGAGGAACCCCATTATTAAACCCAGCACCAGCAGCAGAATAACTTTCATCTTTTGATCCAAATTGTATTTAATTTCATTAAACAGTATAGAACTCAGTAGCATAAGCTGATCATTAAAATATTGCCTTAACTTTCTGCCCAGGTGATTTGCTCAACCCCGGTAATCCGGTTGCCTTTTATCTTTTTGCACCATTTCTTGGGGTTCACCGGTTTGCCCTTTTTGCGAATGCTGAAGTAGACACCCGTCTCCAGTCGCCCGCCACTGTTGCCCACCAGGGCAATGACCTCACCCGGCTGTACCCAGTCACCCACCTCTTTGAACAGGCTCTGGTTGTGGCCATACAGGCTCATATAACCACTGCCATGATCAATGATCAGCAGCAGCCCAAACCCCCGCAACCAGTCGGCAAAGGCCACCCGCCCCTGGTGCACTGCCTGTACCTCCTGCCCCTCTTTTCCGGCAATCAGCACGCCATCCCAGCGCAGTCCAGCCCCCTTTGCCATGCCAAAGCGGGCAGCAAGCCGACCCTTTGACGGCCAGGGCAGATGCCCCTTCAGCGCACGGAATGGCCTGCTCTGAACCGCCTCTGTCGGGAGTGTTGACAGCTCCTGTTGCAGACGCTGCATCAGTGATTTCAGCTGCGTTTCGCTCTTCTTCAGCCCGCCCAGCTCCTGACCCTTGCTGCTGATCTCTGCCGAGAGTGCCTTGATCACCTCATAGCGGGTCAGTTGGGTCTGCTTCAGTTCGGCCTGCTGTTGCAGCTCCTTGGTTTGCAGCTCCTCCAGCCGACGGGTTTCGCTGATGAGATCGGCCTCTGTCTCCTGTAGTTCGCTGATCAATCCTTCAATCAGCTGCAACTGCTCGGTTCTGGCGCGGTTGAAGTAGTCGTAATAGGCCATGACCCGGCTGATGGTGGCGGGGTCTTGCTGATTGAGCAGGATCTTTATGCGCTCCTGCCGCCCCATGGCATAGGCGGTACGGATCTGCTGTGACAGCAGTGCACGGTGGGCATCCAGCTCCTGCTCCTGCGCACTGCGTCTCTGTTGCAGCTGTTGCAGCTGCTGTTTCTGGCGGTTTAGACTGCCACCCAGCACCCGCAGCCGGCGCGCCTGGTCGCCAATCTTCTGCTCTACCGTCTGTAGCTTTTTGTTCAGCTCCGACTGCTGGTCTCTGGCCGATTTCAGCGCTGTCTGAAGGTCGCTGATACGTCCCTGTACCTGTTGCAGCTCCTCCTTTTTGGTATCCAGTGGCGCTGCGGTCAGAGCCGGCACTGTGGTGCCCAGCAACAGCAGGAGTGAGAGTTGGAGAGATCGAAGCATAGGGCGGTTGGTGAGCGGTTACTTTCAGCTGCGCTGCAGCAGTGGCCGTCCATCCATCTCGGGTGGCGGCTCCAGACCCAGCAGCTTCAGCAGCGTGGGGGCGAGGTCACAGAGTGAACCCTGCTCCGCCAGCCTGGCCGGTGCTCCAACATAGATCAGCGGTACCGGGTTATGGGTGTGTGCGGTGTGCGGCTGCCCGCTCTGTGCATCCCGCATCTGCTCAGCATTGCCGTGGTCTGCGGTGATCAGCATCTGGCCGCCCGCCGCCTCAAGTGCCGTGATGATTCTGCCCAGATTGCGGTCTATGGTTTCGATGGCTCTGACTGCGGCTGCATAGATGCCGGTATGCCCCACCATGTCTGCATTGGCCAGGTTGCAGATGATCACGTCATACTGCTTCCCTTGAATCGACTCGATCAGCCGGTCAGTGACCTCATCGGCGCTCATCTCCGGTTGCAGATCATAGGTTGCCACCTTGGGTGAGGGCACCAGGATACGATCTTCATTGGCAAACGGTGCTTCCCGTCCGCCATTGAAGAAGAAGGTGACATGGGCATACTTTTCGGTCTCCGCCAGCCGCAACTGCCGCAGGCCATGGTTGGCAATGACCTCACCGAACACATTGCGCAGCTCATTGGGGGGGAAGAGCACCGGCACATCAAATGCCTCGCTGTATTGGGTGAGGGTTACAAAACCGGCCAGTTTTGGCGCGACCTGCCGCTCAAAGCCGCTGAACTCCGGCTCGACAAAGGCCTGGGTGATCTCACGCGCACGATCAGCACGGTAGTTCATGAAGACCACCGCATCGCCATCCTCAATCTGTGCCGCCTCGTCATCTGCCCCCTGGATTCGGGTGGGCGCGACAAACTCATCCGTCTCGCCCCGCGCATAGGCCTGGTGCAGCCCGGTAATCGCATCGGCTGCTGTAAAATCTGCCTGCCCCTGGGTCATGACCGCATAGCCTCTCTCTACCCGCTCCCAGCGCTGGTCACGATCCATGGTGTAGTAGCGCCCGGTAAGGGTGGCAATGCGCCCCACCCCCTGCTCGGCAAACAGTGCATTCGCCGCCTGTAGTGAGGGTTCCGCACTCTTTGGCGGTACATCCCGGCCATCCAGCAGGGCGTGCAGGTAGATCTTGTCTGCCCCCTGTTTTGCCGCCATTTTGATCATCGCGTGGATATGCGCCTCATGCGAATGCACCCCGCCCGGTGAGAGCAGCCCGATGATATGCACCGCTCTGCCCTTTTTTACCGCACTATCTACAACTGCTGTGAGGGTCGGATTGGTGTGGAAATCACCCGAGTCGATGGCTCGGCTGATGCGGGAGAGTTCCTGATAGACCACCCGCCCCGCCCCCAGGTTAAGATGCCCTACCTCGGAGTTCCCCATCTGCCCCTCCGGCAGGCCAACCGACTCTCCCGAGGTGCGGATTAGGGTGTGCGGGCAGTGCTGCCAGAGCCGATCCCACACCGGGGTCTGTGCGCCAGAGATGGCATTGTCATCCGCTGCCTCCCGCGCTCCCCAGCCATCCAGAATGAGCAGTACCATTGGCCTGTTTTTGTCTGTCATCAGGTTTTATCTTCGTTGTGATATTAAGGAATGTTGCACCCCGGAAGGGGCTTCCGGTGCTATTGAATCACGTTAACCCCTATTCATCTACAGGAGAGGGTTCTCAACCCTTACTGAAACAGAGTATTATTCTATTCTGTTTTGCTAATGCAGCAGCCACCATACCCGCCACCTATGAAACCGCCCATAGTAAATGATGAGGATATTGCCCGTGCCTCGCGCTCCCTCAAAGCCATGTCGCACCCACTGCGGCTAAAGATCCTCTGTGTGCTGGGCAACAAAGAGATCAGCGTGCAGGATATTGTCGACTATGTTGGCACTTCGCAAAGCAATATCTCCCAACATCTTGCCATTCTGCGGGACAAGGGTATCCTAGCGTGCCGAAAAGATGCCAATCGCGTCTACTATCGGATCAGCGACAACCGCACATTACGTCTCATTAAAATGATGCGGGAGATATTCTGTACCCAGAGCCACTAATCCAGCAGGGTCGGCTTTTATACCCAATCAGGCAAATGAAATATGGAACAAATTAACGAATTTATTGGCAACAATTTTCTGCTCTTTCTCGCCTTCGCGGTCATTCTGGGTCTGCTGGTTCAGAACCTCTGGGCGGGCTTTACCAATAAAACCTCCATCGACCCGGGTCGCGTCACTGAGCTGATCAACCGGGAAGATGCCCTGGTGGTTGATGTCCGACCCATGGCCGATTATGACAAAGGCCACATCATCAATGCCATCAACATCCCCAGCAATGGCTTCAAAGATCAGCTGCATCTGCTGAAAAACAAGGAGCAGCCGATTATCGTAGTCTGCAACAGCGGCATGACATCCGGTGGCATCTGCAAGCTGCTGCATGAGGATGGCTTTGAAAAGGTCTATGACCTGAAAGGCGGCATGGCCTCCTGGACGGGCGTCAACCTGCCAATCAGCAGAAGCAAGAAAGAGAGCAAGAAAGAGGGCAAAAAAGGCAAGAGAAGCAAAGAGGCCGAGAAGGCATAATTGCTACCGCCCTGATATCTACCACCCTGACCACTGGACACCAACATGACTGATAACGACCAGGCAGCCGCAGCTGCCGAAACCCCACGCGAATTCGCCATCCAGCGCATCTACATCAAGGATCTCTCCTTCGAAGCGCCAAATGTCCCTCAAATCTTCAACAGCGAGTGGAAACCCGAGTCCAACCTCAACCTCAACAGCGAGTCCAAGCAGGTGGGCGAGGATAGCTACGAGGTCGTCCTCTCCGTCACCGTCACCACCAAGGTCGATGGCAAGGTCGCCTTTCTGGTGGAGGCACAGCAGGCCGGCATCTTCAGGCTGGTTGGCTTTCCGGACGAGGAGAAGGGACACATGCTGGGCAGCTACTGCCCGAACACCCTGTTCCCCTATCTGCGCGAAGTGATCACTGATCTGGTCACCAAAGGGAGTTTCCCGCAGCTGGTACTGACCCCGGTCAATTTCGATGCCCTCTATGCCCAGCATCTGGCGGAAAAAACCGCCAAAGAGCAGGCGGACAGCAGCCCCACAACACACTGACCGATGTCGGCCACAGCAACCATCGCCGTGTTGGGGGCAGGCTCCTGGGGCACGGCTCTGGCGATCCTGCTCAGCCGTAATGGCAACCGGGTGCGGCTTTGGGGGCATCTCAAGGCGGAGATCGAGCCGCTACAGCAGGATCGGGAGAACAGGCAATATCTGCCCGGCATCCCGCTGCCAGAGCTATTACAGCCGGTCACTGATCTGGGTGAGGCGGTAACCGGCGCGGACGAGCTGCTGGTGGTCGTACCCAGCCACGCCTTTCGCCAGACACTGGAAGCAGTCAAGCCGCTGATTGCTGCGGATACCCCGCTCAACTGGGCCACCAAGGGGCTGGAACCCAAAACCCGCAAGCTGCTGCACCAGGTCGCGCTGGAGGTGCTGGGCGAGCGCCCCATCGCCGTGGTTTCAGGCCCCACCTTTGCCAAAGAGGTGGCCGCCGGGCTGCCCACTGCCATCACCGTTGCCTCCCCGTCAGAGGCGCATGCGCAGCGCTTTGCGGGCTATCTCAACTCCGACTGCTTTCGCGTCTACACCAGCAGCGACATCATCGGTGTACAGATCGGCGGTGGTACCAAGAATGTGCTGGCCATCGCTACCGGTATTGCCGATGGCCTCGGCTTTGGTGCCAACACCCGCGCCGCACTGATCACCCGTGGGCTGGCCGAGATGATGCGGCTGGGAGAGGCCGTGGGCGGCAGGGCTGAAACCTTCATGGGGCTGGCCGGTCTGGGCGATCTGGTACTCACCTGCACCGATGACCAGTCACGCAACCGCCGCATGGGGCTGGCACTGGCCAGAGGGCTGACCATTGCACAGGCACGCAAAGAGATCGGACAGGAGGTCGAAGGGGTCGGCACCGCCCAGGAGATCTTCGAAAAGGCCAAAGAGCTGGGGGTGGAGATGCCGATCACCGAGCAGGTCTACCGAATTCTCTACGAAGGATTAGACCCAAAAGAGGTGGTGCAGCGGCTGCTGGCGCGCAGCATCAAACCAGAAAACTAACCGCCCCCTGCAAAACCTTGCTGTCGCCAGGCCTCATAAAGAATTACCGAGGCGGCATTCGACAGATTCATGCTCCGGCTCTCCGGCAACATTGGGATACGGATCAGCTGCTCCGCTGGTAGATCATCCAATAGTGATTGTGGCAAGCCGCGTGTCTCTGGCCCAAACAGCAGTGCATCACCCGCTTCATAGGTCACATCAGAGTAGTATTGAGTAGCCCGCGTGGTACAGGCAAAGAGACGCACCGGCTGGCAGTCCGAGATAAACGCCGCCAGGTTTTTATGCTCCTGCACCCCGACCCATTCACGGTAATCCAGCCCGGCCCGGCGCAGGCGCTTATCGTCCAGGGTAAAACCCAATGGCTGAATCAGGTGTAAAGTGCTGCCACTGTTGGCGCACAGGCGTATGATATTGCCGGTATTGGGTGGTATCTCCGGCTCAAACAGAACAATGTGAAACATATAGGTTATCCGATGACATCGAATTCAGAAACATCCCTGGCTGTAGATTTCTGCGGGCTTAACTTCAATACGCCGCTGGTGCTGCTCTCCGGCTGTGTCGGCTTTGGCGAAGAGTATACGCGGGTGAAGGGCTTTTCCAACCGCGATGCCGGAGCCATCTGTCTGAAAGGCACCACTGGCGAAGCCCGCCCCGGCAACCCACCACATCGGGTCTACGAGACCCCCAACGGCATGCTGAATGCGATCGGGCTGCAAAACCCCGGTGTCGACAGAGTGGTTGATGAGATCCTGCCACAGCTCGATTTTGATGAGACCCGTTTCATTGCCAACGTCTCCGGCTCCAGCATCGAAGAGTACCGGGCGGTCACCGAGCGTTTCAACGACTCTCCGATTGATGCCATTGAGGTCAACATCTCCTGCCCTAATGTAAAGGAGGGCGGCGTCACCTTTGGCAATGATCCTGCCATGTCTGCCAAAGTGGTCGCCGCCTGCCGTGAAGTGACCAACAAGCCGCTGATCATCAAACTCTCACCCAACCAGACCGATATTGCCGCCAATGCCAAAGGGTGTATCGAAGCGGGTGCCGATGCCTTCTCGGTGATCAATACGCTGATGGGGATGGCGATCGACATCGAAAGCCGCACCCCCATTATCGGCAACAACCAGGGCGGCCTTTCTGGCCCGGCCATCAAACCGGTGGCGCTGCTCAAGGTGCATCAGGTCTATCAGGTCTGCCGGGATCATGGCATCCCGATCATCGGCCAGGGCGGCATCTGCAATGCCGAGGATGCCATAGAATTCCTGATCGCCGGAGCCACTGCGGTTGGTATCGGCACCGCGCTCTTCTACGATCCCTTGGTATGTCCGAAGATCAACCAGGGCATTCAGGCCTATCTGGAGAGGCATGAACTGCAATCTGTAGCCCAGCTCACAGGTACATTGCAGCTGCATGGCCGGTAGAGATAAGTTGCCAAAGATCACTTGATTGTTGACAAACAGACCCTATCTTATTGTATAGAGGGAGGAGGTGTTAACCATTACCTAAGCTCTCAAACATGGTTATAAGTAACGGATCGATTAAACGGCATTTCAAAGATGAGGTGTAGATTATGAACCTGCAGAAACTAAACCCCTGGAACTGGTTTAAACATGAAGAACCTCAAAAAGAGGAAGCCCGTGCAGTCCCCGTAACACGAGAGAATTACAGTGGTTCACAGCTTGCCGGGCCATCAATGCAACAACTGCATCGAGAGATCAACCAATTGTTCGAAAAGACATTCCATGATTTTGGATTCTCTCCATTCACCCACTCTCCGCTACGGGATCAGCTGCCAAGTGCAGAGCTTGTATCTCCATTTTATGCCAGCCTCAATATTGCAAGTGATGATGAGCGGTATACGATCACCCTGGAGGCTCCCGGCCTTGAGCAAAAAGATATTTCTATTGAGCTTAAAGAGCGGGTTTTGGTCATCAAGGGCAATAAACAGGAGGAGTCGGAAAATAAAGATAAGCAGTTTTACCGTATCGAGCGGCGTTATGGCTCATTTGAGCGTGTGCTGTCCATACCGGATGATGCCGATGTGGATGGGATCAGTGCCAGCATGAAAAGTGGTTTGCTGACCATTCAGATCCCCCGCCTTGAGGCGGCAACATCAAAGGTAAAGCAGATCACCATCGACGAAGGTTAGCCATTGCATCGAGGCGGGGGCATCCCCTCGCCTCGGTGGACTGCAAGATTACTACTTCAGCAGGTGGTTAAGCGATAAACACCATCACTATCCCCAGTAACAGAAACAGGGCAACCGCATAGCCCCAGCGTTGCAGAGAACGCTCGCCGCTGTCCAATGCCCGTTGCCATGCATGGGCCTGCCAGAGAGCCCCTGCTTTTGCCAGCCATGCGGCACGCAGGTGGGGCAAGGTATCTCCCCCCATCTGCGCAGCCCAACGGGCAATAGCAACAGGCCAACGCTCAAACCATGGGGTCGAATCATCCGCCTGCCTCCCGGTCATAGCGGGAAAATGAGACCTCGCCTGCAGCCAGCCAATGCCGACAACCAGCAGCGCCACCCCAAGCCCCAGAGAGACTATGAGGAGATAGGCAAAATCTGCGTACCGGTTCCATGCGGCAGGATCGCTCAGTCCCGTCCCCAGGGTGGTGGTGAACACGCCCGTGGCGAAGATGGCGGCATAGGCGGGTAACATCTTCAGCTGCGCCCGTTTTACTCCTGCCAGAATGGCGTACAACATGGCAGCCACACCCACACCCTGGATGATCAACCCCAGTGTAGGCAGGCTGATCTCACCCAGAGGCAACCAGCGCACAAACCCCAGCAGTGCGATAGCAATGGGAACAGCCCCCAGCAGCAGGGTCAGCGCCGGTCGGGATGCACGAAAGAGCGGCAGCAGCCAGAAGTGCAGTGGCCAGACACCCGCCTTGAGCGCAAAGCCCACAAGCACCATCGACAGGTACAGAGCGGGGGAAGCCGACTGCCCCATTGCCAGGCGCACGGCCTCAAAGTGCAGACCCCCGGCCGTTGCAGCTGCTATCAACAGAGCCTCGAACAGCATCAGATCAGCCACAATCAGGACGATCAGATAGATGCGTGCGGCTCGCCGCCTCCCTTCATCTCCCCCTGCAACCAGCAGGGCATAAAATCCGTAACCCATCAGGGTCGAAAAAGTGAAGAACCCCACCAGGTCAGTCGCCAGAACTGCGCCCAGATTGCCCGCCAGGGTCAGCAGGAAATAGCTCGTAACACGGTCGTCAGCCGGCTCGTCCCTGGCTGTATGCAACAGGTGCGCGGCAACCATCCAGAGCAACACGGAGATCGCCAATAGCAAACGGCCCACCCCGCCATCAATACCAAGCCCGCTGCCCAGCAACAGCCAGGGCAGGTCAATCGAGGCACCCTGCGGGAGCGTCAACAGGATGAGTGCTGGCAAAAGCGCAATAAAACAAGGCCGGGGGAGGTGTGAGCGCAGTGCGGGAAACGCCAGCAACAGCGGCAGCAGCGGTGTCAGGATCAACAGCGATGTACTCAAGACGGTGTTCACTCTGCGTACTCCAGCGTCGTGATAAAACGCGCCCACTGCAGCGGACTGAACGGCGCGGATGCCAGCAGCCCAACAGCCAGGGTTAGAAAGGCGGTCACCAGCGGCGGCGCCAAAAGTGCCCAGGCTGTCTCACGCCGTCCGAAAGAGCGCTCGGCGGGCCAGGTATTGGGAGGCGTCTTGAACCAGGCCGCGTACAGGATCGGCAGGAAGT